>JBCDKA010000264.1:0-3853 GCA_038747195.1 Pseudomonadota bacterium
CTGCAGATCATGGAGCAGATCAAGCTGCGCATTGCTGTGGGTGACTGGCAGCCCGGTTTCAAGCTGCCGTCGATCAGGGAGCTAGCCGTGGACGCAAAGGTCAGCGTGATCACCATCAAGAGGGCGTATCAGGATCTCGAAAACGAAGGCGTCATCGTCACGCAGCAGGGCAAAGGCTCGTTTGTCGCGGCGGTCGATGACCTCGGCAGTCGACTCAAAGAGGCCGAACTCGATCAGCATTTGATGCAGGTCATGAAGACGGCCAAGTCGCTGCGGCTTGACGTCGAAGAGCTGATCAGCCGGCTGCGAAAACGCTGGCCTGACGCATGAGCCAGGACTCCAGGAATAGCACCATGAATAGTAACGAATCGACAGCACCGCTGATCAAGCTGAAGGGTGTAGGCAAGTCCTACCAGCATTTTGAACTGGCCGACGTTGACCTGTCGCTGGAGCCAGGTTGCGTGATGGGTTTCATCGGCCCGAACGGTGCCGGCAAGTCCACGACTATTCGAATGATCATGGGGCTGATCAAGGCCGATCGGGGTGACGTGGAGGTGCTGGGTGTGCCGATGCCCGAGCGGATGGCGGATGCCAAGTGGGACATTGGCTTTGCTTCTGAGGACATGCGGCTCTTTAAGAACGGCACGCTGGCCTGGCATATGAACTTCATGCGCCGAATCTATCCCCGCTGGGATGACAACTATGCGCAGGTGCTGCTGAAACGCTTTGATCTCCGGCAGGAGCAGAAGCTCAAAGGCTTTTCCCACGGGCAGCGCGTTAAGGCTGGACTGCTCCTCGCTTTGGCGCGTCGGCCAAAACTGCTGGTGCTGGATGAACCGACAACGGGGCTCGACCCCGTCGCGCGGAAGGAAGTGCTGAACGAGCTGCTGGAGGTGCTGGCCGATGAGCGTCGCGCCGTGCTGTTTTCCTCCCACAACACGCAAGACGTGGAACAGCTCTCCGACATGATCACCTTTATCGACCGAGGCCGGATCATCGACTCGCAGGACAAGGAGACGTTTCTGGATAAGTGGCGACGCGTCCGCTTCCGCGCTGCCGACGAGATCCGCGAGGAGGATCTCACCGGCGTGGTGGAATTTCACCATCGCGGTCAGCTCGGGAGCGTGGTCACCGATCGGTTTGAGCCGGCGATGACCGAGCGGCTGACCCACCTGGGCGCTGAAGTCCAGGACGTCGAGCCGATGACGCTGGAAGAGATATTTGTGGCTGAGGTTGAAGCCAGCCGCGAGGAGGTATTGTTGTGACCACAATTGCTGCCACCAACAACAGCGCTTTGACGCCTGACCGGGTCAGCGTGCGTTCCCTGCTTTGGGAGCTGGCCAAAAAGGACGTGTACTTCAGCGCCGGCCCGCTGCTGGCCTATTTCGCTCTTGGCATCCTCGGTGTCGGGCTGCTGGCCACGGGTCATGAAGCGGCGTTCTACACCGGCGCATTGCTTCTTATGTCAGCCGTCATCGTGACCGGAGCGCACCTGGTGTTTGTCAACGTCGTGGGTGAACGCGGTCAGCAGAATCTGCCGCTGGTCATGAGTCTGCCCATCACCTACATGCAGTATTCGGTCTACAAGCTGGGCGCCAACCTGGGCATCTTTCTGCTCGCGTGGCTGATCTTGGTGGGCGCTGCCGTCGGCACCATCCTCGGCAAGGAGGGCCTGCCCAACGGGCTGATCCCATTCACCGTCATCATGCTGCTCGAACTGTTTCTGGCTTACGTGCTGGTGCTCTGTGTGGCGCTGGTCATGGAGTCGGAGGCCTGGACGATTGTGGTGATGACCATCACCAATATTTTGATTTCCCTGGTGATGTACAGCCTCAACAAGATTGAGGGCATCGGCCCGTATGTGTCGGGTCCAGTAGCGGTTTGGAACCGGTCCTCGCTGGGGCTGATTGCCGCCGAGCTCTTGGCGATTGTGCTGCTGATCGCCGCAACTTTACTGATCCAGTCCCGAAAACACGACTACCTGTAGCCGTCGTGACCTGATTTCGCACTAAACGGTTGGCCAACGCGGTCGACCCTTCCACCGGAGAGAAAGGATGGAACACGTCAAAACCGGCGAGGATTTCGCTCGCCCTGAAAACACCGCCGCGCCGATCGACCAGCGCTATCACTACATGGACAACCTCCGGGCATTGGCCATGCTGGCGGGCGTCGTGTTTCACGCGATGCTGGCGCACAGCCCGCTTATGGCCAACCTGTGGTTGTCCGCAGACTCGCAAAACGCCGCGTGGGTCGACGCCGTCGCCTGGTTCAGCCACCTGTTCCGGATGCCGCTGTTTTTCCTCATTGCCGGCTTCTTTGCCGCCTACCTGCTGCGTAAGCGTGGCGCCTGGGGACTGGTGAAGAACCGCGCGCTGCGGATTGCGCTTCCGCTGCTGGTCTTCCTGCCGCTGGTAACTATCGCCACCATCGCCGGTATTGAATGGGCCAGCCAGCATGTGGCGCAACCCTCACCGATGCTCGGCCTCATCAAGTGGCTGCAGACACTGCCCGAACAGACGCCGCCCCCGTTTTCCTTCAGCCATCTCTGGTTTCTTTACCAGCTCTGTCTGTTTATTCCCGTCTGGCTTCTGCTGAGCCGACTCGGAATCCTGGCCCGTTTGGCGCGATTCGATGGGCTTGGAGCCTGGCCTGCGATGCTGCTGCTGCCGATCCTGACCGTTCCCGCGCTGCTGAGTCAGACGGCTCCTCACCCGGCACCCGATGGCCTGATGGCCCACGGGTGGTCATTCGGCTTTTATGGGCTTTTCTTCCTCTTTGGGAGCTACCTGTTTGGACAGCAAACGCTGCTGGAGCGTTTGCGACCGCACGTGAGCTGGATGCTGGCTGGCAGCGTGGCGCTCTATGCCGTCTACTTTTACTTCATGCCGAAGTCCGTGAGCATGGAACAGATTATGGCGCAGGGTGGCCAGCCGGATGGGCTTACGGTCGAACACATCGCCATGGCGGTAGCCGGCGCTTTCGTCTCGTGGTGGATGACCCTTTCCTGCCTGGTCCTTGGCAAGCGTCTACTCGATCGAGCCAGCGGCGCGATGCGCTACGTCGCTGACGCGTCCTACTGGATCTACCTGATCCACCTGCCGTTGCTCTTCTGGATCCAGTTTGCGCTGCTGGACTTCGACGGGGGCCTGTGGGTAAAGCTGGCGCTCTCGGTCGTCTCGACGATGCTGCTCGGGTTGATCAGCTATGCGTTGCTGGTTCGCTGGACGCCGATCGGCTGGCTGCTGAACGGGCGCAAAAGCAGGCGCCGCCCGACCGCCGCCAGCCATGCAAGACCGATCCCCGACGGTCAGCCCTCGTCGTAAGGTTTTCCGGCGACGCTGATGCCTGGGCGTCAACTGCTGGCCATTTGCCACATTGACGCCTTTGCCACCGCAGGGTTACGCTGAGACGCTTTACCGCGGCCAAGACTGAGGAGCAGTTCCTTGAGGATTACCTTCGATTTAAGTGATAAAGACCTGAGCCACTTTCGTGGGGTAATGCGCCGCGCCATCAAGGCACACAAGGATACCGATGAGGCCACCATCGTGGCCGCTGCCACCAAGCTTCTCGCCGAGGTCAACGCCAAGAAAGCGCCCAACTTCATCACCGACCGTTTGTCCCGGCTGCGTGGCCTGATCGCCATGGTCGAGGACAAAGGCTGGGCCATGCCGCCCGATGAGCATAAGCGCGTGATGAGCGCGCTGGCCTATTTCAGTGATCCGGAAGACCTCATTCCGGATGAAATTCCCGGCCTGGGGTTCCTCGATGACGCGATCATGATCGAACTTGCAGTCCGCGAGCTCAAACACGAAATCGAAGCCTATCGAGACTTCTGCGTGTTTCGCACCGCCGC
>JBCDKA010000265.1:0-3851 GCA_038747195.1 Pseudomonadota bacterium
GCTCTCGGCGGCCTCGACCTCCAGGTCGGCCAGGCGGTAACCGGCGCTGTGAATCGTGTGCAGCAACGGCCGGTCAAACGGCTTGTCGATCACCTTCCGCAGGTTGTAGAGGTGGCTCCGGAGGGTGTCGCTGTCGGGCAGCACGTCACCCCATACCTCGTGCTCAATGTCGCGGCGCGACACCACCTTCGGCGACTCACGCATCAAAATGGTGAGCAGCTTGAGGGCGATCGGGGAAACCGAGAGGTCTTTGCCGCCGCGCTTGAGCTGCAGCGTGGAGGTGTCGAGCGTCATGTCACCCACGGTCAGCACCTCGTGGCTGACCTGCCGGCGTGAACGGCGGATCAGCGCGCTGACCCTCGCGGCCAGCTCGCGGATTTCGAACGGCTTGATCAGGTAGTCGTCCGCGCCGGCGTCCAAACCCTGCACTTTGTCGTCGAGGGTGTCTCGCGCGGTGAGCATGATGACCGGCGTCGAGCTCTTGCCGTCCTGTCGGAGCCGTCGGCACAGCGCGAGGCCGTCCATGCCTGGGAGCATGAGGTCGAGCACAATGCAGTCGTAGGTGTTGGTGACGGCGAGATGCAGGCCCGTCAGGCCGTCTGCGGCAAAGTCCATGCGATAGCCGCGGCGCTCGAGGTACTCGGACGCCATCTCTGCGATGTCGTGGTTGTCCTCAATCATGAGGATCAAGCCTTGGTCATCTGCTCCCATAAAATTGACTCCGTTGGAGACTGGTGCAATCAGCCGGCAAGTATATTAGGCCTTTTCATGATGCCGGTGTGAAGTTCAGGTCGTCATTGTGCGTTGACAGTCGGCGCCAAAAACGCCCGGCCGCGAGGCGATTACTGGGCTGTCATTCCCGCCTTGTCCGCCTCACCGAGGACGCAGGCGTCAAGCTGAGATGACACGTAGGGAAGCACATTTTCGAGAATCACCGGCTGCGCGGCACCCGTGGGGTGGATACCATCCCCCTGGATCATGCCGGGCTGGAGGGCGACCCCTTCGAGCAGAAATGGGATCAGGGCAACCTCCAGTTCCGCTGCGAGCTCGGGATAGACGTCGCTAAACGCCTGGCGGTAGCGAGCACCATAGTTGCCGGGAATCTGCATGCCCGCCAGCACCACGCGGGCGCCCGCCCGCTCCGACTTCACCGCGATCTCACGCAAATTTTCATAGAGTTTCGAGGTGGGGAGACCACGCAGGCCATCGTTTCCGCCGAGTTCAACCAGGACGATTGACGGTTGGTAGGTCTCCAGCAGGTCGGGTAGTCTGGCCAGGCCACCGGCTGAGGTGTCGCCGCTAATGCTGGCGTTCACGACACCCACCTGGCACTCGGTCAGCGTTTGTTCCAGCAGATCGACCCAGCCGCTCCCAAGCGGCAGGTTGTAGGCGGCGCCGAGGCTGTCACCCAGTACCAATACCGGTCCCGGCGCAGCGCCCGAGCTATCTGCCGAGGCAGATGACCAGAACAGCGCACTCACCAACCCAACGGCTAGGAGCCAGGAAGACTCGATGTTGAATAAACGATTCATACTCAACGCCAAGGATATAAGCAAAGCGGTCAGCGGGCCAGGTGGCGAACTCACGATCCTCAAGCCCACCAGTCTGGCCGTGGCGCAGGGCGACTCGCTGGCGATCGTCGGGCCTTCGGGCTCGGGCAAGACCACTCTACTGGGCCTGTTGGCCGGCCTCGATCAGCCCAGCGCCGGGTCGGTTGAGCTGCTGGACAACAACCTGGGCGCGATGAGCGAGGACGAGCGTGCGGCGCTGCGCGGCCAGGGTGTGGGGTTCGTTTTTCAGTCATTCCACCTTCTGGACAGCCTCACCGCCGAAGAAAACGTCATGCTGCCGCTCGAGCTCGCCGGCGCCGCGAACGTGGTCTCGCAGGCGCGGGACATTCTCACGCGCGTCGGCCTTGGCGATCGCCTCGATCACTATCCCAACCAGCTGTCCGGGGGCGAAAAGCAGCGGGTCGCGATCGCGCGCGCCTATGCCGGCGAGCCGCAGATCCTGTTCGCCGACGAACCGACGGGCAACCTGGACAGCGCGACGGGTCAGGAGATCATCAACCTGCTTTTCGACCTCAACCAGCAGGCCGGGACGGCGCTGGTGCTGGTGACCCACGAACAGCGCCTGGCGGATCGCTGCGCCCGTGTCATCCGACTGGAGGCCGGCCAAATCCAGTCGGAATCCCAGCCGCGCCTGGTGGCTGAATCGTGAAGGTAATCAGCTTCTCGCTGCGTCAGGTTCGCCGAGAGTGGCGGGCGGGCGAGCTTCGGGCGCTGGCTCTGGCGCTAGCGGTATCCGCTGCGGCGTTAACCTCGGTTGGGGCTTTCTCCGAGCGGGTTAGCAAGGCCTTAACGATGGGGGCCAACGAGCTGCTCGCGGCCGATCTGGTCATTCAATCTCGCCAGGTCGTCAGCGCCGCCTGGCTCGAAGAGGCTCGCGATCGAGGGCTCCAGACGGCCCGGACCATCGAGTTTCCCACCGTGGCGTTCGCCGGCGATCAGTCGCTGCTGGTTCAGGTCAAAGGGGTCAGCGACGGTTATCCGCTGCGCGGAAGACTGGAGATTGCCAGCGAACTCTATGGACCCGCCCGCACCGCTACGGGTGTTCCGCAACCGGGCCAGGCGTGGGTTGACCCGCGGGTAGTCGCCGAGCTCAACCTGGCGATCGGCGGGGCGCTGGAGCTGGGCGATCAGTCCTTTGTGGTCTCGGAGACCATCGCGTTGGAACCCGACGCGGGCGGCGGCGTATTCAACCTGGCGCCCCGCGTCATGCTGCCGTTTGCGGCCATCGAGTCCGCCGGCCTGCTGGGCCCCGGCGCGAGAGTTCAATATCGGGCCCTCGTGGCCGGTGAGCCGGAGGCCATGGCCGCGTTCAAGGACTGGCTGGTGCCGAACCTCAAGCCCGGCGAATCCATCCAGACCATCGCTGAATCGCAGCAGCAGATCGGCCGGGCGCTGGATCGGGCGCAGCAGTTCTTGATGCTGGCCGCGCTAACCGCCGTGCTGCTGGCCGGCATCGCCATCGTGATCGCCGCACGGCAGTTTGTGGAGCGTCACCTGGATACCGTCGCCATTCTGCGCTGCCTGGGCAGTCGCCAGAATGCCATTATCCTCGCTTTTGCGCTGGTCTTGCTGTGGACGGCGCTGCCAGCTCTGCTGCTGGGCGCCGGCCTCGGGTATCTGAGTCAGCACCTGCTGGTACTGGCCCTCGGAGACCTGCTGCCGGGAACCATTCCAAGCGCGGGCCTGCAGCCGGTGCTGGTGGCCATGGGTATCGGCCTGCTGACCCTGCTGGGCTACGGCGTGCCGCCGCTGCTGCGCCTCCGTCACGTGCCGCCGGTCCGGGTACTCAACCGCCAGCTGGGCGACGCGCCCGCGAGCCAGTTTATCGGCGACGGACTGGCGCTCGCCTTCTCGCTCGCCCTGATCTGGTGGCTTTCGGCGGACATTAAGCTCGGCGCGGTGATGGCCGGTGCCTCCCTGGGCGCCGGCCTCGCGCTGGCCGGCGGCGCTTTCCTCCTGATTCGTATGGCTCGGCGACTGGCCCGCGGCCGAACGCTGGGGTGGCGTTACGGGGTGGCCAATCTCGCCCGGCAAAACCGCGGGGTTCTGATGCAGGTGGCCGGCCTGGGTCTCGGCCTTACGGCTATCTTTCTGCTGGGAGTGATTCAACGCGATCTTTTGAGCGGCTGGCGCGACACTCTGCCGGCTGATGCGCCGAACTATTTCCTGATCAACATCCAGCCCGACCAGGTGGCGACGGTCGATCAGCACTTTGCGGCCAACGGCGTCGCCAGCCAGGGTTTGTTCCCGCTGGCGGTCAGTCGCCTGTCGGAAATCAAC
>JBCDKA010000266.1:0-3845 GCA_038747195.1 Pseudomonadota bacterium
CGGGCAACCGACAGGCCGCGCTCGAGCTGCTGCGTCGCCGGGCCGTGCTGTCCGCCGAAGTGAAGCGCCAGACCCCAATCAACCCGTGCCCGTGCGATGACCTCGCGCTGGGCTTCACCCTCCAGCATTTCGACCCGGCGCTGCGCCAGGGTGATGCCCTGGCTGAAGCTTCCGGCCAGCACCAGGTCACGCAGGGGATCATCCGGCCGGAGCGCGTCGTAGAGCAGCGAATCCGGAATCTCGTGCAACGATTCCAGCCCTTCCGGGGTCGAATCGAGCAAGGTGCCAAAACTCAAGGCGTCGGGCGGGGCAATCCGGCGCTCGCGATCCAGGTGCGGGAACTGGAACATCGGCGCCTCAGCGGTTGCAGTGGGCGGATTGCCGGCTAGCGCCATCGCGAGCAGGGCGGCGAGGGCCATGACAGGCGATCCGAGTCGATGCATTTGGGTCTCCCGAGGGTTAAGAACGGGCGTCCAACAATTGCGGCCGCCCGACAAGGTAGACAGACAGGCGAGATAAACCGTTTCAGTGAGTGAGAGCGATGACACAGGCCAAGAAAACCCGTAGCCGGAGGCTCGACGGACGCAGCCTCCGATACCTGGGGCTGATCGCGGGCCTGCTGGGTCTCGTGTACCTCAATTCGTATTCGACGCGAGGGCCCTCGGTCGAAGCGAACGAAGCGGTCAACTCAACGGCGACGAAGGAGGCAAACGCTCGGCGAGAGAGGCCGACGGCCACCCAACCGGTGGGGAAGCCCGCTGAAGCCTGGCTCGAAGCACTGTGGCTCGCGGATGAGGCCGAGGTAGCGGGGCTGATCGACGCGGGGGTCGACGTCACGGCAGCACTGGACCGGCGCCAGACGCAGCCTCTCCACCTGTTGTTTTTTGGGTCTGGCTGCGAATTCGGCGCTTCCAAAGAAGGCGTGATTCCGGTGCTTGAGCAGCTGCTGGCAAACGGCGCCGACAGCAACGCGGCCGATGATCGTGGCAATACGCCGCTGATGCTGGCGGCCGCGGAGTGTGACCCGGCGCCGGTGCGCCGGCTGCTGGCGGCCGGGGCCGATATGTGGGCGACCAATCTGCTTGGACTGACGCCTTTTGAGCTGACGTTAAGCAACGCCAGCCCCGCAGGCCTGGTGCTGACGGACGCCGGCTTCCGCCTGTCGGAGGACGCCTTTCAGCGATACCGCGAGATCTATCATGATGAGCCGGAGGTGCTCGCCCACCTGGACGCAGCGCGACCCGAAGCGCCCTGATTTACCGCACTTTTAACGGCCTCTGAACGGTAGCAAGTGGCCGCCAACCGGTGTCTGTCAGCGGTTTCCCGCTGCCCCACAGACTTGCTCTTGCGCCCGCAAGTGGTTTAAATGGGGCGGTTATCCGGGAGGGGTGCATTTTGTGTCCAAAAAAACCTGCCTGCACATAGCGTTACTGGCGGTTGTTCTATCGGTTTCTAACGCTGTTTCTGGCGCCGAACTGCGGGGGCAGATCCGGCTGCTGGACAGCGGAAAAGCGATGTCCAGCGTGACCGACGTGGTGGTGTATTTTCGACCCGACGGCGCCCAGCCCCAGCCGGCGGCCCGGCCGGCGGCGGACAGCTCGCAGGTGTTTGTGATGGGCACCCGCAAGAAGACGTTTGATCCCAAGGTCCTCGCGATACCGGTCGGCGCCAGCGTGCGCTTCCCCAACCGTGATCCGATTTTGCATAACGTTTTTTCCGTGTCGGGCGGCAACGCCTTCGACGCCGGCCTGATACCTAAGGGTGACGGCAAGACCCATCGCTTTACCGAGCCAGGTCGAGTTCGGGTGTTTTGCAACGTGCACCAGGAAATGACGGCCAACATCCTGGTCCTGGAGACGCCCTATTTTACGTACCCCGATCGACGTGGTCGTTTTCGCCTGGAGGATCTTCCGGCCGGTCCGGGCACGCTGCTGGTGTGGCATGAGCGGGCCAACGCGTCGCGCCGGGTGAACACCGGTTCGAGCGACGCCGTCGAGATCGAACTGCCGTTGGTCAAGCGACAGGTGCCGAATCATAAGAACAAGTTTGGCCGGTCCTACAAGTCGAGAAAGCGCCGTGGACGTTACTAAGTCGAAATCCCGTCTGACTCTCGGGAGTCAGTTTTTCCTCCTCACCGCCGCCCTGATTGTGCTGGTGGTTCTCTCTGCCGTGGGCACGGGCGTCCTGCAGGGCCAGAAGCTGGCGGCCTCCTCGGTGGATGCCGCGCTGACCCGCTCCACGGTGACCGAGTTTGATATCGAGCGCCTGCGCGCCCGCGAGGCGGAGCTCGTGTCCGAGATCCTCGCGAGCGACACGGCGGTTACCAGCTATGTGGCGGAGGCGGCGGAGCAGGATGTGCTGTCGTCGATTGCTGACCTTCTGGCGGAGCGCCAGTCGGAGTACGAGTTCGACCTGGCGATTGTGATGGATGCCGAGGGTCGCGTGCTGGCCCGGACGGATCGGCCGCTGACGGAGGAGGAGTCGCTCGCCGACGATCCGCTGGTGAACGAGCTGATCAGCTTCCTGGCGCCGGTCTCCGCCATCTGGGGGCAGGGGGATGAGCTGTATCAGGTGTCGATGATGCCGATGGACCAAAACTTCACGCTGATCGGGTTCCTGGCTGTCGGCAAGCGGATCGACGCGGACTTCAGCGACGAAATCAAAAACGCCACCGGCACCGAACAGATCTGGGTGAATCAGGCCGGCGGTATCGTCACCAGCACGCTGCCGGATGACGCAACCCAGCAGATCATCGACGGCCTCGGCGGCATGGGGGGCTCGCTGGAGGAGATGCTCGGCGGCGAAGCCGAGGGCTTTCGCCGGGAAGTGCAGGTTGCCGGCGCCAAGTGGATGCTCAACGCTGAGCCGGTCTCGCTCGACGAAGAGACGATGGTGGCAGCCGTGATCACCGGCGTGTCGGTGGATTCACTGATGGCGCCCTTCGAACGCCAGGCGTGGATCCTCGGCGGGGTGGGGTTGGCGGCGATTGTCGCCGGCATGGCCCTGTCGCTGGCGCTCTCCAGGCGGCTCGCGCGGCCGTTGGGGGCGCTGACTGAAGCGGCGAACGCGGCGGGCGCTGGCCACTATGAGCAGCACTTCAATCACAGCGGCAGCCAGGAAATTGTGGATCTGGGCAACGCGTTCGAAACGCTGCTCAGCGACCTGCGGGAAAAACGTGACATGGAAGAGTACGTGTCGGACCTGTCGCGCTATCTGCCCGATCCTGCCTTTGAGCAGGGCAGCGTGACTCGGACACAGCAGCCCGGCAGCAAGCCGGCCCGCGAGCAGCTGGCGCTGCTGGCGCTCGACTACCGTCACATGGCCAACCCGGAGCAGACCGGAAGCGCTGAGCAAAACGTTCGGCAGTTCCAGTCGACCCTGTCGCAGATCGCTGCGCTCGCCGAAGCGCTGGATGCTCGGCTTGAGTCGTTTACGGGGCATCGTGCGCTGATCGGGTTCCGGGGTGAACTGGCGATTGCCCACGCGCTCGAGTTTGCCGGTCACGTGGTGGAGTTTGCCAGCGATCAGCCCAGCAAAGCGCTGGTTATGGGCACCGTCGATCGAGGCATGGTTCGGGCAGGCATGTCCAGCGCGGAGGTGCTGATCGGCAAGGCAAGCCACCAGGTTGACCTGCTGCTGGAGGAAGCGCAGCCCGGAACGCTGCTCTTTGCGCCCTCGATCCGGGACCAGGTTGGCGAGCTCCTGACGTCCGTTCAGAAAAAACCCATGTTCCACCAGGGTCGGATCAGCGGCCGGAAGTACCTGGCGCTGAGCAACGAGCACCTGGCGGAGTTTGCCGCAGCGGTCTCTGACCAAACCCTGGCGGCGGACCGCACCGACGCGGC
>JBCDKA010000267.1:0-3795 GCA_038747195.1 Pseudomonadota bacterium
CGGTGAATACAAAAAGTCGTTGACGGCATTCCGCAGGGCGATCAAGCGCATGCGCAACGCGGATAAGCAGTATCACCCGCTGGCCGTCCCGCTTCTGATGGAGCGGGCCGAGACCGCCTTAACGGGCCCGCTCGCCGAGCACGCGCTCGACCAGATGGCTCTGGCAATTCAGATCATGGATGAGAACCCGGCGTCGTTCTCCGCGGAAGAACGGATCGTGACAGCCTACCGGTACGGTGAAGTGCTGATGCTGCGACATCTAGAGGGTCGGGCCATGGATCAGTTTAAGAAAGCCTGGGCACTGGCCGAAGCCGATAACCACGCTGAATGGCTTGCGCGTCTGGCCAAGCCAGAGCTGATCAGCAACCCGCTGTTCCGCGCAGGAAACCCGGGCGAGGCTGGCTTTTCGCTCAGTTACAACCTTTCAGCTGACGGCCGACCGAAACAGGTCGAAGTAACCGCAGCGGCCGACGACCGCATTGCCGTCACCGAGTTCGCCAAGGACCTGCTGCGAAGCGCAAGAGTGCGTCCGCCCGTGATCGCGGGAGAGGGGCGTGCCGTTGAAGACCAGCAGCTCAACATGGTGTTTCAGCCTTATGACGGTCGAAGCCATCACCAGCCGTTGTTCCACCTGCAGCGCAACCGGCCCCGGGTCACGTTGCGTGACAACTTCCGAAATCGACCGGCTTATCGCCCGGACTTTCGGCCGCCGGCGCCAAGACCCGACGGCCGCAAGGTGCGTGTCTAGGCGAGTCGCAGGACCGGCAGCGCGCCGGATTATGGTTGGACTTGCGCAGCAGGTGCTGCGCTCAGTTCAAAGGTGATGCTCACGACGACGCATCATCCGGCGCTGCTCCCACCAGATCGCGGCCACCATGCCGAGGATCCCGCGGCCCGCCCGAAGTGATCCGAGCAGCGTACCGCTGATTTTTGATCGTCCAATTCGCTTCAGGCTCGACACCGGCACCTCCACCATCGACATGCCGTGCTGTATGGCCCGAAGCTGCATCTCGCAGGTCCAGCCGAAGGCGCGGTCCTGCATCGCCAGGCGGTCCAGAGCGCCGACACGAATGGCCCGAAACGGGCCAAGATCGTTAACGTCGCAGCGCCAAAGGAGGCGAATCAGTGCCGACGACAGCCAGTTGCCAAACTGCTGCTGCGGGGTGAGCGCACCCGGTTCACGGGCACCTGCCACCCGGTTGCCGATCACCAGGTCCGCTCCCTGACCGAGCGGAGCCAGTAATGCCGGGACTTCACTCACATCGACCGAACGATCCGCGTCGACAAACAGCACGACGTCGTTTCCTTTTGCGCCGCCGCTCCGAACACGGCCTAGCGCCCGCAGACAGGCTGCACCGTATCCCCGCTGTTCTTCACTGACCACAGTCGCGCCGGCCTCACGGGCTACCACCGCGGTAGCGTCACGCGAGTTGTTGTCACATACGACAATATGATCGACAAGCGCATCACCGGCGGCATCGGTCAGCGCCCAAAGCTCAGCCACCACCAGTCCAACGCTGGGCGCTTCATCCAGCGCGGGAACCACGACCCAAACCCGCGAGCCGTTAAACACCTCGCCGCCCACTTCGGCGACTTGCCGTTGCAACGGTTCGAAAGCGGTACAGCGTTTTACTGGTCATTATGGCAAGCCTTGCTTGAGCGGTAGCCGGTGTTGATCAGAAGACCCGAACTTGCTGTGTTCCATTTCAGCGGCCTGGCAGCCGTGCTGATTTGCGCCGCCTTGGTCCACTATTCTCGGCAGGCTTTACCTCCAGACATCACGGTGTTTCTGGGTCTGTGCGGCGCCGGCTTTGTGCTCTCTCTGCTGGGGGCAGGTGCCGTCTGGCACGCTGGCGGCACAATCGGCATGAAGGCGGTGCTGCTGTGGTGTGTGGTCCTGCGTCTGGTTGCGGTCGGTGGTGAGCCGATCTACGAAGACGACTACTTCCGTTATCTGTGGGACGGCCGGCAGACGGTGGAAAGCGGTACGCCCTACGCAAGCGTGCCCTCCGATGCATTTCTGGACGAAAACGACGAACGCTGGACCGACATCCTGGATCAGATCAACAATCCAGACATCGGCACCATTTATGGGCCGGTCAACCAGTACGTCTTTGCACTCGCGTATCTGATCGCGCCGGGCAGCGTGTTTGTGCTCCAAGTGATAATGGCCTCAGCCGATTTGCTGCTGCTTTTACTCCTTTCCCTGCTGCTCAGAGACCTTGGCCGTACGACCTTGGCGCCGGTGGTGCTCTATGGATTCAGCCCGCTGATCCTGAAAGAGTTTGCGATGACCGCGCATCCGGATGTGCTGATGCTGACAGCCCTGGTGGCCAGCCTGCTGACCTGGCGTCGAGGCTATCTGCCGACGACCGCAGTGCTGCTGGGCGTGGCCGTAGCGGCAAAGGTGTTTGCTTTTGTTGTCGCGCCGCTGCTGCTGCGCTGGCGTTGGCGGAGCTGGCTGATTTTTGCGGCAACCGTGCTCGCGCTTCACTTCCCTCTCAGCGGTCGTTTTGGCGGCAGTGCCGGTCTAGCAGCCATGGCCGGAGAGTGGCTGTTCAACGCGCCGCTCTACTATCTGCTGCTGGACAGCCTGGATCTCCGGGCGTTGAAAATGACGCTGTTCCTGGTCTTTGCCGGCCTATGCACTGGCTACTTCTTTGCCAGCCGTTATCACCACACAGCGCCGCCGGCTCCGCCTCGCGGCGACTGGCTGTATCTGGCGATGCTGCTGGCCGTGCCCGTATTGAACCCCTGGTACTACCCGCTGGTGCTGGTATTCGCGGTGATCTATCCCACAGTCTGGGCCTGGCTGGGCTCCTTCACGGTTCTGCTGGCGTACGCGACCGGCCTGCAGCTGCTGCAGCCTGGCCTGCAGCCCTACGAACAGCCCGCCTGGGTGCTTTGGGTCGAGTTTGGACCGGTGGCTGTCGCCCTGCTGGCAACGGCCCTTCGGCCCTTCCTGCAAAAACGACTTAGGCAAGCATCAGCTTGAAACGCTTGTTGAGGTAATAAACGACCGCAACCAGATCGTTTCGGGTCAGCAGGCCAGCAATCTGCTGTTCCGGCATTTCACAGTTATACAGACTCGCTGCGAAATTCGTGGCATCGGCGTCCCGAAACGGTTTAACGGTTTTGCGCTTCAGCTTGGCCAGTTCACCGGACTCAGGATCAACAACACAAAACATCAGCTTGCCGTAGTCTCGTACCCTTCCTTTAAAGACGGCTTTGCCCTGGTCGTAAAGCGGGTCAACCTGCCGCTGCCGACCCTGTAGCTGCCGGTCCTGGAGCTGAGTTGGGCGGGCGACGCTACCGGACGCTTCCGCCGGGGTGTCCACCAAAAAAAGGCTGCCAAACAATAAGAGGCCGATTGCTTTTTTCATCGGTTTTGTCCTTCGTTAGGGGCTGACGAGACGCCCGTTCAAAAAGCAGACCGTGAAAATCGGAATTTGATCGCAAAACTTCAAAGGGTAGATTACGTGTCGGCAGGAAATGGGAACAGAGCATCCACTTACGGCCGAACCAAATCACGAGGACAGAACCAGGTGCCAGGTCGGCCCTATAGGACCGGTTTCGCAGTGATGTCTCGCTAGCGCTAACTGAATTCACGCCTGAGTGGTTTTCTTGGGACATGGCACCTTGTCCTGACCCCGACACTCCCTGATCGCCAAGCACCAGATGCGGGTCTTAGCTCAACCATCTGGCCTTCCAAACCAGTGCAAAACCTGCACCAATTCGCAGCAAAAAGACCCAAGATGGTGCGCAAGTGCAGAGATCTTGCTGTTATCTCCAGAG
>JBCDKA010000268.1:0-3740 GCA_038747195.1 Pseudomonadota bacterium
CCAGCGAGAGCTGAATCGGGTAATTCCAGGGTGAGATGATGCCGACAACCCCTTTCGCCTTGGACCGGGTGTAGGTTTTACCCGGTATGTTATTGCCGACGTTAGCGTAGCGCTTTGGTGCGGCCCAGCGCTTTAGATGTTTAATCGAATGATTGGCGGCGGCCACCGATACGGCAATTTCGGCCGACCGGGTCTCCAGAGCACTACGACAGCCAAAATCTTGATCGACGGCATCCACCAGGGCCTGCTCATGCTCGCGGATGGCGCCGGCGAGCTTTCGCAGCTGGGCCTGACGTTCGGCCACGGACGGCACGCGCTCAAAAGAAAAGCTGGCCTTCTGATGAACAAAAAGGTTTTGCAGGTGGCTGATGGGTGCTGACATGCGTCGAGAATAGCAGACCCGGCCTCAACTTCCACATGGCCGTCCGCCCGTGGCATTCGGCAGATCTATAATCTTATGTTCCATAATTTATTGGAACATAGTTTATTGAATCAGACTGAGCGGGCGCATACACTCAGGCGTCGGCAATAAGAGTAGCAAGACGCTGCACAAGGTAACCCTCAAAGATCTTTTTCCCCTCGGTATCGCGACGGGTGTTGCTCATTGCAACCGCGAGCTTGAGCGCGAACATCTGCGGAAAAGTCTGCGCAGTGGCCGTCACTGCTGGCTTTGGGCGAGGCGCCGGATGGGCAAAACCAGCTTGATTGAGCAGGTACTCGGTGAGCTCGGTCGCGGCCGGCCGGTGGTGCCGTCCGTTAAGCTGGATCTGAACGTTGTCCACGACGCCGAATCGCTCGAAGAGCGTATCCGCGACGGCGCTGCGCGCCTGGGCGTTGCGTTGATGCCGCAGGGCAGGAAACATCGCGCGGCCTTGCTGTCGGCGTTCCGACAATTTGCGCCGGAGCTCAGCGTCGGTGCGCCCGGGCTGTCGCTTCGCCTGCGCGCCCCGGAGGCGGTAGCTCCGGGTATCAGCGATGTGCTGCTGGCGTTGGACGAGGCTGCCGGTCGCTACGGTCGGCGCGGGGTGATGGTGCTGGATGAGTTCCAGCAGATCACGAGCCTGACCTACGGCGCTTCAAAGTTCACGTTGGAGGGCGCGATTCGGCATGCTGTGGAGCGGGCTCGGCACATCACCTACGTTTTCTCCGGCAGCGAGCGGCGTCTGCTGCAGGAAATGTTCGAGCAGCCCGATCGCCCGCTGTATCGTCACTGCGAAAAGATGACGCTCAAGCGCATCGATCAAACCCACTACCAGGCGTTTCTGGATCGAGCCAGCCAGGTGCGCTGGAATCGGTCTTTCCCGGCCGTCTTGACCGAAATGATCATGGCGCTGACCTTCCGCCACCCCTACTACGTCAACGCGCTGTGTTCGCGGCTTTGGGACCTGGCGCGCCAGCCAAGCGAGGAGGACATCCGCGCAACTTGGCAGAACATCACGGAGCAGGACGAGGCGCTGGTCTCCTATCTGGTGCGAAACCTGAGCGCCACCCAGCGGGCGATGCTGGTGGGCATCGCCCTAGCCGGCAGCATCGAACACCCGACCGGGCGGAGCTTTCTGGCGTCACTGCGCCTGTCGACCTCCACCGGGAATGTCGCTAAGGACGTGCTCGAAGACCATGATTTGATCCGCTATACCGAGGACGGCCGCTGGGAGCTGGTGGACCCGATTATGCAGGCCTACATCCGCCGGGTGCATGCGCGATAAGAGGACAACCCACCACATGAGGAATAGGCCTTGAACATCTGGGTGGATGCTGACGCCTGCCCGGCGGTGATTAAAGACATTCTTTATAAAGCCGCCAACCGTACCCAAACCCTGACCACGTTTGTGGCGAATCAGGCGCTGCGCGTCCCGCCGTCCCGGTACCTTGCAACCCTGCGAGTCAGCAGCGGCTTTGACGTCGCCGACAACGAAATCGTCAGGCGTGCCGCTGCTGATGATCTGGTCATTACCAGTGATATCCCGCTGGCAGCGGAGGTGATGGAAAAGGGGGCCAATGCCCTCAGCCCCCGCGGGGAGCTGTACCAGCCAGACACCATCCGTCAGCGGCTCAACATGCGCGACTTTATGGATACGCTAAGAGCCAGCGGCATCAACACGGGCGGACCGCCCACGATGGGCGCGCGGGAGCGAAAAGCTTTTGCCGATCATCTCGATCGCCTGCTGGCGGGCTGATGGGGCGGTTTGGGCGCCCGGTTCGAATTAGCCCTCCGAGGCGGAGAGTTGTTCTGTCCCCAGGATGGCTCGCGCGAGCTGAAGCGGGATCGGATACTTGACCTGCGACCGATCGTCGTTGAGGGCCGCCAGGCTCTGGCCGAGCTGCTCTTCCGTGTCCTGTGTTGGATCCATCCCATGCTGCGCCAGGCCCTGCAGGAGGAGTGCAACCCAGACAAACTCATGGTCATCACCATAAACGCGCTTTAGCACCGGCAGCGCCTGATCCAGCGACGATAGTGCTGCCGAGGGCTGCTGCTGGCTGAGCTGAAACTGCGCAAACAGCAGAAGCCCGCGCGCATACTGCGGGTGTTCGGTACCGGTGGCGGCCGCAAGCTGCTGAAAGCCATCGTCAAAGCTTTGTCGGGCGGCCCGCAGCTCTCCCTGATCACTGAGTAGCGTTCCATAACGCACCAGCGCGACGCCGAGTTTGGGGTTTCCCGGCGAGGTCTGCGCCCGCACCAGCGGCATCGCCCGGTCAAGCGTCTGACGGGCTTTTTCCAGCTCGCCAAGGCCGTGATAGCTGTGTCCCAGATTGATGAGCGCCATCACGGTGCGGGGGTCATCGACGCCGATCGAATCTGCGCACGCCTGATGGAATTCCTCGAAGTGTGCCACCGCCTGGGGATAACGGCCGCCCTCCAGCAGCACGCGACCGTACTGGTAATCGCCCCAGAGCAGCTGTGGATGTCGGGGCGGATACTTGCTCCTCAAGATCGTCAGCATCCGGTTCATCGAGTCCTCTGACACGTCCCACTCGCCGAGGAAAAAGCTGGCCGTTGCTCGATAGCCCAGCGCATCAGCGACCCATGGATGATCGGGCCCAAAGGCTTCGGTCAAGAGGGTCATCGCCTGCTCGGCCGCGTCGATCGCCTCCCAGTAGCGTCCCGTGTTTTCGTAGTTCTCCGCAGCCGTGGCGTAGACGCTGCCCGCCACCTGCGCAAACTTCGGCTGCTGTTCGATCTTTGGTAGATCCGTCAGCAGCTCCTGGATCAGCGCGCTCTGCTCTTCATAACGCCCGGTGTGTGAATGCAGTCGGGCCAGATCCATCCGAGCCTTCATGTTGTGTTCGATCATCGACGGCTCGGCGCTGGCCTCGATAATTTCTTTTAACAACGCCTCCACCGGTTCGAGCTTCAGGCTGTCAACCAGCGCGTTGGCCTGGACCAGACTCAACCGCACGGCGTCTTTTTCACGCCCCGCCTCCCGGAAAAGGTCCGCCGCTTCTGCGGCAAGCTCAACGGATTGATCGAAGCGCCCCAGCTTTCGCTGAATGTCCGCAAGCGCGGCCAGAACCGAGGCTTTCTGAAGCGGGAATGCGTTCAGGCGGTCGGGCAGATTTTCCTGGGCTTTGTCCAGCAGCTGATTGGCCGTCAGTGGCTCATTCTGATTGGACCACGGGTCAGCACCGTCAAACATCTCGAGCAGAAAGTCTTGCACCGCCTGGGCCTGCTCGGCATTGGCGTTGGCCTGAACCAGCGCCTGGCGAGCCCGTTGGGCCTGCCAGAGGGTGCTCGCGATTCC
>JBCDKA010000269.1:0-3701 GCA_038747195.1 Pseudomonadota bacterium
CAGAAAGCCGGGGGTGAGCGGCCCGTTGTAGACCGCGGCCAGCGGTTGTCCGGCGGGCGTGACGCCGTCTCTGGCCAGGGCCTTCTCGAGGGCCTGCAGGTTCTTTAAAAAGTTTCTTTCGCCGGTGCTGCCGGAGTAGCGGCGGGCGGCGACCAGGCGGGGGGGAATCTCGCGGATCCTGACCCTATTATCCAGTGGAATCGGCAGGTCCTCGCGGCGGTACTTGCGCTCCATGACAAACTGCCAGTGGTATACCGTCTGACCCTCCTGGGAGGCTTCCTCATCGAGCTGTGCGGTGACCGGAATTGTCATGGCCATTTTTTGCTGACTCTGGTTTTTGCCGAAAATGTAGCCGGCGAGGACCCGAAAGGCCTGGTTGCCGCCGCTGCGCTGATTACCCGGCACGTCGGTTTCGGCAACCAGGTACGCTTCGTATTGGCGAAGTTCATATCCCTCGCGCTGCTTTAGCACGCGATAATCGGGCTCTTCAGCGGCCATCAGCGGCGCGGCAGCAAGGATAAGGCAACATGCAGCGACAAGGTTTTTCATGGCGTGGCTCGGGTCCTGACAGCACTTCTGGAGTTTTGCGTTTGCCGGGTGAAGCCCCCGTGCAGGGGGTGTGGGCAAGGCGCATGAGCTGCCTGCTGCTGCTGACGTGGCTACTGCCTCTTAACGTAGCTGCCGAAGCCCGCTGTGCCGGTTATCCGCTGGCGCTGCAGGTTTTGGGCTCCGGCGGGCCGGTTGCTGACGACAATCGGGCGTCCAGCGGTTACCTGCTCTGGCACAACGGTCGTTCGCGCCTGCTGGTGGACGCGGGGAGCGGCGTCTTCACACGGTTTGGTGAGGCCGGCGCGAGCTTCGCCGAGTTGGATCTGCTTGCACTCAGCCACTTTCATACCGACCACGCGGCGTCTCTGCCGGCCTTGCTCAAAAGCGGCTACTTCTCTAGGCGGCGCCGCGCGCTGGCCATCGCGGGTCCCGACGGTGCCGGGCCGTTTCCGTCGCTCGACCAGTTTCTTCATCGACTCCTGGATCGAAGAGAAGGGGCCTTCGCCTATCTCGCCGGCTACCTGACCGGCAGCGACGGCCTGGTCAAGCTGAATCCGGTGACGGTAGGCCTCGCGGCCAGCGAGCCGACCATGGTTTACGACGCCGCCGGCCTGCGGGTAGAGGCGCTGCCGGTACCGCACGGGATCGTCCCGGCGCTCGCCTATCGGGTCACCGTTGCCGAGCGCACGCTGGTCTTCGGCTCCGATCAAAACGGCAGCAGCGAGGCGTTCCTGGATTTAGCGAGGGGCGCTGACCTCCTCGTGCTGCATGCGGCGATCCCCGAGGGGGCTGGTCGGGCGGCGCGGTCGCTTCACGCGGTACCTTCCCGGCTGGCGGAGATCGTTCAGGAGGCGAAGCCATCGACGGTGGTGATCAGCCACTGGATGGCGCGGAGCCTGCGTCACAAGGACGCCATCGTCGCGTCGATTGCCGCGCGATACGCGGGAAACCTGGCCGTGGCGCAGGATCTGGACTGCTTTCCGTTGCTGGCGCAGAGCCAACAGGACGGCGATTCTGATGTACCATAGCCGGTTCGTTGACGCGGACTCGAACCGATGCGCGCATCCTCAAAATATGACGTCATAGTCGTTGGCGGCGGACACGCCGGCACCGAGGCTGCGCTGGCCGCGGCGCGGGCAGGCGCTCGCACGCTGCTGCTGACCCACAGCATCGAGACCATCGGGCAGATGAGCTGCAACCCGGCCATCGGCGGTATCGGCAAAGGCCATCTGGCCCGCGAGATCGATGCGCTCGGCGGCGCCATGGCGCTCGCCACCGACCGAGCCGGCATTCAGTGGCGAACCCTCAACGCCTCCAAAGGACCCGCCGTTCGGGCGGTACGCGCTCAGTGTGATCGGGTGCTCTATCGCGAGGCGGTGCGCGGCATGGTCGAGAGTCAGCCGGGGCTGGAGCTCTTCCAGCAGGGCGTTGAAGACCTGGCCGTCAGCGGCGATCGAATCACCGGCGTCCGGACGCAGATGGGGCTGGAGTTTCAGGCTGACCGCGTGGTGCTGACGGTCGGCACGTTTCTCGGCGGCAAGATTCACGTGGGTGATGCCAACTACAGCGGTGGCCGAGCGGGAGATCCGCCCGCCAACACGCTGGCGGCGCGGCTGCGGGAACTGCCGTTTGAGGTTGGCCGCCTGAAGACCGGTACGCCACCCCGCATCGACGGCCGCAGCGTAAATTTTGAGGTGATGGAGCGCCAGCCGGGCGATACGCCGATGCCCGTGATGTCCTACCTGGGCAGCGTCGACGATCACCCCGAGCAGGTCTGCTGCTACATCACTCACACGAATGAAGACACCCACGAGCTGATCCGCAGCGGCCTGCACCGGTCGCCCATGTATAGCGGGCAGATCGAAGGCGCCGGCCCGCGCTACTGCCCTTCGATCGAAGACAAGGTGGTGCGCTTCGCCGATCGCAGCGGCCATCAGATTTTTGTTGAGCCGGAAGGGCTCAATACGCCGGAGCTTTATCCCAACGGCATCTCCACCTCCCTGCCGTTCGACGTGCAGGAGCAGATGGTTCGAAGTATTCGGGGCTTTGAGCAGGCGCATATCACCCGGCCGGGCTACGCCATCGAATACGACTTTTTTGACCCCCGCGGCCTGAAAGCGAGCCTCGAAACCCGATACATCGAAGGGCTGTATTTTGCCGGCCAGATCAACGGCACCACCGGCTATGAGGAGGCCGCCGCTCAGGGCCTGCTTGCGGGGCTAAACGCCGCCCGTGCGGTGGCCGGGAAAGAGCCCTGGTGTCCGCGGCGCGATGAAGCCTATCTGGGTGTACTGGTGGATGATCTGATCACCAACGGCACCCTGGAGCCTTACCGCATGTTTACCAGCCGCGCCGAGTACCGGCTGCAGCTCCGCGAGGACAATGCTGACCTCCGCCTCACCCCCACGGGTCGCGAGCTGGGCCTGGTGGACGACCTGCGCTGGGGCCACTTCGAGCGCAAGGCGGAGGCTATCGATGCCGAACAGGGTCGGCTGCGCGACATCTGGGTGTCACCCCACAACGCGGTCGGCGAGGCGGCGGCCCGCAAGCTCGGTGAGCCGATCGGCAAAGAGGTCCGGGCGCTGGAGCTGCTCAAGCGGCCAGGCGTGACCTACGAGCGCCTGATGCAGGTTGAGGGTCTTGGCCCAGCGGTTGACGACGCTCAGGTGGCTCAGCAGGTGGAGATCCAGGTCCGTTACGAGGGGTACCTGAAGCGTCAGCGCGAGGAGATTGAGCGCCTCAAGGCCAACGAAGATCACCCGATCCCCGCAGACATCGACTACGCCAACGTCCGCGGGCTCTCAGCGGAAGTCACGGAAAAACTCGGCCGCAGCCGTCCCGAGACCATCGGTCGGGCAGGCCGTATCTCCGGCGTGACGCCGGCGGCCATCTCGCTGCTGCTGGTCCATCTGAAAAAAACCGGCGCGCCGAGGCGCAAAGCCGGCTGACGACCCGGTTCTTGGGCCGATCCCAGCGGCCCTGTAGGGCCTTTCCCGAATCGACAAAAAGGGAAATTTGCCTCAAAATGCTACCGCATAGATCGTACGAATGCCGTTGTCGCGATGGAGGTGTGGTATGCGCAAGCTCGGATTCTGCCTATGGCTGCTGCTCGTGGGGACCGCCAGTTCCCTCGCGCAAACGCCCGCCGGCGA
>JBCDKA010000270.1:0-3696 GCA_038747195.1 Pseudomonadota bacterium
CGACAGGTCCACCTCACAGCCGTGGGCCTCCGGCAAATCCTCTTCGGGCAGCTGGCCGGCGCGCATCGCGCGGACTGCGCGCTCCAGCAGTTCCATGTAGAGCTGGAAGCCCACCTGCGCAATCTGACCGCTCTGGTCGTCACCCAGAAGTTCGCCGGCGCCGCGGATCTCCAGATCGTGCGTCGCAAGCGTAAAGCCGATGCCCAGCTCTTCGAGCGACTCCAACGCTTCCAGGCGCTTGATTGCGTCAGCGGTCATCGCTTTGGGCGGCGGCGTAATCATGTAGGCGTAGGCGCGGTGGTGTGACCGGCCAACCCGACCGCGCAGCTGGTGCAGCTGCGAGAGCCCCAGCCGATCGGCCCGATTGATGATGATGGTGTTGGCGGACGGCACGTCGATGCCGTTTTCGATGATGGTGGAACACACGAGTAGATTGATGCGCTGCTGGTAGAAGTCGCGCATGATCACTTCCAGCTCACGCTCAGCCATCTGCCCGTGAGCCACCCCGGTTCGGGCGTGGGGAAACAGCTCCTCGAGCTCGCGCGCCATGCGCTCGATAGTCTTGACCTCGTTATGGAGAAAATACACCTGGCCGCCGCGATTGAGCTCGCGCGAAACCGCGTCTTTGATGGTGCCGTTGTCCCACTGGGCGACAAACGTTTTCACCGCCATACGATGTGCCGGTGCGGTGGCGATGATCGAGAGATCCCGCATCCCCGAGAGCGCCATATTGAGCGTCCGGGGAATCGGGGTGGCGGTCAGAGTCAGCAGATCCACCTCTGCGCGCATCTGCTTGATGCGTTCTTTCTGGCGCACCCCAAAACGCTGTTCCTCATCGACGATCAGCAGGCCGAGATTTTTGACCTTGACGTCCTTCTGCAGCAGGCGGTGGGTGCCGATAACAATATCGACCTTGCCGTCAGCCAGATCCCTCAGCACGCCCGTTGACTCACCCTTGGACTGGAAACGCGACAGCGCCTCAACCCGGACCGGCCAGCTCGCAAATCGCTCAGCGAAGCTGCGCCGGTGCTGTTCGGCCAGCAGCGTCGTCGGCACCAGCACCACTACCTGGCTGCCGGCCTGCACCGCCACAAACGCGGCACGCAGCGCAACTTCGGTTTTGCCAAAGCCGACGTCGCCGCAGACCACTCGATCCATCGGCTGGTCGCTGGCCAGGTCCGCGAGAACCGCCTCGATGGCTGTGGCCTGATCGTTGGTTTCTTGAAACGCAAAGCCGGCGCAGAAGCGGGCATACATCGCGTGGTCAATCGGCATGGCGCGACCGCGCCGGGCTTCGCGCCGGGCGTACAGCTCAAGCAGCTCCGCCGCGACGTCTCGCACCTTCTGCGCGGCCTTGCGCTTCGCTTTGGCCCACTGATCGCCATTGAGTTTGTGCAGCGGCGCGTGCTCGGGATCAGCGCCCGTGTAGCGGCTGATCAGGTGCAGGGCCGAAACCGGCACGTAGATCTTGTCGCCACCGGCGTACTCCAACGCCAGGAACTCGGCCTCAACGCCGCCCGCCGACATGCGGTTGAGGCCCTGGTAGCGGCCCACGCCGTAGTCCTCGTGCACCACCGGAGAGCCCGGGCTCAGGTCGTTCAGATCGCTGATAATGGTTTCGGCGCTGCGTCCGGTTCGCCGCTCGCGGCGGAGCACCGTGTTGCGCCGGCCCAGCAGTTCGGTTTCGGTGAGGAAGGTTGGGCCGTCCTCCATCACAAAGCCGGTGTTGAGGAGACCAACGGCGGTGTGCAGCCCGGTCTCGACGCTCGGCCAGTCCGTGAGCTGGGTGAGCGCGCCCGGATGCTGCCCGTGACCCAGCAGGTGTTCCGTCAGGATCTGCCGTCGTCCCTCGCTGCTGGCTACCGCAATGAGCGCGCCGTTGGCCACCTTGAGCTGCTCGTCCAGGCGCTCTTCGCCACCGTCAGCCTCAAGATCCGTTATCGGTGCCGGGCTGACGTTAAGCAGGGGCTTCACCTCGGGGTTCGCGCTGTAGCTGGCGCTGACAAAACGGTCCAGCACCGCCTGGGTCTCCTCGGGCGTGAGCAGAAGCTCGGTCGGGTTGAGGATCGGTCGGCGCACATCGTGGCGCCGGTCCTCATAGCGCGCGTTGAGCTGCAGCCATGCTTCGGAGAGCGCGTCGCTAAGGCGGTCGACCTGCAGCAGCAGCGTGCGCTCGGGCAGGTAGTCAAAAATGGTTGCCGTCTGCTCGAAGAACAGCGGCAGGTAGTACTCGATGCCGTTGCCCGGCACGCCGGCCTTGGCATCTTTATAAATTTCGCAATGCTGTAGGTTGACGTCGAAGCGATTGCGGAACGCGGCCCGGAATGTGTCCGCCCCAGCCTTGTCAAACGGGTACTCGCGCGCGGGCAGCAGCGCGATGTGGTCCATCTTTTCCAGGCTGAGCTGCGTCTCCGGGTCGAAGCTGCGGATGGTCTCGACCTCATCATCGAACAGCTCGATGCGAAGCGGATGCTCCGCGCCCATCGGAAACAGATCCAGCAGCGAGCCGCGCACGGCGAACTCGCCTCGCTCGTTCACCTGCGGGACGCAGCGGTAGCCGGCGGCGCCGAGCCGCGCGCGCTCCTGCTCCGGATCGAAGCGGTCGCCGATCTTCAGCACCAGCCCCTGGCCGTGAATGAAGCTGGGCGGCGCAATACGCTGCGCCAGCACCTGGGCGGGCATCACCAGGGCGCCGCGCTGGGTGGTTTTGAGCTGGTAGAGCGTGGAGATCCGGTCTGAGGTGATGTCCGGATGGGGCGCAAACTGATCGTAGGGCAGGGTTTCCCAGTCGGGAAACGGCAGCACGGGCTGACCGAAGGCCTGGATTTCGTCAGTGAGGATCTGCGCGCTGCGCGAGTCTTCGGTGATCACCAGCACAAACTGTCCGCGGTCGGCCACCTGGTGCGCTACGGCGAGCGCCAGGGAGCTGCCCGGGAGAAAACCCCAGTCGGCCAGCCGACCCGGGGTTCCGGGAATGGGCGGATTCAGCAGCTTCATGCGGTTGACCCGACCGCCTCAGCGTCTTTTGCGGACCGACCGAGGACCCGCGGCGCCACGAGCAGTGCCGCCAGGCAAATCGCAAAGCTGGCCCACCACGGGAAGCCGAACCCAATCGGCAGCAGGCCCCCGGCAATGGCGACGGTGGCCACGGTCATGGCGTAGGGCAGCTGGGTGTTGACGTGCTCGACATGGTCGCACCCCGACGCCATCGACGACAGAATGGTGGTGTCGGAGATCGGCGACACGTGGTCACCCCAGACGGCGCCGCCCAGGACGCTGGCGATCGAGGCGTAGAATACGGCTGCGCCGGTGCCTTCAAGCGGCGCTCCGCCGGAGACCGCCCAGGCCAGCGGCACGATGAGCGGAATCAGAATTCCCATGGTGCCGAAGCTGGTGCCGGTTCCAAAAGCCGTTAGCGCCGCCAGCAGGAAAACGAGTGTCGGCAGGACCGCCGGGTTGATGGCGTCGCCGAGCTGCTCAACCAGGAATTGGCCGGTGCCGAGCGCGTCCGTAACGCCGGACATCGCCCAGGCCATCACCAGGATGGTGATCGCGGTGATCATGCTGGCGACCCCTTTGAGCCAGGCCTCCATGGTCTGTTCCAGAGTCATGATGCCCTGCAGCACGGTCAGCGCGACGGCAACGATACAGCTGGCCGTGGACGCCCAGACCAGTGCCGCGTAGGAGTCACCGTCG
>JBCDKA010000271.1:0-3694 GCA_038747195.1 Pseudomonadota bacterium
GCTTCAGCTGGTCCGCTCGATCGGGCAAAACGTTTTCGATAAGGCCTTCGACGGCATCAGCGCTGAGCAGATTGACGAGATGACGCTGCTGCTGAAGCAGATCCGAGAAAACCTGAGCCGCTCGCCTTACGAAGAGATGCGCGAAACTGTACCGGCCAAAACCAGCCGAGGTGGCGGGTGACCGACCGGGGCACCATCTACGACCGGTTTCTTGCGGTGGCTGGGGATCATCCCTCGCGCCCATTTCTTCACGTGCCTGAGCAGACGGCTGCTGTGTACGAGCTGCCGCGCGTCGACTTCACCTATGCCCAAGCTGCCGCAGAGGTAGAAACACTGCTGGCAACCTACCGGGAGCTGGGGTGTGGCCAGGGGCTGCGGGTGGGCGTAGCCCTGCACAACCGACCCGAATTCTTTTTTCATCTGCTGGCGCTCAACGCGCTGGGATGCAGCGCCGTTCCGCTGAATACGGCCATGATGGACACCGAGCTGAGTTATCTCCTCGAGCACAGCGAGGCGGCGCTTGTGGTTGGGCATGCGAGCGTGGTTGAGCAGCTGGCAAACGTTGCCGGGGATACCCTCCAGAGGCCGCCGGTGGTCACACCAGCGGCGTTGGCCGGCCTTGACCGTCGCTGGACCCAAGCTTCCGGGGCGCTTGACGAAGATACGGAAGCCGCACTGATCTACACCTCCGGCACGACCGGCAAGCCCAAGGGCTGCATCCTGAGCAACAGCTACTTCCGGGAGATCGGCCGTTTCTACGCCGGTATCGGCGGTTACTGCAGCTTTCGGCCCGGAGAAGATCGTCTGATCACGCCGCTGCCGGTCTCTCACATGAATGCGCTGGCAACTTCATTTATGGGGGTGATGGAGACCGCAAGCTGCCTGATTCAGCTGGATCGCTTTCACCCGCGGACCTGGTGGGAGAGCGTGGCTGCGAGCGGCGCCACGGTCATGCATTACCTGGGGGTGATGCCGGCCATGCTGCTCAACGCGCCGGAACAAGACAATGACCGCAGCTTTCATCAGGTGCGTTTCGCCTTCGGCGCCGGCTGTGATCCCCGGCACCACGCTCGGTTCGAAGAGCGGTTTGGCATTCCCCTGACCGAAGCTTGGGCGATGTCCGAAACCGGCGCCGGTGCCTGGATCACGGCATCACACGATCCCCGGCACGTCGGCACACGCTGTTTTGGTAAGGCGCCGGAAGGCCTGGACTACCGCCTGGTCGATGAAGCCGGCAACGACGTGCCGGCAGGAGAAACCGGCGAACTGCTGGTCCGCCGCCACGGCGAGAAGCCCAGGCAGTTTTTCTACAGCGGCTATCTCAAGGATCCGGACGCGACCGAGGAGGCCTGGGCCGGCGGCTGGTTCCACACGGGCGACGAGGTTCGTGTCGGGGCTGACGGCAGCTTTTACTTTGTTGATCGGCGGAAGAACATTATCCGCCGCAGCGGTGAGAACATCGCTGCCATCGAGGTCGAGAGCGTGATCATCCGTGATCCGGCCGTGGTCAACTGTGTGGTCTGTCCGGTGCCGGATGAGATTCGCGGGGAAGAGGTTGCCGCGCTGCTGGTCGCTGCGCCTGAAGCTGAACCTGACGCCATCGCCGAGGCGGTTTTTGAGGCCTGCCGCCAGGACCTGGCTTACTACAAGGCGCCTGGTTACATCGGCTTTGTCGACGCGATACCCCTGACGGCCTCCGAGAAAGTGCAGCGGGGCGAGGCAAAGCGGCTCGCCGCTGAGGCCGTGAAGGTCGGCCGATGCATGGACTTCACGACGCGGAAGAAGCGCCCGACAAAGGAGGCGGTCCAGTGAGCCCGAAGCGCGCCCGGCAGCCCTACAGCGGCGTGGTGGCTGCGGTGCCGATCACGGTTCCCTACGAGCGTTACTCCCACCAATCGGCACACTGGTGGATCGGGCGCGCGATGAGAGCGCTGGCAAAGGCCAGTGGCCTGGGAGCTGACGACATCGACGGCTTTTGCGTCTCGTCCTTCTCGCTTCTGCCCGATACGGCGGTTGGACTCACCCAGCATCTGGGTTTAAGTCCGCGTTGGCTTGACCACATTCCGATGGGCGGTGCGAGCGGCGTCGTGGCGCTGCGCCGCGCAGCTCGAGCGGTGCAGGCCGGGGATGCTGAGGTGGTCGCCTGCGTGGCGGGTGATACGAACCAGATCAGTTCGTTCAAAAACATGCTCACCAGCTTTAGCCGTTTCTCCCAGGACGCCTCGTTTCCGTATGGTTCCGGCGGACCCAACGCCAACTTTGCGCTGATGACCAAAGCGTTTATGAACCGCTACGGCACCAGCCGCGAGGCGTTTGGCCAGCTTTGCGTCGACCAGCGGGACAGCGCGCTGGGGATTCCTTTTGCCATGATGAAAAAGCCGCTGACGTTGGAGCAGTATCTTAATGCTCGCGTGATCGCAGACCCGCTACGGCTGTTTGACTGCGTCATGCCTTGCGCCGGCGCGGAAGGCTTTCTGGTCATGCGCGAGGAAACGGCTCGCGATCTCTCGCTTCCAGCGGTGCAGATCCTCTCCACGATCGAACGCCACAACGCCTTTAGCGCTGATCCGATCCAGCTGCGCGGCGGCTGGGAGATGGATCGCGAGGAGCTGTGGGCTCAGGCGGGCGTCAGTCCGGATGCCGTAGACCTGCTTCAAACCTACGACGACTATCCGGTGATCTGCGCCATGCAGATGGAAGACCTGGGGTTCTGCGAGAAAGGGGGCGCCGATGAATTCATCCGCGGCCACACGATGACCTGCGAAGGTACGTTTCCGCACAACACCTCGGGCGGGCAGCTTTCGACCGGCCAGGCGGGCGCCGCGGGGGGTTACATCGGTCTGGTGGAGGCGTTGCGTCAGGTCACGGGCCAGGCATTGGGCAAACAGGTTGCCAAC
Organism: Pseudomonadota bacterium; assembly: GCA_038747195.1. Lineage (GTDB taxonomy): Bacteria > Pseudomonadota > Gammaproteobacteria > Xanthomonadales > SZUA-38 > JANQOZ01. The sequence continues at coordinate 2,898 of JBCDKA010000271.1, forward strand.
GCACGCATTGCCGCCGTGTCCGGCTTTGGCATGATCAACTTTGATCGGGGCGTCTGCACGGCGGCGGCCATCCTCGCCGGCCCTGGCGGTGCGTCGGGTGTTGAGGCGGCCGCTGCATGACGGCGCCGCTCGCCAAGCCCGGCCGCAAAAACCCGCAGCTTCGGTCGCGGGTAGCCACCATGCCGCCGCGACCGCGAAGCCGCGCGGCGCTGGCGTTTAGCGCCCGGGCGGCGCGCGGCGAATTTCAGCTGCAGGTCTGCGCCGACTGCGGCGCCGTGGCCTATCCGCCGCGCGACGCTTGCGCGAGCTGCTGGTCGGTCGATCTACGCTGGCAGCCGGCACAGCCGACGGGTGAGCTGCTGGCGCTCAGCGTGCTGGATAGCAGTACCAACGTTTACTTTCGACAGCGTATGCCGTGGCGAGTGGGGACGGTACGGCTGGCCGATGGGATCAGTGTTCTGGCGCACGTGCACGGCGACGTGGCCGAAGGTGACTCCGTGCGGATGATTGCGCGAACCGATAAAGCCGGGCAGGGCGTATTGATGGCGCTGCCGGAGGAGGAGACCCCCCATATGGACGACGATCCGCAGCTGCGCGAGTTGACCTGTTCCCCGCGCCATCGCCGGGTGCTGCTCACCGACATTCGCAGCCCCGTGGCGCAAGCGCTGATTCCGATGCTCAAGGAGTCGGGTGCCGCGATCATTTTTGCCGGCCTGGCGGAGCCCTGGAAACAACACGATGCCGTCACGGAGGTGGCGGCCGATGAGTGTGTGCAGCTTGCGGATCTCAACGTGACC
>JBCDKA010000272.1:0-3686 GCA_038747195.1 Pseudomonadota bacterium
CAGCCCGACGAGCCGGTGCTGGTGGACCTCGATGAGTCGGACGAAGCGCTGCTGGTTGAGAGCCTGCTCAACACCCCGCAGGGTCGGGCCCGGCTGCAGTCGCTGCTGGATGACGCGAGCGCCGCGCTGGCGGCCAACCGCCTCACCACGCCGGCCGACGACAACGCGTTTGACCTGTTTCAGTCGGCGCTGTCGCTGGATCCCGACAACGATGTGGCGCAGGCCGGCATGGAGCAAATCATTCGGCGCTACGTGAGGCTGGCGCAGCGGGCCGTCGACCGGGGCCGGTATCAGAGCGCCGTGACGCTGGGCAAGCGGGCCAGGCAGGTCGCGCGGCAGATTACGCTGACCGACAGCGTTGCCGAGGCCCTGGACAGCGTTGAGGAGTACGGCTACGAGCAGACCATTGCGCGCGCCGTTGAGGCTGAAAGGGTCGGCGACCGCGCCCGTGCGGCCAGCCAGTATCGCTCGGCGGCGCTGTTTAAGCCGGAGGACGCCACCATCGAGGAGGCGCTGGCACGCCTCGCCCTGCCGCCGGAGCCGGAAGGCCCGTACGTGGAGCGCGACGAGCTGCTCGACGGCGGCGAGGGCCCGGAGATGTTGGTGGCTGACGGCGTCACCATGGCGGTGCGCGAGATCACCGTCGATGAGTTTGAGCAGTTTGTGACTGCCACCGGCTACGACCTTGCCGAATCTTCGTGCCGCAACCTCGAGTCCTGGATGCGGGCGAGCCGTAAACGCAACTGGCGGGAGCCCGGCTTTGAGCAGGAGGGTGACCATCCGGTCGTTTGCGTGAACTGGGAGGATGCAACCGCGTACGCACAGTGGCTCAGCAATCAGACCGGCCGGATATACGCGCTGCCGAGCGTTGAGCAGTGGCTGGAGACCGCCGGCTCGCCCCCCGACGACTGCAGCGCCAACTGGGGGGATCAAACGCTGGTGGCGCAGCTTCGCCGCCGCAAGGTGCTGGACTGTGAGGACGGTTATGCCTTCACCGCGCCCGGTGGGAGCTTTCCCGCCATCGCGGGCGGTGTGCACGATCTGCACGGCAACGTTCGGGAGTGGACCGCCGACTGTCTGCGCGAACGCGGCGGCTCCTGCCGCCAGTACGGCGTGGTCGGCACGTCCTGGCTCGACGGCGAGCGGCCCAAGTTCCTGACCGCGGCCAAAGGGTACGACCCGGCGCAGCGCTATAACTCCATCGGCTTTCGAGTCGTCCGACAAGAAGACGCCGACGCTACGCCTTAAGGCCTCGCGTTTCTCGCAACGTTAAGTCCATTTCCCGTGTCTCCGGACGCCCGCGAAGCCTGTGATCGGCGGATCTGCGCAGCGCGTCCAAATCCGCTAGAATCGGCCGGCAATAACGCCCGATAATGAGAATGGGGACCTGAATGAAGCTGGTTTTTCCCAACGGTGAAAGTGAGCAGGTCGAGCTGAAGCCCGGCGAAAACGTGGTGGGTTCAGACGACGATTGCCAGGTGGTGCTGAAGCAAGAGGGCATTGCTGGACACCACGCGCAGATCACGGTGGCCGACGGTTCAGCGATGATCGGGGTGCGCGACGCGACGAACATCACCCGGGTCAACGGCACGCTGGTTGCCGCGCGAACGCCCATCAAGGCCGGTGACGCGCTGCTGTTTGGCAGCATCCAGTGTCAGGTTGTCGGGGCTGAAGGGCAGCAGGCTGCCCCCCCGCCGCCGGAGCCCGAGCCGGTGCGCAAGCCCAAGAACGAAGCGAGCCAGACCGTGATGCGGGCGGCGATACCCAAATACCTGCTGCGCGGTGTGTCGGGCTCCACCTTCGGCAAGAATTATCCGCTGCACACCGACCAGGTGATTGGCCGCCATTCCGACTGCGACATCTGCCTGCCTAACGACGAGGTTTCCCGTCGCCACGCCAAGATTCTGGTCACACCCACCGGGCTGTTTGTCGAAGACCTCGACTCGTCTAACGGCACGTTCGTCAACGGCGAGCGGGTCACCAAAGCGGAGCTCAATGCCGGTGACGAGCTGAAGCTCGATATGGTCCGGCTTCTCGTGCAGATGCCCGGCGTCGACGCGGCCAAACCGAAGAATACCGCTGAGCGTACGGCCGTTCCGGAAGAGCCGGCTAAGTCCTCATCAGCCCGCTGGGCGATCATCATGGTGCTGGTGATCGCCGCCGCCGTGCTGGGTCTGAAGCTCAGCGGGATGATCTAGGGTTAGAGAGACCTTAGCGGCATCGAAGACTGACGGTCTGTCCTTCGCGGTAATCGCGCTCGGACAGCTCGCCGTCACACCAGTAGGCCAGGTATAGCGACTTCGGCGTGCCCCGCGCGGGGTCGCCGCAGAGGTCGTTGTCCACCGGTACGTCGCAGCGCTCTACGCCGTCACACGAGTAGGCGAGGGTGGGCGCCGCGTCACAAATCCGATCACGGGCCCCGTATTCAGCCACCGCAATGTAGAGCGCGCCGCGCTGGGCGTTGGGCGGCGGCTCCTGCAGCAGGTCAACCGGCACCGGGTCTTCCACCACTTCAACCACCTCGGCAACGCTGGCCGTGCGGCAGTAAATGCGCGCTACCTCACCCTCGTACACCGTGATGGAGCGGCGGCCGTCGCCGCAGTCGTAGCCGACAAACAGCTCTTTGCGGACGTTGGCGTAGGGGTTGCCGCAGAGCCGATCGTCCGCCGTGACCTCACAGCTCTCCCGCCGGTCGCAGCTCCGCGAGACGGCATCCAGCGCTCGGCAGATGCGTTCGTCCTGGCCGTAAACGGCGTCCAGAATCCGGATCCGTTCACCGCTGTCGGAGCGGCGCAGCAGCTTGCTGTTGTCCTGCGCAACGGCCTGGGTGATGCCCAGGATCAAGGCAAGAAGCGCGGCCCCGGCAGCGCTCATCCATCCGCGTGATTGATGACTCATCGACTGTCTCCCTCTTGTTGTTTTATGGTGCGCTGGCATCAACCGGATCAGTAGCCGGCCGCGTGCCCGTCTTTGCGCGATTCTGAAGCGCCCCGGTACACGCCGGTGTCCGGGTCTTTGGCGATCGCCTGGTAGCCCCCAAAGATGCCGGCCTCAAATCGAACGTCGTGGCCGCGGCGCTTCAGGCCGCGGATGACGGCGTTGCCGAAGCCGGTTTCCACATTCACCACACCCGACCCGCGGCGCAGTTCGCCGGTGGGCTGGGACGAACCTCGATGACGAAGCCGCGGCGCGTCACCCGCCTCCTGCAGGTTCATGTCGAAGTCGATCAGGTTCATGACGATCTGCGCGTGGCCCTGCGGCTGCATCGCGCCACCCATCAGGCCAAAGCTGACCCAGGGTTTGCCGTCGCGCGTGATAAACGCGGGGATGATGGTGTGAAACGGGCGCTTGCCGGGTGCGAAGGCGTTGGGGTGTTCCGGATCGAGGCTGAACAGCTCGCCGCGATCCTGCAGGATAAAACCCAGCCCGGGCGGGGTCATGCCTGACCCCATGTCTCGGTAGTTGCTCTGAATCAGAGACACCATGTTGCCGTGCCGATCGGCGGTCGTCAGGTAGATGGTGTCACCGGCCTCCAGCACCGGGTTGCCGGCCCGGTAGCGGGCGCCAGCTTCGCTGGCTTTGATCAGCTCGCGCCGGTCGCCGGCATAGTCTTTGGACAGCAAACCCTTCACCGGGACCGACGAGAACGCCGGGTCGGCATAGAACCGCGCCCGGTCCTCAAACGC
>JBCDKA010000273.1:0-3660 GCA_038747195.1 Pseudomonadota bacterium
AGTTCCCCGGCCAGCTCGAGTACGGTCGCCCGGGTCACGCCTGGAACACAGGAATCCGCGTGTGGTGTCAGCAGCTTGTCCCCGTGCACCACAAACACGTTGGTGGCATTGGTTTCAGACAGAAAGCCCGCCACGTCCAGCATCAGCGCGTCATCGACGCCAGCGACATTGGCCTGAATTTTAGCCAGGATGTTGTTGAGCAGGTTGTTGTGGTGAATCTTGGAGTCCAGGCACTGGCTGGTGTTGCGCCGGATCGCTGAGGTGATCAGGCGAATACCCGCCGCATTGTCGTAGACCGGCGGCTTCCACTCCGCCAGCACGATCAGCGTCGGTCCAAAGCGGTTGAAGGCGGGACTCATGCCGGAGGTGATCTTCTCCCCGCGAGTCAGCGTCAGCCGGATATGCGCCTCGTCGCGCATGCCGTTGGCTTCGAGCGTCTCGAAGATGGCTTGCTTGATTGCGCTGCGATCGGGTACACCCGCGAAGGCGAGCGCTTTCGCCGAATCGATCAGGCGATCCAGGTGCGGGTCGAGCATGAAGATCCGGCCGTCATAGACCCGCAGCCCTTCCCAAACCGCATCCCCACCCTGCACCACCGAATCGAATACCGATACGCGGGCCTCCTGCCGGGGCAGCAGCCGGCCCGCCACGTGAACCAGGATATCGGCGTTGCGGGGGTCGCTCAGCTGGGGCAGCAGCTGTTCTCTTTCAATCATTGCGTGGACTCCAAATCAGGGGCGCGGATCGCCCGCTCAAGCAGCGTTTCGTAAAGCGGCTGGCACTTCTCGAACAGCGGTTCCAGCTCAGCCGGCATGATCTTGGCGGACGGCTGGAATGGCGCAAAACCCTGGGATTTGTGGACGTTGTGATACCAATACGGTGCCCAGGGTCCGTCGCAGGCCTTGGGGCCCTCCGGCCAGGTCAGCATGGCCTCATCAAAGGGCAGGCTCAGCCGGTTGCACAGCTCGCGCAGCACCGCTTCCGGGTTGAGCAGCAGCTGCTTGGCGTCCAGCACCGGCATTGCAGGAAAGCGCTCCAGCAGCGCCACCTGCTGGTCATAACCCGCGTCGGCCATGGTGGGATTTTTCACCTGGAAACGTAGCGTCGCCAGCACCTCTCGCGGGTTTCGCGTCAAGATCACGTTGCTGGTCTGATCCATAAAGGTGCGGTCCAGGCCCGGCAGATGGTGAGCCATCAGCTTAAGAAACAGGACCGGCTTCTCGCAGGGACCCAGCACCGTTTCCCGAATCACCTTTGCCCCATCGTGCTCCAGCAGCGGCAGAATCTTCTCCGCCCCGGGGTGGTCAGCCCTGGAGGTGCTCAGGTAGTGGCCGTAAAGCGGCTCGTCCACCGCCACCGTGTCATCGCGCTGGTCAAAGGCGTAAAGCACGGCCGTCGACACGTTGCGGGGCCCCGACCACAAACAGATTCGCTTACAATGCCCGCTGTTCATCGTTGCCCCCCCTAAAATGGCGCATCATATCGGCCTGCCGAACGCGCGCCAAGGGCCCCGAAGACCCCCAATCTGCTCAACTGGAGAACCCATCCCATGGCTCATATGACCCCTCTCCCGACGTCGACCACGCCGGAGCTCGCCGACACCTTTGAGACCTTTGAACGCATCTTAGGATTTGTACCCAACAGTCTTAAGACCATGCAGCGGAAGCCGAAGATGGTCGAAGGTTTTGGCGTGCTCACCAACGCCGTGATGGATCCCGCCGGTGAGGTTGATCTGGGCTTCAAGCGGCTGATCGCTCACTTCGCCAGCCGGGCGGCGGGCTGTCAGTACTGCGAGGCGCATTCGCTGGTGGCGGCCGAGATTCACGGGATCAGTCAGGCCAAAATCGACGCAATCTGGGACTACCAGACCAGCGACCATTACAGCGACGCTGAGCGGGTTGCGCTGGACTACGCACTGGCGGCGGGTTCTGTGCCCAACGCGGTCGACGAGCCGCTGATGGTGCGCATGCGCGAGCACTGGACCGATAATCAGATCTGCGAAATTCTGGGCGCCGTTTGCCTCTATGGATTTCTCAATCGCTGGAATGATTCCATGGCAACCGAAATCGAAGAGTCGCCGACGCGCATGGGCGATCGGGTGCTCGCGTCCGGTGGCTGGGACGGCGGCAAACACCGGCCATGACCAGCGCCGGCGAGACGCTGACGGACGCTGCCGCGGCGCCGCGGACGTCCTTCGCCGCCCAGCTCCAGCGCAACGCCGTGGCGCTGATCAGCCTGGCGATTGCCGTTTGCAGCCTCAGCTACAACACCTGGCGCAACGAGACCACCGAGCAGCAGCGCAACCTGCGGCATGCGGCCTTCGAGGTCATCAACCATCTCGAGCAGTTCCAGTCGGTGGTCAACGCGATGGTTTATCCCACCGAGCGGCGTACCGAGCTGTGGGTGGACGGCTGGGGTGAGGTGAAGGCGGGGCACACGCTCAGCACGCTGCTGCCCGAACCGGTGCCTCAGATGATGCAAACCTTGCTGGACGATTGGTCAACCTCGGTCGACACGTTGCGCGGTGAAGATCGGGCGGCGGCGGAGCAGGCCGATGAGGCGCTGACTGAAACGCTGAACCGCTGTCGTCAGGCGGTGCTCACCGTTATCCAAAATCTGGAGTAGCCGGAACGCTAGCGGCGGACTGCGCGCCAGCCGCACCAAACGGCCGCCAGGCCGGACAGCGTCGGCCATAGCGGCATGCCCAGAAACAGAGCGTGCGGCTGCCCGAACAGCCCCAGGAGGGTTGCGATCATGGCAAAACCCGCCGCAAACACCGCCCAGGCCGTGTTGTTGCTCCGCTGCTGGATCAGGCCGCTGATGGCCTTGAGATCGTCACTTTTGAGCCGCGTCTCGAGCTTGCCGGCGCTGATCTTCTCCAGCGAATCAAACAGCATGCCGGGGACCCGCGGGGCCCGTGCCAACCAGGCGGGCAGGTGTTCCTGGAGATCTTTGGTGGCCGCGTCAACGCCGAGCCGGTCAGCCATGATCTTTTCCAACACCGGCTTCGACGTGGTCCAGATATCCAGCTCGGGATAAACCTGGCGCCCGACGCCCTCGATGTTGAGCAGCGTCTTCTGCAGCAGGATCAGCTCCGGTTGTGCGGTCAGCTGGAATTGCCGCGCCACGTCGAAGAGCTGGAACAGCACCTGCGCGATGGAGATTTCCGCCAGCGGCTTGGAAAGCTGCGGCTCGCAGACGGCGCGCACCGCCGACTCAACCTGGTCGATGCGTGAATCGGCCGGAATCCAGCCCGCCTCCATGTGGAGCACGGCAACGCGACGATAGTCCTGGTTGAAGAACGCCAGAAAGTTTTCCGCGAGGTAGTAAAGGTGTTCCGACGGCATGCTGCCGACGATTCCGAAGTCGAGGGCGATATAGGTCGGATCTGCCGGGTCGGTCGCGTCCACCAGGATGTTCCCGGGGTGCATATCGGCATGAAAAAAGTTATCCCGGAAGACCTGGGTGTAGAAGATGCGGTTGCCTCGTTCGGCCAGCAGCTTCATGTTGACGCCGGCTTCGCGCAGCGCCTCAACGTTGTCGATGGGAATACCGTAGACCCGCTCCATCACCATCACCTGGCGAAACGTATAGTCCCAATAGATGGACGGGACGTAGAGTTCCCGGTCGCCGGTGAAGTTGCGTTTCAGCTGCGACGCG
>JBCDKA010000274.1:0-3627 GCA_038747195.1 Pseudomonadota bacterium
CCCGGATGTCGTCGCAGTCCCAGATGATGGTGCCTGTGTCCTCGCGGCCGTCGACGACGCGTCCTTGAAGATCTGCACGGCCAGCTCCGTGAATTGCGCAAACTCCATGTCCATGGTGGCCTCCTCGTCGAGTTTCGAACCCTTCTTCGCCGCGCTGCAGCAGTCCGAGCCTGTCGGGCCGAAACGCCACCGCAAGCCGGTCGACAAAAGCGGCAGCGATCGCTGACGGCTCATTTTGGGTCGACACAAGGGCCACCGTGTCCCAAAGCAGCAGCATGTTGCGGTAGTCTTTTTCGGTGTCAGCCGCAAAAATCCCGGTCAAAGGATTCATGGCGGCACGCTCATGGTCCTCCAGCTTGAGACCGGTGACGCGGCTCTGGGCACCGCCGGACAGGCGCGCACTGTTGAGCGCGGCGTCAGCGCCGTCACACAGCATGTGCTCCAGGTCGTCGAAATTTTCCAGATCTTCAGGCAGCGCTACCGCCGCTCCGACGCTGAAGGTCAGCGGCAGGTCGTCATCGAGATAGCCTTGAGAGGAGAGCTCTCGCCGAACCTTTTCGGCGGTGACGCGCGACTGATCCAGGTCGGTTGCCGGCAGGACGGCGGCAAACACCGCGCCGCTGTAGCGAAACAGACCATCGGTAGACCGGAGCGTCGACTCAAGGCTGCCGGCGATTTCCCGGATCGCTGCATCCCCACGGCCCCGGCCGTGACGGCAGTTGATCATGGCAAAATCATCGGGGTTGATCAGCATCAGCGAGATCGCCTGGCTGCTGCTGCGCATAGCGCTGATCGCGCGGCGGAGAAAAACCTGCATGTGGGTGCGACCGGGTAAACGGCTCACCGGGTCCAGCGTCAGGCTCGACAGGTAATAGACACTCCAGGCCATGCGAAAACACACGCCGGTCAACATCTCCAGCGCCGCCTCGGTGCTCCCGCCGTCCTCGATATCCTGCTTCAGCTCGGCCACCAGGCGAGCCGCCTGACTGGCGTCGCGCATGCCGATCCAGAGCGCGCCGTCACACGGTGGTGCGGTACGGACGACCGGGTCCTGGCGACGCTCACCGCTTTCGCGGCGGGCTGAGATGGGCTGTGGCAGCAGACGTCGGAAAGAAACTCGCAGGAGCGTACCGCCGGCTTCGGCGCTCGCAAACTCCGTTACCGGGTTTTCGTCGGGCTCGGTGCTCAGATGGCTTGAGACAAATTGCCAGGCGGAATCCTCGTCGATCAGCTCCGGTAAGGCCTCCGCATCGCCGGCGTTCGCCAGAAATAGGGATCGGCGCTCCAAGGGCTCCAGGTGCAGCGCCAGCGTCGCCTGGCTGGCGCCGGCCAGATGGCGGAAAACGTCGAGGAACTCGAGCAGTAGATCAGGTTGTTGCATCGCAGTCCCCCTAGCCTTGGGTCGCCAGGCCGTCACGAGCCTCGATCCAGCTCGCAAGCCTGTCGCACGATACGTCGCCCAGCGCGGGCGGCAACGCGTCCGGATTGGGGCCACCGTTGCGGCTCAGCATCCACTCGGCGGCCAGCACCGATCGCGAAACGATCGAAAGCGGTTCGTTAAATGACTCCGCATGGCTCGCGGCGACAGCGTCCACCACTGGATCGGGTAAATTCCAGAGCGTCAGCACCATCGAACCCAGCTCACCGTGGGAGATACCAAAATTTTCGCGTTCCAGCCGAGCCAGTTCGCTTTCATCACCCGCACAATCGGCCCACATGGGTTGGTAGACGGCAGATTCGTTCTGAAACAAGACGATCAGGCCGATGTCGTGCAGCAGCCCCGCCAAAAAACTGTGGCTGGCGTTTGCGCTCGAGCCTTCCTCCAGTCTGCAAATGGCTCGAGCCAGCATGGACACTTCAAAAGAATGGTTCCAAAGCATGTCCAGGCGCAGGCCCGGCGGCGGCATACCGGAAAACAGGTGGGCCGCCAGGACAAGCCCCAGCAGCGTCTCAGCGCCCATCAGGGTGATCGCATCAGCCAGGTCGCCGACGGTGCCCGGTCGGGCGTAAAAACCGGAGTTAGCAATTTTGAGCGTTCGGGCGACCAGCGCCGGGTCTCGACCGGCAATTTCCGCCATCTTGGCCGCGGTCCCAGCCGCGCTGTCCAGCTGCTCGCGGATATCGAAGTACAGTACCGGCGGCGAAGGCACTTCCTGGAACCGAGAGATGATGCGCTGCAGCTTTTTGTGTTGAGAGGAGTGTGAGGAAACCTTGGCTGCTGCGCGCAGGCTCATGTGGAGATCACCCAGATCAGCGCCCCCCGCCAGAATCTGGTGGGCGCCTTTGACCCGGATGGCGGGCGATTCGGACAGCGCGAGTCGAATGGCACCCGGCGTGGTGCTTCCCACCTCCGAGAACAGCGACTCACATTCGTCGACATCCCCGAGGCGAGCCAGAACAATATCGCTGGTGCGGTTTTTGAGCTGAGCGAGGGCACCGGACCCGTTGACGCTGTGGAGAATTAACCAGTCGGGCTCGCGCGCGCCGACAAACCGTTGAATGTTCAGCAGCGCCTCGTCGCGTTCTCCCACCAGCAGTAAGTCAGTCACTCCGGTTCCCCACAATTTAATGCGTAGACCGAAATAACGGCGCGCGGTGGTAAAAGCTTTAGCCAGCAGCCAAAATTTTGGTTGATGGCGCATTCGACAGCCGGTCGGGGCTCGATCGAGATTCCGGCGAGCAGTCCCGATGGGCCGTAGTGACGCTGTTCACAACTTTGGGAGCCAACTTTGGCTAGGGTTCAGAATTTTGGTTCGGCAGCACCTTTGATGAGATTTCGCGTGTCATTCTCGGCGGCAGTCCTCTGTTTGAGCGTTGCGGGTAGCGCCGGCGCCCGGCAGGGAGCGCCGCCAATGAGCCAGAGACTGGCGCTGCCGCCGGCCGCAGAATATCGGCTGCCGGCGCTCGCCGAAGAGGTGCACGCATCGCAGGCGAAGACGCTGCTTGAGATTCCCGACAAAGATGCTGAGCCGCTCGCATTTGCCGTTCCGGTTGCCACCGACATCTCGGTTGCGACCCATGGCACCTGGACAGCTACGCAGGGCGGCCGGCTCTGGCGCCTTACCTTTCGTTCCGATGGCGCCACCGACCTGAACTTTGGTTTCCGCCGCTTATACCTGCCTCCCGGCGTAACGCTGCACCTGCTCAGCGATACCGACGCGATGCCGGGGTTCTATGACGGTGCGTATACGCATCGTGACAATCGTCAGCATGGCGAATTCTGGTCGGCACCGATCCCTGGGCCCGTCGCGACGCTGGAACTTTTTGTGCCCGACGGAGCGAAAGACAAGCTGGCGCTGAACCTCACCCAGATTGGCGTCGGTTTCCGCGATGTGTTCAAACTCTATGGCGGGCCGGGTCTGCAGAAACAGGGAGCCTGCAATAATGACGTCGTGTGCCCGGAAGGAGAGCCCTGGCGCGACCCGATCCGCGCCGTGGCGGCTTACACCGTCCGGGGTATCGATACCTGCACCGGCACGCTGATCATGGACGCGGAGGGCACCTTTGCGCCGTTTTTTCTGACCGCGTTTCACTGCGGCGTGACCCCGACCAACGCCGCCTCAGTGGTCACGATCTGGAATTACGAGTCACCGAGCTGTGGACAGCTTGGCGGTGGCTCCCGACTAC
>JBCDKA010000275.1:0-3604 GCA_038747195.1 Pseudomonadota bacterium
CAACTCCGGAGGTGGCGTCATGAGTGAAGCCTGTCTCCAGCTCCGCAGCCTGGCGTTTTCCTACGGTGAGCATTCGGTGCTCGGGCAGATCGATCTGGCGCTATCCACGGGCCAGCTCGTCGGCTTAATCGGGCCGAACGGCGCGGGCAAATCGACGCTGCTGAAGCTGTTGCTCGGCATTGCGAAACCGACCGCGGGTACCGTCTCGCTGTTTGGTCGTCCGCTCACCGCCATCAGCCGTCGGAAGCTGGCGCGCCAGGTGAGCCTGGTGCCGCAGGACGCCGAGATCAACTACGCGTTCAGCGTTGAGGAGGTTGTCGCCATGGGCCGCAACCCCTGGCTGGGACGGTTCCAGCCGCCCGGCGTTCGAGACGTCGAGCTCATTCGCGAGGCCATGCAGCGCGCCGACGTGCTGTCGTTGGCGGCACGGCCAGTGACGCAGTTGTCCGGTGGCGAGCGCCAGCGGGTGCTGCTGGCGCGCACCATTGCCCAGGAGACGCCCGTTGTGCTGTTGGATGAGCCAACGGCCAATCTTGATCTGTGCCACCAGCTCGAGGTGCTGCAATTTGCCCAGAAAATGGCCGAAGAGGGACGTTTGGTCATTGCAGCGATTCATGACCTGGCGCTCGCGTCGCGCTACTGCGACCGGCTACTGCTGCTCGGTGACGGCGCACTGCAGGCTGACGCACCACCCGAGGCGGTGCTCACGCCGGCGAACCTACTGCGTTACTTCAAGCTTCACGCCCAGGTGACGCCTTCGCTCGATGGCGATCGGCCAGGGGTCACGCTGACCGGCCTGGAACCCGCCACGCTGACCGTGGGCGCCGCAAATCAGAACAACGAGGCCGGGGTGGGTATCACCGACACCGGCCGCCAGCCCATCCAGTAGAGGACCCTATGCACCGAGGAAAAATCGTCGAAGAGGAAGGTAACGGAACGCTGGAGCTTTTCGATCTGCCAACCGATACCGAAACGCTGGAGCGCCTGCTCACGGACGTTTACGCCAACTACTGGGATCGAATCCATTTTGGCACCTGCGTTCAGGGTGGGGTCTGGGAGGTAAAAGCGCCCAACGCGCCCCAGAAAATCAGCCTGTTTGATGGTTACCTGACGGTCGACTTCGGCGCATGGCATTTCCATATTTGTATTGGCCAAAACGAAGGTACCCGTGGCAACCCGACCTCCGACACTCTCGCTGCGAGGCGACGTACGGCAACGGCACAGCTCTATCGAGGGCTTCGCGCCGATCAGCGCCCTGGGTCCTGGGGGCTGCGGCTGTTTAACGGGGCGGGCGAGCAACAGATGACGGTATTTTTGCCAAACCCGTATCTCAGCTTCGACCAGAAGGTGCTGAAAACCCCCAACTTCAGCCATCTGGAGCTTTGGGATCACCTGCGTCAAACCTATCTCAACCTGCCGCCCGATCCTCTGGATCGTGAACCCAGCCGACAGGTGTGTGGCTGAGCGTGTGCACCGCAACGGAGAACCCGTGATGGAACAGAGCAGAAAAGAACGACACAACCGAACCATGCAGCGAAAGAAGACGGTGATCGATAAGCAGATCGCTGATGCGCAGGAAGAGCGCGGCCTGGTGATCTTTATCACCGGCGTGGGGAAGGGGAAAACCACCTCAGCATTCGGCACTCTCTATCGAGCGCTTGGCCATGGGCATCGGGTGGGCGTGGTTCAGTTTGTGAAAGGTACTCAGGCAAGCGGGGAGGTCACGTTCTTAAAGCAATGTGTACCCACCGTGGACTACTTTGCGATGGCGACCGGCTTCAGCTGGGATACGCAGAACTGGGAGGCGGATAACGCCGCGGCGCAGGAGGCTTGGAGCGCGGCTCGGAGAATGCTGGAGAACGATACGCTCAACCTGGTGCTGCTTGACGAGATCACGTACATGCTCAAGTACGGATATCTCGACACCGAGGAAGTCATCAGCGTGATACGCGCTCGCCCACCTATGCAGACCGTTATCCTGACCGGCCGCGGAGCCAAACCAGCTTTGGTGGAGATGGCGGACACGGTCAGCGAGATCGGCAACGTTAAACATGCCTTCAAAGCGGGCGTTAAAGCTCAGGCGGGTATCGACTTTTGATGATGAGGCGTATGGGCAGCCAAATCACTAAACGCAGGCACAGAACCGCGTTTGGCGCTATTGCTGTGGCGACAGTTTTGCTGCTGGGTCTACCTGGGCCCAGGAGTCTGCAAGCTGCTTCGCTGACTCCCCCAACGGTGGTCTCCACCAACCTGTGTGCTGACCTGCTCGCGCTGAGCCTGACCTCACCCGAACAGCTGCTTTCCGTATCGTGGAAAAGCCAAGATCCAACGCGCTCATCGATGGCGGCGGAAGCCGCGAAGTATCACGCTAACGCCGCTGACGCTGAGGAAATCATTGCGCTTAAGCCCGACATCGTGCTGGCCTCGCGCGCCTGGCGGCGACATCCTCAGGCTGCCAATTTCGAAGCGCTCGGTATTCGCATTGTGGTGGTCCCTCTGGCGAGGACCTGGCCCGATATCCTCAGCGTAACCCAGTGGGTCGCAGAGAAGCTCGGTCGAGAGGAACGCGGCCGCACGTTGGTGAAGGAGACGCAGCGTCGCCTGGACAAACTCGAAGCAGCCGCCAGAGCAAAGCCCCAACGCAGCGTACTTTACCTGCGTCCCAGCGGCGGTAGCGCCGGCGCTGGCTCCTATATCGACACGCTGCTGACCGGTGCGGGCCTTGGCAACCACGCCACGAAGCTCGGACTTCAGGGCTGGGGACGGCTGGATCTCGAACAGCTCCTGCTTAGCCCGCCCGACCTTTTCCTACTCAGCGATTACACGCGCGACCGCGGTCACGCGGAGGGACAGCTTCTGAGGCATCCTGCCATGCGGGCGATCCTGGCTGATCGTCCCGTTCTTCGGCTTCCGTCCAACCAGGGCAGTTGCGCAACCTGGCATCTGATCAACACCGCCGAGTTTCTAGCAGATCAGCTGTCTATGGCGCAGGACGTGGGCACTTGAGTAGCACCATCACCCTGGCGTCGGCGCCTTTGGTCAACGGGCGGACTATCGTGACGGCGGGTCTTTCCGTCACGCTGCTTGTCCTTGCCTTACTGTCTCTCACGTTCGGCCCTGTCAGCCTCCCCCTTGGTGACGTGATTACCGGACTCCTCGGTGCCGGCGACGGAGAAGAGGCCCTGCGCCAGCAGCTCATCATCCAAGACGTGCGCCTTCCTCGCACGGTACTCGCCATCCTCACCGGTGGGTCCCTGGGACTTGCCGGTGCAGCGCTGCAGGGGCTGCTGCGTAACCCGCTCGCCGAACCCGGGCTGCTCGGCATCAGTTCGAGCGCAAGCCTGGGTGCCGTGCTGTCGTTGTACTTCGGCCTGGCGGCCCTCAGCCCCTGGCTGCTGCCGGCGTTGGCGATGGGTTTTGCCGCGTTGGCCACCGTCGTGCTTTACGTGATCGGCCGGCGCAGCGATTCGCTGACGTTGATTCTCGCCGGCATCGCGCTGTCGTCACTCGCCAGCGCACTCACTTCTCTGGCTCTGAATCTGGCGCCCAATCCCACGGACGTTCAGGACATCGTGCTGTGGCTCCTCGGCTCCCTGAGCCAGCG
>JBCDKA010000276.1:0-3547 GCA_038747195.1 Pseudomonadota bacterium
CAATGACTCCCATCAAATGGTTTTGCCTGATCCTACTGATCCCGTTCGCCGCGCTGACGGTCTATGCGGTTAAGCAGGTGGGGTACGTGGGCGTGGTGGCCTATCAGGGCGGCAGCCCGGCGGGCTGGCAGGTCTTTACCGATCTGGTGATCGCGCTTCTGCTGGTGATGGTCTGGATGTTTGTCGATACTCGCCGAAACGGCCGCAACGTCTGGCCGTTTGTTTTGGTGACGCTGTGCCTGGGTTCTTTCGGGCCGCTGCTTTACCTGCTGCTGGCGCCTTCGACCGGGCCGGTGCAGGCCGGTGAACCCGCACGGAGCTAAGCCTCTTCGCTCACGGAATGCCCGGAATTAACGTTCGTTTGCTGGTCACTGAGCGTAGTTGGCTGGCAGGGTGGAGCGATGAACGTCTCTCTGCCCGCATCAGCTGCCTTATGTCTATTCGCCTTGGATGTATGCCAGGCACAGTCAGATCCTTTTGAATCCGATGATGCACAGGCCTTTCTTGGTGCGAGCATGGATGGCGGTCAGCCGGACTTTATGGAGGACCGTGGAAATTTTGATCTCGTAGAGGGATGGCGGATTCTCGGTCGGCAGCTCGACGGATCAGGTGACCTTGATTGGCAGGTGTTCTTTCGAGACCAGTTTGAGGCTTGCCCGGTCGAGGTAGAGGTTAGAGTTCTTGCCGAGGACAATTTCTCTCGGAATAACCTGCGTGTCGAGATTCTTGCCTTCAGACGAGACCTGATCCTAAATCCGAGCCAAGCTCCCACCGTTCTGCAGTCGTGCGCTGGCGCGCCGGTTGGGGATACGGCGATTATTTTTGAAACCCCAATTCCTAGACCCGAGTTCCCGACCTACTATCGAGTCCGCTCGTGCAGCAATTCCGGCTCCCTGAACTATCGATTCGAATACCGGATCACGAGTGTAGTTAATTGTGTCCTCCCGATATCCGTTGTTGGTCGCGTGCAAGACTTGCGCAACGGTCGGGTTGTGCCCGGCGCGTACGTTTTTTCCGACGAGAATGAGATCACGTTCAGCGCGCCGGATTCTGGCGTCTTCGAGTTGTTAACACTGCAGGATGATGCGGTGATCCTCGATTTTTTTGCCGACGGGCTTGAGTCGCTCGGTCCAGTAAACATTGGGCCAGTGAGCCCTGGCGAAGAGGTCGTCGACGTAACCTTGTTTGGCCAGCCGCCAGGACTAATCTTTTTCTCCGGCTTCGAGTAGCGTTGTTCGTAGAGGTCGGACTGGCTAGCCTAAGCCAATGCCCGACTCGCCAAAGCTGACTTTCACCCAGGAGCAAACGCTAACGCGCGTCCGGCGTCTCGCCTGGCTGCTGGATCACGCAATCACCATTCCCGGGACCCGCATCCGGTTTGGCCTCGACGGCATCATCGGTATGCTGCCGGGTGTTGGTGACGCCGCCAGCCTGCTGCTGGGCAGTCTGATCGTCTGGTGGTCTTACCGCTTTGATTTACCGCTGCGAGCCCGGCTCACCATGGTTTGGCACCTGCTGCTCGATGGGTTGCTGGGGCTGGTGCCGCTGGTCGGCGACCTGCTGGACCTGCAGTACAAAGCCAACCATCGGAACGTGACGCTCTTGCTCGAACAGCTGGAACGGGAGCCGCTGCCACCAACGCTTTGGCAGCGGGTGCTGGGTGTGATGATTCCCTTAGCGCTGGTGATGATGGCGCTAGGCCTGCTGCTGCTCCCGGTCTGGCTGCTGCTCAGCCTGATTTGATGGGCAACACCCAGGAAGGGTCAGGAATCCGTTAAACCTGATCGAAGTCGACGACCACCTCGTCGGTGACGGGATGTGCCTGGCAGGTCAGGATGAACCCCGCTTCCACCTCGGCGGGCTCCAGGGCGTAGTTCACGTCCATGGTGACCTCCCCCTTGACCAGCTTGGCGCGGCAGGTACAGCAGACCCCGCCTTTGCAGGCAAATGGGAGGTCCGCACCAGCCTCGAGCGCAGCATCCAGGATGGACGATCCGGCGGACGGCACGTCCAGCTCCATGCGGCGGCGGTCAGCGATGATGCTCACCTTGCGGCTCGGACCGGCCTCCACCGGCCCGGCCGCGGCCGCGCGGCCGGATTCGGTGCCAAACAACTCAATGTGGATATGAGCAGATCCAATCGATGAGTTCGTTTCCAGCCAGGACTTTAAACTGAGAATCATGCTTTCCGGACCGCAGAGGAATACCTCGTCAACGCGGTCAAGATCAATCAGGTGCTGCGAGAGCAGCGCCAGCTTGTCGGGGTCAACGCGACCGTTGAACAGCTCCGCGTCTCGAGATTCGCGGCTCAACACATGGAGCAGCTGCAGGCGGTCGGGGTAGCGGTTCTTGAGGTGCTCAAGCTGCTGGCGCAGCATGATTGAGCTGGTTCGCCGATTGCCGTAAACCAGGGTGAAACGGCTGGCTGGCTCGATCGCCAGCGTGGTGGCGATAAGCGAAGCAATCGGCGTGATCCCGCTGCCCGCAGCGAGCGCCAGGTAGTGCTTTTCCTGGGTCTCGTCCAGCTCGGTGAAAAAACGCCCTTGCGGCGGCATCACGTCGAGCACCTCGCCGGCTTGTAGCGACTCGTTGGCCCAGCTGGAAAAGCGTCCATCGCTCACTTTGCGAATGGCGACGGTCAGCCGATCACCGACCGGGGTGCACAGCGAGTAGTTTCGCCGCAGCTCTTCGCCGTCGAGCTCCTTGCGGATGGTCAGGTGCTGGCCCTGCGTGAAATGAAAGGTATCGTCCAGCTCCGGCGGAACGTCGAAGGAGACACATACCGAGTCGTCGGTGTCGGCGTCGACCGCGGCGACCGTGAGTGGGTAGAACTGCGTGCTTAGTGACATTTGAAATAATCGAAGGGTTCGAGGCAGCTCTGGCACTGGTAGAGCGCTTTGCAGGCGGTGGAGCCAAACTGGCTGATCACCCGGGTATTGGTGCTGTCGCAGCGGGGGCAGTGGACCGCTTCGCTGTAGTCTCCCAGCAGCGCCCGCTTGCTGGTGGTGCCAGCCGGCGGCGCGATGCCGTATTCCTTGAGTTTCCGCCGTCCATCTTCTGACAGCCAGTCGGTGGTCCACGGCGGATCAAACACGGTTTCGACGGTGCCGTTGAGCGGGCTAGCATCCAGCACCTGCTGCACAGCACTTTCGATGGCGTCCATCGCCGGGCAGCCGCTGTAGGTCGGCGTGATCGTGACCACCACATCTTTGCCGTCGCGGGAGACGCTCCGAATGATCCCGAGGTCTTCGAGCGTGAGAACGGGAATCTCCGGGTCACAAAGCTCGCTTAGACGCACCTTGAGCGCAGCGTAGTCGTCGACGGGTTGGCTGATTGCCTGAGAGCTCATCATGCGTGACGCAGCCTCGTTACCACTGCAATCCCGGGTAGGCCCGCTGCATGAACTGCATCTCGGCGAGCATATGCCCCAGGTATTCGGTGTGCTCACCGCGGCGGCCGCCGTCAACCTGCCAAGACACGTCGGGCACGGCGAGCGTTGCCTCAGCGAGGACCTTTTCCAGCTGAGCTTCCCAGCCTTGTCGAAGCTC
>JBCDKA010000277.1:0-3546 GCA_038747195.1 Pseudomonadota bacterium
GCTCAATCTGGTGCGCGAGGAAATCCGGAACTCCGGCCGGCGCCCGGCCAAAGCGCCGCTGGAGATGTCGCTGCCTTCCAATCAGGCTGCCCCGCTGGAGCAGGTGATCGGTTCAGAGCAGCTGGCGGTTTATGAGCGCGCGCTAACCAAGCTACCCGATATGAAACGCAACGCCGTGATCATGCGCCTGGAGTTCGGCATGACCTTCGAGGAGATTGCGACCGACCTTGAGCGCCCGTCGGCAAACGCTGCGCGGATGACGGTATCCCGAGCTGTTGATGAGCTCGCCACGCTGATGGCGCCATGACCGACGACGAGAATAAACCCACCGATCTGGCCCAGCAGATTGCCGACCAGGAGTCGCCCGATTGGGATTCGCTGCCAGACGATCAGCCCAACGTGGATGCGCTCAAAATCCTGCACAGCATCTCAAGCGAGCTTCGTGGGGCTGAGACGCTGGAGCCTGAGAAGCCCAAGCTGTTCCAGTGGCGGGACCTGGAAGTGCGTGAGGAGATTGGCAGCGGCGCGTTCGGTCGCGTGTATCGCGCCTGGGACGCCGTGCTCAACCGAGAGGTTGCGCTGAAGCTCGCCAAAGAGCGTGAAGATTTTCGGGTGGATCCGAAGATGATCATCGCGGAGGCGCGGTCCATGGCGCGCGCCCGTCATCCCAACATCCTGGCGATCCATGGTGCGGATACCGAGGAACAACAGGTGGGCATCTGGACGGATCTGCTGATGGGCAGGACGCTGGATGAATACCTGGACGACAGTGGATCGCTATCGGTCGCCGAAGTTCTGCGGCTGGCTACGCCGTTGGCCGACGCGCTGACGCTCATCCATCGACGAGCGATGGTGCACGGTGACGTCAAGCCATCCAACATCATGATTCAAACCGACGGCACGCCGATCCTGATGGATTTTGGGGCGGCCCGAGTACAGGGCCGCGGTTATTCTTCAGCCCTGGGCTCGCCGCGGTTCATGGCGCCGGAGCAATTTCATGGCGCCATGCCCGGCCCTGCCAGCGATCTGTTTGCCTTCGGCGTGGTGCTGTCCCGCTGCCTTTCGGGGGCCTACCCCTGGCCGGCCGAGTCGCTGGAGGAACTTGAGGCGGCCTATGACGCTGAGGCGCCGCCGGATCTCAGCGGCGCGCCGCGGCGCTTTCGTCGACTGCTGGATGAACTGCTGTCACGTACGCCGGAAGTCCGGCCTTCCGCTGAACAGCTCTCGATACGTCTCGAGCATCTGCGTACGGCCCCGCAGCGTCGGCTGCGCCGGGCTGCGGTTGCCGGCGTGATCGGTGCGATGGGGTTGGGTCTATTGACCTCGGTGATCGCGCTGCGGTCTGAGCGGGCTGGGCGAGTCGAGGTTCAGGCCATTCGAGACGTGACCGTTGGGGCAATTCAGGCTGCGGACCCTAACATTGCGTCGGGTCCTACTGCCGTCAAACTGATATTCGAGAAGCTTGATGAGTTCAGTGAGCCCTCGCTAACGCCCTTCCCTGATGCCCTCGCGGAGATCCGCCTGCTGGCGGCTGACGGGCAGATGCGCTTTGGCGAGACTGAAGCTGCGCTTGCACTGTTTCAGAAGACGTTGGGTGATCTTGATCCGGACGACAAGCGCCACATCCGCCGCCGCGCAATCGCCTGGGCGGGAATCGCGGATATCTATACGGACACCGGCGAGCTGGACAAGGCCGAACACGCCGTTCGGAAGACTTTAGAGATATCGGAAAAGCGATTCGATCAACATGCTGAGGGTCAGAAGCTGGTGGCCCGAAACAAGCTGATCGGCTTACTGAACCTCCAGGGCCGAGCGGCGGAACAGCGCGACGAGCAGCTCAAGCTGCTGGCCGACCGCGAGGCTCTCTATGGCGCCGACGCGGTAGAAACGGCGGTAGATCACCACAATCTAGCGACAGCTTATCGGTCGCTCGGAGAGTTTGAGCAGGCGCTCACCAGCGAACAGCGCACGCTGGAAATCCTGAATGCTCACGAATTCGGCCGGTCAATTCGCGGTGTATTTGCGCATCACGCGTTGGCGTCCATCCACATTGACCTGGCGCAGCTGGATGATGCGCAGCAAATGATCAATGCTGCCGAAGAGATTGGAAAAGCGGCGCTGCCGCCTGAACACTGGCTAGTATCGGGAATCAGGCTCCAGCAGGCGAGGCTGTGGCGCAAACAGGGGGAGCTGGATCGCGCGGTGTCCGCGCTGCTTGCTTTGCTGGAGCCCAAAGCTGTCAACCTGAAATCTGTTCAAAAAGACGCTCGGCGAATTCTCGCCTACATCTATCTGACCCGTGAGCAGTGGTCTCAAGCTCAGTCGTTGTTCGCAGAGCTTCGCTCGACCGTCAATGATCCCGAGAACTGGCGGATGAGCTACCTCAGTGCAGCCGAAGCCTACACCGACGCACGGATCGACCCGACCGATGTGCCGCAGGCGTTGGAAAAGATCCAGCGGGCGCTGGCGGAGCTGACGGCAAAAAATCTAACCCGCTTAGAGGCGTTCGAAAACCTGAGTGCCTGGAACTTAGCGCTCGAAAACCCATCGCCAGGTGGATCTTCAGCGCCCTAGCGCAGCCGAATCGCTGTTTCGTTCTTAGCGCTGCGCAACCGAATTTGGACCGGCCGGACAAAGCGGCTTTTCGTCTTCCGCTACGTAAGGCACCGTGACTTGAGTCAGACCTCGATGCCCATCACCATCTTCCAATAACTCCGCCTCGGGGGTTGCCGGATGGTTGGTCCAGCGGCCGTCGATGATGAATTTGTACAGATAGTCGCCGGGCGGAAGCGAGAGACAGGCCAGCCATCCGCCCTCCGGGCGACGGGCCATGCGCGTCGCAAACATGTTCCAGCTGTTGAAGTCCCCCGTGACTGAGACTTCTTCCGCCTCGTCGAAACCGGGGAGAATAATGGGGGTATCGCCGGCAAGGGTCGGCAGCGGACCGGCGTTCTTGCGGCGAGGCAACGGGTCGTCAAGATCCGCAGGGCGCCACAGGGCTGATGCCACCGTCACTGCGTTGGCCCGCGTGGCGTCAGCAGGCACAAACTCCGGCCGATCGAGGGTCGTGTGATGGGTTCGCGCCATCGTGTCGAGCGGGTCTTGAATAAGCTGGAACGCCGGAATCCCGACGTGATCGAAGAGCTCGTGGTCGGTCTGGTTGGCCGCCTGGATCGTTACGGTTGAGGTTTCCGGTTCAACGAGGATCTGCTCGAACGCGGTACGCAGATCGTTGCGTCCGCTTAAGTAAACGCCACGAATTCGCCCCGCGCCGTTGTCGATGTTCAGGTACACGGAGATGTCGTGAAACAGCGGCGAGCGGATTTCGCCTGCGATGGTGCGAACCTCTCGTTCGAGATACCCGAGGGAACCCGCAAAAGCGCCCTCGTGGCCGCCCCAAAGCGCAATCTTGATGGTGCGCCGGGGTGTTGCTTCAGCCTCCTTGAGTAACGCCATGGCTGCAAGCAGGGTCGCAACGCCGGCAGCGTTATCTGATGCTGACGATCCTGCCGGCCAGCCGTCGAGATGGGCTCCCGCCATCACCAC
>JBCDKA010000278.1:0-3522 GCA_038747195.1 Pseudomonadota bacterium
GGCAAAATCCCAACGCAGCGTGCTTTATCTGCGGCCCAGCGGCGGTAGCGCCGGCGCTGGCTCCTATATCGACATGCTGCTGACCGGTGCGGGCCTTGGCAACCACGCCACGAAGCTCGGACTTGAGGGTTGGGGACGACTGGATCTTGAACAGCTCCTGCTCAGCCCACCCGACCTTTTCCTGCTCAGCGATTACACGCGCGACCGCGGTCACGCGGAGGGGCAGCTTCTGCGGCATCCTGCCATGCGGGCGATCCTGGCTGATCGTCCTGTTCTTCGGCTTCCGTCCAACCAGGGAAGTTGCGCAACCTGGAATCTGATCAACACCGCCGAATTTCTAGCAGAACAGCTGGCGTCTCCGCTTGTGGCGCAGGACGTGGGCACTTGAGTAGCACCATCACCCTGGCGTCGGCGCCTTTGGTCAACGGGCGCGCAATCGTGACGGTGGGTCTTTCCGTCACGCTGCTTTTCCTTGCCTTGCTGTCTCTCACGTTCGGTCCTGTCGATCTTCCCCTTGGTGACGTGATTACCGGACTCCTCGGTGCGGGCGACGCAGAAGAGGCCCTGCGCCAGCAGCTCATCATCCGAGACGTGCGCCTTCCTCGCACGGTACTCGCTATCCTGACCGGCGGCTCGCTGGGACTTGCCGGTGCGGCGCTGCAGGGACTGCTGCGCAACCCGCTCGCCGAACCCGGGCTGCTCGGCATCAGTTCGAGCGCCAGCCTGGGTGCCGTGCTGTCGTTGTACTTCGGCCTGGCGGCCCTCAGCCCCTGGCTGCTGCCGGCGTTGGCGATGGGTTTTGCCGCGCTGGCCACCGTCGTGCTTTACGTGATCGGCCGGCGCTGCGATTCGCTGACGTTGATTCTCGCCGGCATCGCGCTGTCGTCACTCGCCAGCGCACTCACTTCTCTGGCTCTGAATCTGGCGCCCAATCCCGCGGACGTTCAGGACATCGTGCTGTGGCTCCTCGGCTCCCTGAGCCAGCGAAGCTTTGACGACGTGCAGCTTTGCCTGCCGTTTGTGGTCATTGGCGCTTTTCTGTTGCTGGGCTGTGGAAGGGCTCTCGATGCACTGTCGCTCGGTGAGGAAGAAGCGCAGAGTCTCGGGATAAACGTTGTCCGGCTCAGGCAGCAGGTGATTGTCGGCACGGCCCTGTGTGTCGGTGCTTGCGTCGCAATCACCGGCGCTGTCGGATTTGTCGGGCTTGTGGTGCCACACCTACTGCGACCCTTTGTCGCCCAGCAACCCTCCCGCCTGCTTTTGGCGAGCGCGCTCGGCGGAGCCGTGTTGCTGCTGGCCGCTGATCTGCTGCTGCGTGCCGTTAGTGGCCCCCGGGAAATCATGCTCGGCGTGGTCACGGCCCTGATCGGCGCACCCTTTTTCTTCATTCTCGTCCTGCGGCGCCGACACGGGGTTTCGTCATGACCGAGCACAAAGTGCCAGACAGCGCCGACCGCGGCCTGCGGCTGGAACGGGTGTCGGTTCCAGGCGGAACGGATAATCCGCCGTCCGCTCCAGCGGGTCGCCGCCGCGAGCACCGACTTTCAGACGTGTCCCTGGCAGTTGAGCCCGGCGAACTCTTTGGGTTGATAGGACCCAATGGCGCCGGCAAAAGCACACTCCTGAAAACGATTGCGCAGCTGATCGCCTATCGCGGCAACGTCCGATTTCGCGGGCGGCGCTTAAACCAATTGGACGCGCACAGTCGAGCTCGTCAGATCGCTTATCTGGCCCAAGGCGGACAGAGCGCCTGGCCTCTCAGCGTGTGGGACTTTGTGATGCTCGGGCGCATTCCTTATCAGCGTGGAGGATGGCGACGCCGCTCAGTTTCAGCAGGAACGCTGACCGGTCCCGACACTGATCGTGAGGCGGTGTCGACCGCGCTCGCACACACAGAGCTTGAGGCGCTTGCCGCGCGACCCGTAGGTTCGCTGTCAGGAGGGGAATTTGCCCGCGCACGCCTGTCCCGAGCCCTTGCCGTCCAGGCACCGCTACTGCTGGCCGATGAACCGGTAGCCGCGCTGGATCCCTACCATCAGCTTCGGCTGATGGACCTGCTGCGGGTCCAGTGTGAACAGGGCAAAAGCGCGATTGTGGTGCTTCACGACCTGACGCTGGCCAGCCGCTTTTGCGATCGCCTGCTCCTCCTGCATGAGGGCGAGGCGGTGGCCTGCGATGTACCGCGGCGGGTGCTTACGCCCGCTCATCTGCAGCGTGTCTATCAGGTTGAGGCCGTTGTCGGTGAGCACGGCCGACAACCCTATATCGTGCCCTGGTCCTGCAATCGACCGGCTGGCGAGGGGCAGCAGAGCCCGGACGATCAACGCTTTTCACTCAACTGGCAGGAGACCTGAGCCTTGGCATCAAATGAATCCGCAGCCGCCAACCCCGAAGAGGGCGTCAACGACGCGGCAAGCGGCGTGCCGACCGTCATCTTTGTCTGCGAGACGTGCGGCTACGACGCCGAAAATCCGGATGCGGTTCGCCCAGGCAAGCGGCTCGGAGAGTCGCTCACGCGAGCATTGAGCCGCGAAACCCAGGCAGCGACAGACAATGACGACCTGCAGCGCGCCGCGGCGCTCGCTGACCTTGAGGTACATCCCTTTCGCTGTCTGATGGCCTGCAAGCGTGGCTGCTCTGCACAGGTGCGCGGCGTCGGCAAAATTGGCTACACGGTGGGTGACCTCAAGCCCGACTCGGCCAGCGTACAAACCTTGATCGACTACGCGTTGCTTTACCGGGTTTCACAGACCGGAGAAGTTCCTTTCAAACAATGGCCGGATGGCGTTCGAGGCAAATTTGTCGCCCGTTTTCCGGTGCTGCCACCGCTCAACCAGGAGAACCAGGAACCATGACAAGCACCCTCGGGAGCAAGACACACCAGAGGATTCCCGCAACGATTGTGACCGGCTTTCTCGGAAGCGGTAAAACGACGCTGCTGCGAAACCTGCTGAACAACAGCGACGGGTTGCGGGTTGCCGTGATTGTGAACGAATTCGGTGAACTCGGTATCGACGGTGACATCCTGCGCGGCTGCGGGCTCGGCTGTGAAGACGAAGGTGACGCTGGCGGAGAGCAGGGTGGTCAGCTTTACGAGCTGGCAAACGGCTGCCTGTGCTGCACGGTGCAGGAGGAGTTCTTCCCCGTCATGCGTGAACTCGTTGAGCGCCGCGACGAGATCGATCATATCCTGATCGAAACCTCTGGCCTTGCCTTACCCAAACCGCTGGTTCAGGCCTTCAACTGGCCCGAAATACGCAACGCCTGCACCGTGGATGCGGTGGTCACCGTGGTGGATACACCCGCGGTAGCTGAGGGGCGGTTTGCCGCTGATCCGGGCGCGGTTGAGCTTCAGCGTTCCGCCGATCCAAACCTTGACCACGATCCCGCACTGCACGAGCTGTTTGAAGATCAGCTCAGCGCCGCAGACCTGGTGATCCTCAGCAAGACGGACATCGTCGACGCCGGAACCAGTGAGCAGGTCGAAGCGATGGTGCGAAAGGAGGTGCCGGCGCCGGTGAA
>JBCDKA010000279.1:0-3506 GCA_038747195.1 Pseudomonadota bacterium
AAAGCGCTCGTGAACGAGCTGCAGCGTGACTTCTGGCCGGCGCTCGCAGAGTCGCCGCTGGCTGAGATTGCGGACCAGAAACTTCGAGAGCTTGCCCGAAGGCTCAGCGATTGGCAGCTGCTGCCCTCAGGTACCGAAGGCTACCGAACCGCGGAGGTCACGCTGGGTGGCGTGGATACCGATGAGCTGTCCTCCACGACAATGGAGTGCCGGCATCACGCCGGTCTTTTCTTCATCGGTGAAGTGGTCGACGTCACCGGGCATCTAGGGGGATTCAACTTTCAGTGGGCCTGGGCATCAGCCGTCGCCGCGGGCCGCGTTGTCTAGCTAAGGTGACAGGGCACTAAACGATTGGGCAGGCCAAAAAAAAGCAGGGCCGTTTGGCCCTGCTTTGCTGCAGCTCTCTCGAGCTGCCGGTCTGCGCTGCCGTGAGGCTGCGGACGGACCTTATTAGATGACGGTGATGTTGTCCGCCTGCAGGCCCTTCTGGCCCTGGGTGACGGTGAACTGCACCTTTTGGCCTTCGATCAGGGTTCGGTGGCCTTCGGCGTTGATGGCCTTGAAGTGGGCGAACACGTCCGGACCGGACTCCTGCTCAATAAAGCCATAACCTTTAGCGTCGTTGAACCACTTAACGGTGCCAGTAGTAGTAGACATGAAAACTTCCTATTTGCGATTAATCAATGAATGACCGCCGCGGCGGCCGAATAACGGCTGGATCTTTTGCTTTTACTTATGCCAAACAGGACGAGGTACTACAGAGGTGCCATCGAAATGGAATACATAAATATCGGGCTAAATCTACGAGCCGAGGGCAAAATACACTGCTGTCGAAGAAAGTCAATGAATATCTTCACATTTGTGAAGCCCGAATTGACATTTTCTCTGCGCGCATGAATGGGGTGCGTGTCGACGCTAGTCGATCTGGCGGCAGGCCGCGCCAGGCCTTATCCTTGCGCCATGGACCAGCCCGTTCCGACCGATATTACGCTGCACCAGAGTTCGCGAATTCTGGAAGTGGCGTTTGATGATGGCCAGCGCTTTGAGCTGCCGTGCGAGTATCTGCGCGTGCATTCGCCGTCAGCCGAAGTTCAGGGACATGGACCTGACCAGCGAGTTCTGCAGACCGGCAAGCGGGATGTCAACATTATGAACGTGGTCCCGGTGGGCAATTACGCGGTGGGTTTACACTTTTCCGACGGCCACTCGACCGGGCTCTATTCCTGGAAAACCCTTTACGATCTCGGCACAAATCATGAGCGATACTGGCTCGCTTACCTCGATGAGCTGGCGGCCGCCGGCGCGAGCCGCGATTCCTGACCCAAGGCCCAAACCGCACTCCGATGAATAAACCTCTAGAGCCGTCCGGCGCCGGAACCGAAACCACACACTTCGGCTTCCGCGACGTACCGGTGGCGGAAAAACAAAAGATGGTCGGTGAGGTCTTTACCTCGGTCGCAACCCGCTACGACCTGATGAACGACCTGATGTCCCTCGGCATTCATCGTCTGTGGAAGCGCCATTTTGCGACGACGGCTCGGGTGCGGGCCGGCGCCAAGGTGCTCGACCTCGCGGGAGGAACCGGGGATATCGCCTCACTGCTGTATCCCAAGCTCGGGGAGACCGGTTCGGTGGTCGTCGCCGACATCAATGCCGCCATGCTCGACTGCGGGCGCGATCGGCTGCTGGACGAAGGCAAGCTTCGCCGAAGCCACTTCATCCAGGCGAATGCGGAGGCGCTGCCGTTTGCCGACAAATCCTTTGATCTGGTGACCATGGCCTTTGGGCTGCGCAACGTCACCGACAAGGACGCGGCCCTGCGCAGCATCCACCGCGTCCTCAAACCTGGCGGCCGGGTCATGGTGCTGGAGTTTTCACAGCTGCGCCCGGCGATGCTGCGGCCCGCCTACGACTGGTACTCATTTAACGTGCTCCCGGCGTTAGGTTCTCGGGTTGCCGGTGACGCGGACAGCTATCGCTATCTGGCTGAGTCGATCCGGAAACACCCCGATCAGGCGACGCTCGACGAAATGATTGCCGAGGCAGGATTTGTGCTCGGCGGACACCGCAATTTGAGCGCCGGTCTTGTTGCGATTCACCACGGTGTCAGACCATGAGCGAACTCCGCGAAGCAGCCGCGAGCGATCGCGCCCAACGCCTGGCTGACGGCGTCAACCGCCTGCTGGCTCGTTTTCTGAAGCTGGATCCGGAAGTCGGCCGGAAGCTGCGTTCGCTGGAAGGTCGGTCGCTTGCGGTGACCCTGGACGGCCCGGACCTTTCGTTTTACCTGCGCTGCGATGACCGCCAGCTCCGGGCGGTGCCGGGTCTGCCCGATGCGCCCGGCGCGGTACTGAAGGCGACCCCCGGAGCATTTATGGCGCTGGCCGCGAGCGGCGGGACCGGTGCTGTCGGCAAGGTTTCGGTGGAGGGAGATGCGGAAACCGCGCGCCGTTTTCAGCAGTTTTTCACCGATCTGAGCCCGGACTGGGAGGAGGCGCTGACCTCGCTCTTCGGCGATGTAATGGGCTTCCAGGTTTCCCAGTTTATGGAGCGTGGCTTGTCCTGGCTGAAGTCTGCCGGCCGGGGCCTGTCCGAAACCGGCAGTGAGTACCTGCGCGAAGAAAGCCGACAGCTGGTCACCCGTCCTGAGATGGAACTGTTTCTGGACGCGGTCGACGATCTGCGGGAGGACGTCGATCGACTGGAGGCCAGGATTCGGACTCGGCGCCGCCGGTCAGGCTGAACGTGATTCGCTTCAGGCAGATTCGTCGGCTGGCCGGCATTGCGTCGGTGCTGGCGAAGTACCGGCTGGAAGACGTGCTGGCGAAAACCAGTCTGGCCCGGCTAGCAAGACTGATCGCCTGGGTCCAGCCGTGGCGTGCCAAGGCGACCGACGAGCCGCTGGGGCGCCGGCTGCGGATGGCGCTGGACGACCTGGGCCCCATCTTCGTCAAGCTCGGGCAGATGCTCTCCACCCGTCGGGATCTGCTGCCGAAAGACATTGCCGACGAGCTGGCTCTCCTGCAGGACCGCGTCGCGCCGTTTCCCGGTGATCAGGCCCGCACCGCGGTCGAAAAGGCCCTGGGCCAGCCGATCAGCGAGGTTTTTTCCGAGTTCCAGGACGAGGCGCTGGCTTCTGCCTCCGTGGCCCAGGTGCATGCCGCGGTGCTGGCCAATGGCGACGAAGTTGTTGTTAAGGTGCTTCGGCCGGGCATCGGCGCACGGGTCCGGCGAGATCTGGAGCTGATCAATATCCTTGCCCTGATGGTGGATCGTTTCTGGACCGGAGCGGCCAACGTTCGTCCCGTAGAGCTGGTCGCGGAACTCGCCGGTACCCTTCACAACGAGCTGGACCTGCAGCGCGAGGCGGCCAACGCGTCGCAGCTCAAACGCAACTTCACCGGCGACCGGGAACTCTACGTCCCGTCCATCTATTGGGACTATACGTTTCGCCAGGTGATGGTGATGGAGCGGGTCTACGGTATTCCCATCGACAACGTTGAGGC
>JBCDKA010000280.1:0-3504 GCA_038747195.1 Pseudomonadota bacterium
AAAATCGTTGCGAAAGCGGCGATCGACTGGATAAACCTGCACACCAAAATCGTCGTAGTAGCCAACGTTAAAGCCGTGGTCCGCTACGGCGGGGGCAGCCAGCAGCACGCCGGTGCTGAAAATTGCCAACATCAAAGCCCGGTTAAGCCGTTTCATCAGGCACCTCCTTTCGTTTCAGGTTGGACCCTAAGATACGGCGTTGTGATGAACCCTCGCTGAACCGAAATTCAGCTTTCCGTTCTGGTGAGTCTCCAGCAACGATGGGGCGGCCGGCGGGAGAAATCCGGCGGCACCGTGGACCGGGTGATGTCGGTGATTTGGTAGCTGCCGGCAAGAGCCCCTTCGTCCAGCTTGAAGCGTCGGGCATTGGTGGAGAACAGGAGCGTCCCTTCCGGCGCTAGCCGCGATCGACAGAGTTCGAGGAGCTCAACGTGGTCGCGCTGGATGTCCAGCGAGCCCTCGGCGCGTTCGGCGGTCGAGAACGTCGGGGGATCCAGAACGATCAGGTCAAACACATTCTTCCCTTCGCGAAGAAAACGCACGCAGTCTTCGCGCAGCAGCCGGTGAGCCGTGCTGGCAAGCCCGTTTGCTTCGAGGTTCTGTCGAGCCCAGTCGAGATAGGTGCGCGAGAGATCCACCGAGGTAGATTCCAGAGCCCCACCGCCAGCAGCGTAAACCGTGAAGCTACCCGTATAGCAATACAGGTTCAGTACCCGAGCCCCGGCGCTCATCTCACCGACCATTCGACGCGTTTCGCGGTGGTCCAGAAACAGCCCGGTGTCGAGATAGTCATCGAGGTTCACCGCAAAGCGATATCCACCCTCGCGCACCCAGTCGATACGGCCGGTGGCTGCGCGACGCTGATACTGCTTCTCGCCGCGCTGGCGCTGCCGACGGCGGACCACCAGATCCGCGGCGGTCAGGTCCAGCGCGAGCCTGACGCCCGCCACGGCATCGTTCAGGCGGGCCGACGCCACCGCTGGCTCGACCGACGCCGGCGGCGCGTACTCCTGAACATTGGCGCGCGAGCCGTAGACGTCGACCGCCACCGCATACTCCGGGATATCCCGGTCGTAGACGCGGTACGCCTCCAGCTCATGCTGCTCGACGTAGCGCCGTAGCTTTTTAAGATTTTTTCGAATCCGATTGGCGACCATGTGGGCCTGCTCACTCGGCGCCGGGGGCGCTTCCGGCACCTGGAACAGCAGGAGCCGGCAGTCCAGCGCGCCGTTGTAGAGGCGGTACTTCTTAAACGGCGCAAAGCCGAAGCTGCGGCATCGGTCCGGATCTTCGGTGAAGATGCCGGCGCGCCAGCCGGCAAAGTCTGTCTGGAGTCGCTCGCCCAGGCGCCGGTAAAGATCGTCGAGGGCTGTCGAGTCCTCGTCGCCGCCACCGAGGCGGCGACCGTAGGGTGGATTGGTAAGCACCGTGCCCGCGCGCTCGAAGGGCTCAAAGGCCTCACCGAGTTCGCGGTTCTCCCAGGTCGTCTGGTACGCAACGCCGGCAGCGAGCGCGTGGCGGCGACAGGACTCGACAGCCCTTTCGTTTCGGTCCCTTCCCACAACGGTTCCAACCATACGGTCCGGCGTGGCGGCGTCCCGCGCGGCCTCCAGCGCCTCGGAAAACAGCTTTCGGCTGTGGCCGGCCCAGCCCAGCTGGATCAGCTCAGCCCAGAGCAGTCCGGGGGCCTGGTTCAGCGCCATGCCCACCGCCTCGATCAGCAGTGTGCCGGAGCCACAGAGCGGATCGACGAGCGGCTGCTCAGGATCGTCGAGCCAGCCGCTCCGCATGACCAGCGCCGCCGCAAGGTTTTCCTTGAGCGGTGCGGCGCCACCGCGGCTTCGGTAACCGCGCTGATGCAGCGGTCGGCCCAGCAGGTCGATACCAACGGTCGCTCGCTGGTTGCGCGCAATAAAGAGATAGAGCTGAACATCGGGGTTGGATCGGCTGACGCTGGGACGGGATCCCGAACGCTCTCGAAACTGATCACAGACGGCGTCTTTCACGCGCACCGCGGCGAAACGGGAGTCGCGGATCGCGGGATGGCGGGCCACGCTGGCGTGCACGGAAAGCGTCTGACGTGCGGTCAGATGGTCGCCCCAGGCGACCGTTTTACATCCTTCATAGAGCGCATCAGCGTCCGGCGCGTCGAACTCGGCCAGCGGCAGCAGCAGTCGGGTCGCGAGCCGACTACTGATTGCTGCCCGGTAAGCGTCCGCCAGCGAACCTTCCGCATGCACGCCGGCCAGACCCTCGCGAACGTTGCGCAGGCCGAAGGCCTTCAGCTCATCGACCAGGAGATACTCCAGGCCGAGAGGACAGCTCGCAAACCAACGCAAACTTAGGATTCTCCGATCATGTGAGGTCAAGGTGCTCCGGGCGCGGTTCGGTGCTCGCGGCGGCACATTGCGCCGTTAAGTGCCTCAATGTGTCAAGCGCTATGCAACCTAACTTTCCTTGAGCCGGTGACTGTCCGCGGCAGTCAGCTCAAGCCCGTAGACCTGCTTGAGCTGCCGAATTTTCTCAAGCGTCTCCGGCGAAAACGGCGTTTTGCCCTCAAAAACGTGCAGCACAACACCCTCAAGAAGGTCTCCGAGCGACAGGTCGCAGTACTCGGCGGTGGCCTTCAACACTTTCAGCAGTCTCTTTTCCAGCCGGACGCCAGTTTGGGTGCGTTCTATGGTTTTCATCTTTATTCCTACCATGTTATTTTGGTAACATTGTACCATGATTGGAGATGACAATTGACTGAACCCATTCTTCCTCGACTCTACGACGGACAAATCCGTCCGGACGCGTTTGATCACAGCGCCCACCTGCAGGCCGGCTGGGAATGCATCCAGAAAGAAAATCCCGAAGAACCCAGGCACCTCGCCTCCAGCCTTTACGCCCTCGCCGACTCCGCCGGGGCACCGGAGCGTTACCATGCAACCATCACCGGGGCTTTTCTGACCCTGATTGCGGCATCCGTAAAGCCAGGGGAATCGTTTGCTGACTTCTTGGCAAAGAATCCCGATCAGAGCCAACGAGATTGCCTCGAGCGCTACTACAGTCGTGCGCGGCTGACCTTACCCGAAGCCCGCCGGCGTTTTCTGATGCCTGACCGCCAGCCCTTGCCGGCTTGCCGAATGTCGCTGAGCGGCGTGGAAGTCGCGGCGGCAGCTGCATCAGACCACCTCACGAACTGAGCCAACTTCCGCACAATAACGGCACATTTCACCGATAACTCGTTATCATATTCCGCTGACGACGTGCTCGTGGGGAGACAGAGCCTTTGTTATCTGGCGACGACCTGGAACGGATTCAGAGCGTTTTGCGGCGCGCTGTCGATCGACTGTGCTACCGCTGGGGGGAAGACGAACGAGAGGATCTCGTACAAACCGCCCTCCTGAAACTCCATCAACGAGCATCCGGTGAGGAGAACTCCGCCCTCCTGGCGTCTTACCTGTATCGAGTCGCCCACAGCATCGTGGTCGACGAGGTCAGAAAGAGGTCTAGACGTCC
>JBCDKA010000281.1:0-3488 GCA_038747195.1 Pseudomonadota bacterium
CCGCAGCTCGTGGGCCATGGCGATGATGCCCTTGACGATGGCCTGGTCTTCCTGGCTGTGGACGATATCGGTGATAAACGCCCGATCAATTTTGAGCGTGTGCAGCGGCAGGCGCTTTAGATAGGCCAGGGATGAATAGCCGGTACCAAAATCGTCAACCGAAACCTTGAGACCGAGGTCGACGCACTTGTTGAGCACCTCGATGCTGCGTTCCACCTCGCTCATCGCGGTGGTCTCGGTGATCTCCAGCCCCAGCCAGCGAGCTGCAAGCCCGTGGCCGGCGAGGGTGTCAGCCAGCCGATGGATGAGCCTCCCGTCGTTGAACTGGGTCGGCGACAGATTGATTCCGACTGTGCGCAGCGGTACGCCGGCGTCCTGCCACGTCTTAAGCTGCTGACAGACCTGATTGAGGACGTGCTCACCCAGCATCGTAATCAGACCCGTCTGCTCAGCAACCGGAATGAACTCCAGGGGAGAGATTCGCCCCAGTTCGGGGCTGCGCCAACGAAGGAGCGCCTCAAGCGCCACAAGCTGCTCTGAATCGGCTTTGACGATCGGCTGGTAATAAACCTGCATGGAGCCGTCAGCCATGGCCTGCTGCATGCGGCCCGCCAGTTTCACGGACCGCACCGCCGAGTCGCGCATCGGTGCCTCAAACATCGCATAGAGTCCGCTACCGCGGAGCTTTGCCTGATGCATCGCCGAATCGGCGTCGCGCAGCATCTCTTGATGATCGGCATATTCTGTCTGGCTGGAAATCGCTGCGCCGATGGTCGCGGTGAGGTTCATCAGATGATCACCGAGATCGAACGGCCTGGAGATCGCGGACTGAACGCCGTTGACCACCCGCTGTAGTTCAGGCTCGCCTGACAGCCCGTCCAGCAGGCACACAAAAGTATCCGCACTGAAGCGGGTGACCGTATCGGTATCGCGCAGGGCGCGCTCGATGCGTCCGCTAACGAGCTTCAACACCTGGTCACCCAGGTCGTGGCCTTCGCTTTCGTTGATGTTTCGAAAACCATCCAGGTCAACAAACAGCACCGCACAAACGTAACCCTGCTGACGCCGGGTGCGGCGCAGGGCGACCTTGAGTCGGTCGACGAACAGGTTCTTGTTGGGCAACCCGGTTAGCGGCTCAACAAACGCATTCTTCTGAATCTGCTCCTCGTAAGACAGCTGTTTGCTGATATCACGAAAGGCGACGACCACACCGCCGAGCTCCTGGCCAGCCAGCTTGATCGGCGTGCCGCTGAGGTCGATGGGGGTGGCGTTACCGCTTTTGGAAATCAGAATTTGACGGAGCTGACGTAGGGGCTCGGCGTGTTCGAGGAGGCTACGCTTCACGTCCACCTTTTCGGCGCCGGAGTCGATATCCTTCAGGTGCAACAGGTCATCGATGTCCGCACCGATCGCCTCCGAAGCTGAGGCTTCGATCATCGCCTCGGCACGCGGATTGAACAGGAAGACCTGACCTTTGGCGTCACACGCCACAACACCGTCAGCAATCCCGTCCATCGTGGCCTCAAGGCGCAAGGAATCGAGCTGCTGCGCCAGCTCTGCGCGATGTTTGAAAAGCGCGATTTCGATGGTGATCTCAAGCTCTCGATCTTCGAACGGCTTGAGAACATAGCCGTAGGGTGTCGTCACGCTGGCCCGCTGCAGCATCTCGTCGTCCGAGTAGGCCGTGCAGTACACCACGGGGATCGCAATTTCTTTCTGGATAGCGATCGCGACGTCGATGCCGTCCTGTTCAGCGTTCAGGTTGATGTCCATGAGAATCAGATCGGGCTTCTGCGCCAGCGCCATGGCCAGCGCCGGCGCAGGCTTGCCCTGGGTGCCGACGACGTCGTAACCCATTCGCTCCAGGCGCCGCTGCACGTCCCGCGCAACCAGCCCCTGGTCTTCCACAATCATGATTCTGGCTTTTGTTTTCATTGATCTTGCCCGCACGCCTGCGGGCGAACGAATCCGCCTTCCGCAAATTATCGGCCAACCCGGACAGATCTAAAGGTGCAAACAGCCGACGGGGCTGCGCGCCAGGGTTCGGAATTCGGTACCGAAAAATTCGGGTGAAAAAGGCCCGGCTGCCGGTAAACCTGGGCCGAAAACACTCGGCGTTCACAGACCAGCTTTGTTGCGTAGGTGTATCCGAGGGCAAGGCGACGCTTTCGACGCTTTTCTTTACAATCGAGGCAATTCGCAGGGGTTAGCAAGTTATGCAGAAGCACGTTTGGTTGATGGTCTGTCTTTTGGGTCTGGCGAGTTATGGCATGGCGCAGGACCTTAAGTCGGCGAAAGGCTTCGAAGCCGCGGAGTCCGCGGCCGAGAGCGAGGCTGAGGCGGAGGAGAAGTGGTCGGTGAACGCGCCGCCCGGGCCGACAAAAACCGTGACGATCGATACCCGGGAAATGACCTGGACCAATTTGGACGTATCGCCGGATGGCAGCACGCTGGTTTTCGACATGCTCGGTGATCTCTACACCGTGCCTCTGAGCGGCGGGGAGGCGAAGGCGCTGACCGCTGACATCGCCTGGAACATGCAGCCTCGTTTCAGTCCGGACGGCGAGCAGATCGTTTTTGTTTCTGACCGCAACGGCGGCGATAACCTGTGGCTGATGGCGGCGGATGGCACCGGGGAGGCGACTGAGCTGACCAGCGACCGGGCGCAGCTCTTTCACAATCCCGCCTGGTCGCCCGACGGTCAGTGGCTGGCCGCGCGCAAAGGTTACGTGTCGACCCGCAGCATCCCGGCCGGCGAAATCTGGCTGGTGCATGCCGGTGGCGGCGGCAAGGGTCTGCAGGTAGTGGAACGGATCGGCAAGCAGCGGGCGCAAAAAAATATCGCTGAACCGGCGTTTTCGCCCGACGGCCGCTACCTCTACTACAGCAAAGACGTCACCGGCGGCGTTGTCTGGCAGTACAACAAAGATTCGACGGGGCAGGTTTTTGCGATTCAGCGCCTGGACCGGGAAACGGGCAAAACGGTGCAGGTGGCCGGCGGGCCAGGGGGAGCGATCCGTCCGACGCCGTCGCCCGACGGGAAATTCCTGGCGTTTGTGAAACGACTGCCCAACATGACCAGCGCACTGATGGTTAAGAACCTTGAGTCGGGCCTCGAGCGCGCCGTCTACAAGGGGCTGGATCGAGATCTGCAGGAAACCAACGGCGCTCACGGGAATACGCCGGCGTTTGCGTACACGCCGGACGGTCAGGCGCTGGTGTTCTGGGCCGGCGGCAAGATCCACCGGGTCCCTCCTGCCGGTGGTGAAGCAGAGGTGATTCCGGTCTCCGTGAAAGCCGAAAAGGTGGTGAGGCCGGCGCTGCGCTTCGCTGTGGACCCTTCCCCCGAAGAGTTTTCCGTAAAAGCTGCACGCTGGGCGCAGTACTCACCCGACGGCAGCCAGGTGGTTTTTCAGGCGCTGGGCTACCTCTACGTTCAGGCTGTCGAGGGCGGCGAGCCTCGACGCCTGACTCGCCAGAACGATCAC
>JBCDKA010000282.1:0-3485 GCA_038747195.1 Pseudomonadota bacterium
CTGCGCTGGCCGATTCCCCACGATCTGGCCCAGCGCTGGGTGGGTCAGCGCGTGAGCAGCGTCGGGCGACGAGCCAAATATCTGCTGCTGCGCAGCGGTACCGGCACGGCGCTGATCCACCTGGGGATGTCCGGCAGTCTCCGGGTGCTGTCCGAACAACGATCGCCCGGCAGGCACGACCATGTCGATGTCCGCTTCGCCAACGGCATCACCTTGCGGCTCAATGATCCTCGACGCTTCGGGGCGGTTTTATGGGCTGACCCGAACCCCTTGAGCCATCCGTTGCTGGCGGCACTGGGACCCGAACCGCTCGCCGACGACTTTGCGTCCGGCCATCTCTATCGACTGTCCCGAGGGCGACGCGGCGCCGTGAAGAACTTCATTATGGATGGCCGGGTGGTCGTGGGAGTTGGCAACATCTACGCCAGTGAGGCGCTGTTTCGGGCGGGTATTCACCCGCTGCGAGCCGCCGGGCGCATCTCCGCAAAACGTTACGAGCTGCTGCAAGAGAGCATCCGTGCGACCCTGGGCGCGGCGATCGAGGCGGGTGGCACCACGCTGCGAGATTTTGTCGACGGCAGCGGGCAGCCCGGCTACTTTGGCCAGTCGCTAAAGGTATACGGTCGAGCGGGCGAGGTCTGCGTGCGCTGTGGCGATACCGTCAAGCAGCGAGTGATCGGACAGCGGGCGAGCTACTACTGCAGCGGCTGCCAGCACTGATGCCGAGGGGGCTTTGCATTTTGCCCTAAGGCCGCTACAATGCGCGGCTGATTTTCGCCCGGCACGCCTGGGCGCTGTTTAATTGGAGTTTTTTCGACATGTCCAGAGTATGTCAGGTGACCGGGGTGGGCCCCGCCGTTGGCAACAACGTCTCCCACGCCAATAACAAAACGCGGCGTCGGTTTCTGCCTAACCTGCAGAGCCACCGCTTCTGGGTGGAAAGCGAAAACCGCTTTGTCCGTCTGAAAGTCTCCAGCAAAGGCATGCGCATTATCGACAAGCGCGGTATCGACGCCGTGCTGGCCGACATTCGCGGCCGCGGCGAAAAAGTTTAGGGAGGCCGGTAGATGAGAGACAAAATCAAATTAGTGTCCAGCGCCGGTACAGGTCACTATTACACTACGGACAAAAATAAGAAGAACACGCCGGATAAGATCGAAATAAAAAAGTACGACCCGGTAGTCCGCAAGCACGTGATCTACAAGGAAGCGAAAATCAAGTAAAGCAACAACAAAGATTTTCGTAAATGCCCGTTAAAAGCCCGCGCTCTGCGCGGGCTTTTTTATGCCCGAGAGACCCGGGCGGCAGGCCCGCTAATCGTCAGTCGAGGCCCGGCTTCAGCGGCAGGGGCACCTGCGCCGGCTCAACGTTGCTCTGGTCGTTGAAGACGCGTTTAAATTCCCGCCGACTGACCGACAAATAGCGGTTATTTCCGCCGATCTCCACCTGGGCGCCAGAGGTCACGGCGCGCCCCTGATCATCGACTCGAACCACCATTGTGGCTTTCCGACCCGTGTGGCAGATGGTCTTGAGCTCTCGAAGCTCGTCGGCCCAAGCCAGGAGGTGCTGGCTCCCGGCAAACAGCTCACCGCGAAAGTCGGTGCGAAGCCCATAAGCCAGCACTGGAATGTCCAGTTGGTCAACCACGTCGGTCAGCTGGTAGACCTGGCTGCGGGTGAGAAACTGCGCCTCGTCGACCAGCACACAGGAGAGCGGCGCCTGCTCGTGGTTGTCGGCGACCAGGGCCAGCAGGTCTTCTTCGTCAGAGAACGCGAGCGCCGGCGAGCTGACGCCAATCCGAGAAGAAACCCGGTCCACGCCGTCCCGGTCGTCGATCTTTGGGGTCAGGATCAGCGTGTTCATGCCGCGTTCCCGGTAGTTGTAGCTGGATTGCAGCAGGTGGGTAGACTTTCCGGCGTTCATCGCCGAATAGTAGAAGTAAAGTTTGGCCATTCCCTATCGTAACGCCGGAATCGCAGCTCGGGGTGTTCCTCTTGAAATTTCTTTGGGGAGACCCATCTCT
The DNA here is from genome assembly GCA_038747195.1 of Pseudomonadota bacterium. Lineage (GTDB taxonomy): Bacteria > Pseudomonadota > Gammaproteobacteria > Xanthomonadales > SZUA-38 > JANQOZ01. The sequence goes on from JBCDKA010000282.1 coordinate 2,024, forward strand.
CGGCAAGGGAATGGATGCGTTTGGCCGGCGCATACGGGATACCGGCCGAGGTGACAGTTACACCATGGATTTCCTGGATGCCACCCTGCTGGCCCGGATACAGTTCGCGTTCACCATCGCGTTTCACATCATTTTTCCTGCCTTTTCCATTGGTTTAGCCAGCTACCTGGCGGTCCTGGAAGGCCTGCATCTCAAAACAGGTCGACAGGTTTATCTTAGGCTCTTTAAATATTGGATGAAGGTCTTTGCCGTCGTGTTCGGCATGGGCGTTGTTTCCGGCATTGTGATGAGCTACCAGTTCGGCACGAACTGGAGCGTGTTCTCCGACCGCACCGGACCGATCCTGGGGCCCCTGATGGGCTACGAGGTGTTAACCGCGTTTTTTCTCGAGGCTGGATTCCTGGGCGTCATGCTTTTTGGCATGGGCCGGGTTGGTCCGAAGCTGCACTATCTGGCCACACTGATGGTTGCCATCGGCACGCTGATCTCGGCGTTCTGGATCCTGTCGGTCAACAGCTGGATGCACACCCCCGCGGGCTTCAGCATCAACGATGCCGGCCAATACGTGCCCGAAAACTGGTTCGAAGTGGTGTTCAATCCGTCCTTTCCCTATCGGCTGGTGCACATGGTGCTGGCGGCGTACCTCACCACCGCTTTTGCGGTGGGGGCGGCGGGCGCCTATCACCTGCTGCGAGATAAACGGAATGCGGCGGCCCGGGTGATGTTCTCGATGGCCCTGTGGATGGCGGCGCTGGTCACGCCGCTGCAGATTGCCGCCGGCGACCTGCACGGCCTGAATACCTTCGAGCATCAGCCCGCCAAAATCGCCGCGATGGAAGGACACTTTGCTACGCAGCGGGGCGCGCCGCTGATCCTTTTTGGTGTCCCGGATACTGAAGCGGCGGAAACCAAACTCGCGCTCGAGATCCCCAAACTCGGCAGCCTCATCCTGACGCATGAGCTCGACGGCGAAGTCAGGGGTCTCGATGCGTTTCCGCGTGAGGACTGGCCGAATGTGCCCATTGTCTTCTACAGCTTTCGGATCATGATCGGGATCGGGATGCTGATGCTGCTGGTTGGCGTAGTCAGCCTCTGGCTGCGCTACCGCAAATCGCTTTACGATACGCGCGCCTTCCAGCGCCTAGTGCTGTGGATGGGGCCGTCCGGGTTCATCGCCGTGCTGGCCGGCTGGATCACCACAGAAGTCGGTCGTCAGCCCTACACGGTCTATGGCCTGCTGAGGACCGCGGACTCGGTGTCGCCGATCGGAGCACCGGCAACGATGGCCTCGCTGCTGGCGTTTGTGGTGGTCTATCTGGTCGTGTTCGGGATGGGGACCTGGTACGTCCTCCGTATGCTGCGCCGCCCGCCGCTGCCGGGCGAGGAGCCGGTGGCGTCCCACGAGCCCACCCGCGTTGCGCCGGCGGCGGCCACCGCACGGGAATTCGACGGCGGGGCGGTC
>JBCDKA010000283.1:0-3484 GCA_038747195.1 Pseudomonadota bacterium
GGCGTCAACGTTGACTCCCTCCGGCAGAAAATCACTGACGCGGTGCACTACCGTGGCGCCTGCGGTGCTCAAGGAAAACAGGTCACTAGGAAACACCGTGACCTCTCCGCCCCCGGCCTGGGGAAGCCGGGTAATGGTGTCAGTGGAGAAAAGCTCGCGACCGTCATATCCATCGATCGCGACGGCCCGCGCGGCCGGCACCGGCCGTGGATTGATGGCTCGGGTGAACCAATCCACCTCCAGCAGCTGTTCGTCAAAGGTAGTGATGACGCCGCTTCCTGCAACAGCGCTGGTTGTCACATCTGGTGACACAACCAGCAGGCCGAAGTTTGGGCCCTGAGCCAGACTCGACGATGCCAAACCCAGCATGCACCCAAGACCCAGTGTCCTTAGGGCGCCGGATACGGCCGACCGCACTCTAACCGCCCTTTGTGCCATCAGCACGGAGTTGTGCCACACAGATTCGTGCCCACCTGGTTGCAGAAAACTTCGGGGGACGCATCGTTACTGTAATACACGTTATTGCTGCAGAACCCCCCAAACTGGCCGGAATCGCCGTTGCCGTAGCTGACAGTGTCCCGGACGTACGTGCCGCCGAAGCCCACGTTGATGCCCACCGCGCCATTGGCGGCAAAGACACTGTCCCGAATAGAGCCGCTAGCCGCGGCAAGGATACCGTCCGAGCCGCACCCTCTGACGGTGAGGTTGGCCACTCGCAGATCAGAGAAGCTGCCGGCCGCCATGATGCCGTCTGCAGCTGCGCCAACGATGGTGCCGTTTTCGATCGACACGCGGTCCCCGTTTACATCAATCGCGTTTCCCGTTCCCGTGGACGTGCAGTTGGTCGAGCCGCCGCTGATGGTGCACTCGGCGGGCCCCTGTATGGTGAATCCATTCAGGTCTAGCGTGACGTTGTCCGCGTTGATCTCGATGATGTCGACGCTGGTCGACGAAGTGCTCAAATTGGTTGTCAACCGGTAGCTTCCGGGCTCCGTGATGGTGACCGGTAGGCCTGCCGAGTCTCCAGCAAAACAGCCCTCATTGAGGTCAACGCAGACGGCGCTAATTTCGATCACACCGTCCACCGCAGCAGCCGAGTGGCACGCAAGCGCCAGGGCGCAGCCGATGATCAACTTTTTTCGATTCAACATTTGAACGATTCCTTGCAGATTGAATGGGGTACTACGCAAGGCAGGAACCAAGTGGGTCATCGCTAGAGGTATCCGCGGCGAATCGCTGGCGATAGGATTCTTTCAAACCGGTCTAAATTTAATGACTGGTGTTTCTCTCGGAAAACAGAGCCCTGATGGATAAACCTGCTAATCTTCGACCAGAGTAAGAGCTTTGGGAGAACGTCAGCACTATGAGCGGGGAAAATGCGGCAGTACCGATCACCGTACTGCTGAATCAGGCCGCAAGCGGCGAAGCTGACGCCAACGAACAGCTCCTGAACGAAATTTATCCGATCCTAAGAAAGCTGGCCCACCGGCAGCTTTCACGGCACCGTCGGGGTACCCTCTGCACAACCGATTTGGTGCATGAAGCCTACATCCGACTGCTGGGGCCGGACGAGTTTGCCCGCCTTGATGATCGGCACCATCTGTTCGGCACCGTTGCCAAGGTCATGCACACGGTACTTATCGACTATTCAAGGCGTCGCTCCGCTGCCAAGCGAGGCGGCAAAGACACCCCGATCTCGCTGGACGAAAACCAGGTTGCCGTGGCGACGCCCGGCTATGGGGTTCTCTCACTCGATCAGGCGCTGCAGCGCCTCTACGCAGCGGATGAGCGAGCCCATGATGTGGTTGAGCTGAAGTTTTTCGGGGGTTGCTCCATGGAAGAAATCGCAGAATGCCTTGGCATTTCGCCAGCCACGGTCAAACGCGACTGGCGCCGGGCCCGAGCGTTTTTGCTGGAGCAACTGGCCCACGAGGAAGAGCGCTCTTGAGCCAACGCTCAGACCAGGCGGCCTTGGCCCTGTTTGAGCAACTGCTGGACTTGCCGGAATCGGAACGCGGTAATCTGTTGTCTCGCGACGATGTTAGCCCCGCCCTGCGTCGGCAGGTCGAAAATATGCTCGCGCTAGATGCTAATACCGACCCGTTTCTCGATGGGGATGCGCAGACGCACCTGGATCCGCTGCTATCGAAGGCGCCAGCACCGAAGGTGCTTGGCTACGACATACTCGAGACCCTAGGTGAAGGCGGTATGGCCACGGTGTACCGTGCCCTGCGTAAGGCCGACTATCAGCAGCAGGTCGCCCTCAAGGTAATCCGACCCCAGCACCTCTCGCCGCTCTGGGAAAAGCGATTCCTACGCGAGCGCCAAATTCTAGCGACCCTACGTCACCCTAACATTGCCCAGCTGGTCGATGGTGGTACCACGTCCGACGGTCATCCCTTTCTGGCAATGGAATTTGTTAACGGCTCCAGTCTGATCCGCCATGCCGATCAGCAGCGGCTGAGTCTGGAGGAACGGCTGGGCCTGGTGCTAAACGTTTGCGACGCCGTGAGCTATGCCCATCACCAGCTGGTGATTCACCGCGATCTTAAACCTGCCAACATTCTCGTGGACGAGCACGGGTTCGCGAAACTGCTCGATTTTGGCATCGCCAAACTGCTCGATGACGACCCGGGGGAGGCTCAGACCGTTACCGATCATCGAGCGCTGACCCCGGAATACGCCGCGCCGGAGCAATTTCTCGGTAACCCGGTATCCACCGCGACCGACGTATACGCGCTCGGCGTGATCACCTATGAGCTGCTCTGCGGCCGGCGGCCTTTCTCCGACGACTCTCCGAGTCTTTCGCGCCGCCTTAACGAGGCTCCGCTTGGTTTCAGCCGCAAATTGACGCATTTGGATGCGCAGGAGCGAGAGCAGATTGCTCAGGTGCGGTCTTTGTCTTGGTCTCGCCTCTCAGCGCGGCTCAAAGGCGATATTCAAAATGTAGTGCTCAAGGCCCTTAGCACTGAGCCGGAGAATCGTTACGCCAGCGTTGAAGCCATGGCGGAAGACCTGCGCCGCTACCTGGAAGGAAAACCCGTAACGGCCAGGTCCGGTAACGCCTATCGCATGAAACGCTTCGTTACGCGCAATCGCCTATGGTTAGGCGCGTCCGCGTTGCTACTGGCCGCCAGTGTCGCCGGCGTTCTAGCCACAGTCCACCAGGCCCGGGAGGGCCAGCGGGAGGCGGCGCTAGCGCAGGCGGTGCAGTCCTTCTTCATCGATGAAATGCTGGCCGCGGCGCGGCCGGAGGTCACCCGGGGCAACGCGCTTGGTGTGGTCGAGGTGCTGGAGCAGACTGCGGCGCGGATCGATAGTGCTTTTGTTGATGAGCCAGCGCTGCAGGCTCGGCTCCGCCAGACTACAGGAGCGTCGCTTATGAGCCTGGGCCGGTACGACGCGGCGGAACCTTTGCTGGAGCAAGCGGTTGACGATCTGCGAGCTGCTCTTGGGCCGAACCAGCTGGGGACACTCATGGCCC
>JBCDKA010000284.1:0-3475 GCA_038747195.1 Pseudomonadota bacterium
AGCTTCGCGGCAGATGGACTGATTCGACGAACGATCCCGGCCAGCGGCGAGCAGCTGGTGGCCATGGGGATTGGCACCAACCGCTACGGCGTCACCGGCGCGGAAGCCAAAGCACCGCTCAAGGCGACGCTGGCCGAGTTTGTTCGTCTTGGCGGGCAGCTGATCGATACCGCGCCGTCCTACGGCAAAGGGGTCTCCGAATCGGTCCTCGGCGAACTGACCGAAGAGCTGGGGATTCGGGACAAGCTGTTTTTTGCCACCAAGGTTGACGGCCGCATGGACGGGCCTCGCCAAATGGCCACCTCGCTCGAAAAACTCAAGACCGATCAGGCCGAGCTGATCCAGGTTCACAACCTGCGCGCGCTGGACACGCTGCTGCCGGCCCTGCGGGAGGCCCAGACGGAAGGTTTGATCAAATACGTCGGGGTCACCACCTCGCGTCACGAACAGTTCGAACAGCTGGAAAATGTACTGCGCAGCGAGCCGCTGGATTTTGTGCAGCTCAACTATTCGCTGGACGATCGCCAGGCCGCCGATCGGCTTCTCCCGATGGCTCAGGAACGGGGTATCGCGGTACTGGTGAACCTGCCGTTCGGCCGAGGCCGCCTGTTTGAAAAAACCGCTGGTCAGGCGTTGCCCGAGTGGGCCGCCGAGTTTGATTGCCAGACCTGGGGCCAGTTTTTCCTGAAGTACCTGCTAGGCCACCCCGCGGTGACCTGCCCAATTCCGGGCACGCGAAAAACCAAGCACGTCGTCGACAACATGGGTGCAGCCATGGGCGCGGTGCCTGACGAGGCGATGCGCAAGCGCCAGGAGGCGCTGATCGACGCCCTTTAAGTGGCGTTCAACGCCCGGTGGCCGATGTCGCTGCGGTATTGGCAGTCGGTCCAGCGAATGGCGTCTACGGCGCCATAGGCGGCGTCTCGCGCTTCGGCGACCGATCCTCCCAAGCCGCAGACGCACAGCACCCGCCCGCCCGCGGTGACGGTTTGCTCACCTTGCCGGCCTGTGCCGGCATGAAAGACCTTGGTCGGCGGCTGGACGTCATCCAGCCCGTGGATAACCTGGCCCGTCGGGTAGCTGCCGGGGTAGCCGCTAGCTGCCATCACCACCCCCAAGCAGGTCTGCGGGGCCCATCGGATGGGCGTCTTAGACAGGTCGCCGTCCAGGGCGTCGTTGCAGTGGGCGGCGAGGCTGGACTGAAGCCGCATCATGACCGGCTGGGTTTCGGGATCGCCGAAGCGGACGTTAAACTCCAGCACCCGCAGCTCGCCGGCGGGCGTGATCATCACGCCGGCATAGAGGAAGCCGACAAACGGCTGGCCTTCCTCGGCCATGCCCTTCAGCGTCGGATTGATCACCTCAGCCATAATCTTGTCATGCAGCGCTGGGGTGACCACCGGCGCTGGGGAGTAGGCGCCCATGCCGCCGGTGTTGGGGCCGGTGTCGCCGTCGAAGGCCGCTTTGTGATCCTGCGAGGTGGCGAGCGGTAGGGCGTTGCTGCCGTCACACAGAGCGATGAAGCTGGCCTCCTCACCCTGGACAAACTCCTCGATCACCACGCGGTGGCCGGCGGCGCCGAAGCGATTCCCCGCCAGCATATCGCGGACCGCTGTCTCGGCCTGTTCAAGCGATTGGGCAACGACCACGCCCTTGCCGGCCGCCAGCCCGTCTGCCTTCACGACAACCGGCGCGCCGACCGCTTCGAGGTAAGCCAACGCCGGCTCCAGCGCTTCGAACGTCTGGAAAGCGGCCGTTGGGATGTGGTGACGCTGCATAAACGCTTTGCTGAACGCTTTGGAGCCTTCGAGCTGCGCCGCAGCGGCACTGGGTCCAAAACACCGTAACCCAGCGTCCTCGAAGGCATCGACGATACCTGCCACCAGCGGTTGCTCCGGCCCAATGATCGTGAGATCAACCAGTTCCCGGCTGGCCAGCGCAATCAGGCCTGGGATATCGTCGCTGGCGATATCCACGTTCCGAATTTTGTGCTCACCCTCAGTGCCCGCGTTCCCGGGCGCCACCAGCACACGATCGACCGACTCATCCTGCGCGCAGCGCCAGGCCAGCGCGTGCTCCCTACCTCCGCTGCCGACAACCAGAATCTTCATCAGTGACGAAAATGACGCATGCCGGTGAAGACCATCGCCAGGCCGTGCTCGTTGGCCGCATCGATCACCTCGTTGTCCCTCATCGAGCCACCGGGCTGGATCACGGCGCTGATGCCCGCGGCCGCCGCCGCGTCAATGCCGTCACGGAAGGGAAAAAACGCGTCGGACGCCATCACCGCGCCGGGCACTTCCAGGCCCTCCTGCTCGGCTTTCAGTCCGGCGATTTTAGCGCTGATGACCCGGCTCATCTGACCGGCTCCGACGCCGATGGTCTGCAGGTCCCTGGCGTAGACGATGGCGTTCGATTTGACAAACTTCCCGACCCGCCAGGCAAACAACAGGTCCGCCGTCTGCGCGGCGGAGGGGGCTTTTTCCGTGACGACTCTCAGCTCAGCCTCGGTGACCTGGCCCGCGTCGACGTCCTGGATGATCAGCCCACCGCCGACCGGCCGGAAGTCGTAGCCTGACGGCGGCGCGTCGGGCCACGATCCGGTTGCCAGGACGCGAACGTTTTTCTTGCGCTGAAGGGCCTCCCGGGCGCCGTCGCTGAAGCCGGGCGCGATAATGACCTCCACAAACTGCTGCTCGAGAATTTCTTCGATCAACGGCTGCTCGACGGTTTGGTTAAAGGCGATGATCCCGCCGAAGGCAGACGTCGGATCGGTGGCAAAGGCCCGCCGGTAGGAGGTCGCGAGATCCTCAGCTACCGCCACGCCACAGGGATTTGCATGCTTTACGATCACGCAGACCGCTGGCGCGTCGACAAACGCCTGCGCACACTCGAGCGCCGCATTCGCGTCACCCAGGTTGTTGTACGAAAGGGCTTTGCCCTGAATGAGCTCCGCCGCCGCTAGGCTGCCGGCGGGTGGGTGGTTCTGCCGATAAAAGGCCCCCTGCTGATGGGGATTCTCGCCGTAACGCAGGATTTCACCGTGACGGTAGCCCAGGGTCAGAGTCGAGGGAAACCGCTGGTCATTTTCACCGTTCAGCCAGCCGGCGATCGCGCTGTCGTAGGCGGCCGTATGCGCGTAGGCGGTGGCGGCCAGCCGGCGTCGAAGGGTTTCGCTGGTGGCGCCATGCTCCTTGAGCTCGGCCACCACATCACCATAATCGGCCGGGTCGACGACAATGCTCACGGCCGCGTGATTTTTGGCCGCGGCCCGGACCATGGCCGGTCCACCGATATCGATCTGTTCCACCGCTTCGGCGTAATCCGCACCGGCCGCGATGGTCGCTTCGAACGGGTAAAGGTTGACCACCACAACGTCGATCGGGTCGATCTCCATATCGGCCATCACCTGTGCATCCTGCTCGCGCCGCCCCAGGATGCCGCCATGAATCTTCGGGTGCAGCGTCTTAACACG
>JBCDKA010000285.1:0-3426 GCA_038747195.1 Pseudomonadota bacterium
CACCGCCATCAGCACCAGACTGATCAACACCGAACGCTGCATGCCCAGCCGCGTATAGAGAATACCGCCGGCAAAGATGCCGATCAGATACGCCCAGAAACCGACGGCCACGTCGTAGACGGCAATTTCCGCGTTGCTGAAGCCGAGGTCGTCGAACAGCAGCCGAAAGGTCAGGTTGGCGAGCGTGTCACCAATCTTGTGCAGCAGGATAAACGCCAGGATGAGCCAGGCCCCTCGCCGCTTCAGAAACTCCGCGATGGGTGCGACCACGGCGTTGGCCATGTGCGCCAGGCCTTGACGCTGCTCGACCCGTTCGCGCCGCTTGGGTTCTCCCATAACGAGGCCTGTAAGCATGGCGGGCAGCGCCAGCGCCGCGCAGGCGAGATAGGCGACCTCCCAGCCGAGCGGGGCGGCCAACAGCAGCGCCAAGGCGCCCGCGCCGGCTGACCCAATGCGCCAGCCGTATTGAGACATACCGGACCCGGCGCCGAGCTGACGGGGTGACAGAAGCTCGATACGATAGCCGTCGATCACAATGTCAAAGGTGGCACCGGCAACGCCGACAGCCACCGCAGCGTAAGCGGTGGTCAGCAGGCTCGCGGTGGGATCGACCAGCGCCAGATTGACCACCGCCGCGATCACGGCCAGCCCCGAGGCGATAAGCCAGGAGACCCGCTGGCCCAGGCGCCCCAGCAGGGGAAGCCTCACCGTGTCGACCGCAAACGCCCAAAGCCATTTGAAGTTGTAGACCAGAAACGCCAGGGAGAAAGCCGTTACGGAACGTTTGTCGATGCCATCCTGCGCCAGCCGGGTGGTCAGGGTGGCGCCGATCATCGCGTAGGGAAAGCCGGAGGAAACGCCGAGAAAGAAGGCGGCCAGCGGCGCACCTTCAAGGTAAGGCCTGACGCCGGCGGGCAGCTTGCTGCGCCAGCGACTCACCAGTCGTAGTCGATGACCAGCGGGGCGTGGTCAGAGAATCGCTTGCGCTTGTAGATGCTGGTGCTCTGGGCCGTAGCGGCGACTTTGGGCGTAGCCACCTGATAGTCGATCCGCCAGCCCACGTTTTTGGCCCAGGCCTGGCCGCGATTGGACCACCAGGTGTACTGCTCGTCGCGCTGATCGAGCTGACGAAACGTGTCGACCCAGCCGGCGTCGCCGAACAGCTCGTCCATCCACGCGCGCTCTTCCGGCAGGAACCCGGAGTTCTTCCGGTTGCCGCGCCAGTTTTTGAGATCCTGCTGCGTGTGAGCGATGTTCCAATCGCCACAGATAATGTACTCGCGACCATCTCCGGCCATCTCTCGCAGCTTCGGCAGCAGCCAGTCCATGACGGAAAACTTCACCTGCTGACGTTCTTCGCTGGAGGACCCCGACGGTAAGTACAGCGAAACGACCGAGAGATTGTCGAAATCCGCCTGAATCCAGCGCCCTTCGGCATCAAAAGACGCAACGCCCAGACCGCTGCGGACCTGATCCGGCTCGCGGGCACAGTAGAGCGCAACGCCGCTGTAGCCCTTTTTCTCGGCATCGTGATAGTAGGTGTACGGCGTGGGATAAAAGGCTTTGTTGCCCTCCAGCTGATGCTCCTGGGCCTTGGTTTCCTGGATGCACACCACATCAGCTTTTTGCCGCCGCAGCCAGTTGAAAACCCCTTTCTTTTCGGCGGCGCGAATGCCGTTGGCGTTCAGCGAGATGATTCGCACGATTTTCGATCCCAGTCGGTGAGCGGCGCATCTTAGCAGGGTCCGTCGCGACCATGACTTCCAGCACTGCATTACATCTGTAGCACATATGTAAACTATTGTGCATCAAGTTTGGGGAAGTCACGGCATGTCAGAAAAAAGCGTCAACCTGAGCGTCCGCCTGAGCAGCGATGAGGCGCGCTTCCTCAAACATCTGAGCCTCCCGGGCGCTGACACGGTGAGCGAAAAGCTACGCCACATCATCGAACGGGCGCGGCGTCGGGAAGAGGGAACACACAGCTACCCGGCGGCGCTGCGGATGGTCGACGAGCTGCTGGACCCGGTGCGCCTCGGGCTGCTGGATCAGGAACGGCGCGAACACGTGCACTCCGAGCTTCTCGCCCGGGTGTACGAGTGGTTGCCCGACATGCTGGGTTATCTGCTGGCGGGCGTCGACCAGGAGCCGGACTCAGAAGAAGTTATCGAGCTGTCTCAGCTCGAGGCAGGCATCTCGGAACGGGTATTCCGTCTGATCGAAGCCGTGCTGCGCCTGGCGCTGACCGAACCGAACCCGTGCTACGAGCCCGATGCGGTGAGCCGCAGGCTGGGCCCGACGCTGGCGCTCGCGAAGCTGCTGGCTGAACAAGGAGGAAAATAATGATCGAACTACTGACTCACGAAAAAGCGTTTCCGTTTGCCGTTTCGCTGGCGCTGATGGCGCTGCTGCTGATCATGGAACTGATCACGATGGCGTTCGGGACCGCCCTTTCGTCGCTGGTCGACGGCGCGCTGCCGGACCTGGCGACCGGCGCTGAGCTGGACGTAGAGATGGACGCCGAGCTGGGCAGCCAGCTGTCGCTGGCGGCTTTTCTCAGCTGGCTCAAGCTGGACCAGCTGCCGGCGCTGGTCGTGTTGATTGTCTTCCTGGCCAGCTTTGGCCTGCTGGGTTTAACCCTGCAGAGCGTCATTGCGAGTCAGGTGGGTGAACCGATGCGTGCCTCGCTGGCGGCCATCATCACCCTGCCGCTGACGCTGCCGGTGATGCGGCCGCTGCTCGGCGGAATCGCCAAGGTGATGCCCAGGGACGAAACCGAGGCGGTGGATCGTTCCAGCTTCGTCGGCACCAATGCCGTCATCACCCTGGGCACGGCCCGCCCCGGTTCGCCGGCGCAGGCGCGGCTCACCGACGTGCACGGCCAGACCCACTACGTGATGGTGGAGCCAGAGGCCGGCGGACCTGAGCTCGCCAGCGGCAGCGAGGTGGTCATCGTCGAGCTCGCGGGCAACAGCTTTGTCGTCAGGGCCGCCCGGCCCTGACTCTTAAACCCCTTTAACCCCAACATTTTGCCAACCCTTTAGGAGGATTTTTTATGGCTCAATTCACTAGCTATCTCGACATTCTGCTGGTGGCAGGCACCATTTTGGTCGCCGTCATCCTGCTCGTACTGGTCATCGCCCGACTCTACACGCGGGCGTCAAAAGAAATCTCTTTTGTCCGGACCGGTGCCGGTGGACAGAAGGTGATCATGAACGGCGGTGCGCTGGTGCTGCCGGTTTTTCACGAGGTGATCCCCGTCAACATGAATACGCTGCGTCTGGACGTGCACCGCAACGACGACCAGGCGCTGATCACCAAGGACCGGATGCGTGTCGACGTGGCGGCCGAGTTCTACGTTCGGGTGCAGCCGACCGCTGACGCGATTGCCAACGCCGCCCAGACGCTGGGTCAGCGAACCATGCAGCC
>JBCDKA010000286.1:0-3423 GCA_038747195.1 Pseudomonadota bacterium
AGTAGCCCGTCGCGTGGCATGGCCAGCAGTTCACCCAGCTCGCTGACCCCCAGGCTTGCCAGCCCGGACTGGACGTCGTCGGTGAGCTCCAGGTAGGGGAGGGGTAACCGCCGCAGGGCGCCCGGCAACGGGTTGAGGCTCTGGACCAGCCGGTAGCTTCCGGCCCGGGCCAGTATCCGGCTGGCCGCAGGGGTTGGGGCGGCGGCCAGACCCGCGGCGAAGCCGGTTTCCCGCACGCCCCGCTTGATCACCTGCCGCCAGTCTTCGCCGAGCAGCCGCAGGCTGCCGCTGAGTTCCAGCAGCACCATGTCGGGCGCCTGCAGGCAGACCCGGCTGCTCAGCTGGCAGGCCCAGCTAGCCACCTGCAGCAGGCTTTGGCGCTCGGCTGGCAGCTGTCGGGGGAGGGCGCGGAGCTGCGGCAGCAGGGCGTAAGCAGCGGCCAGCGCCTGACCCTGATGGATGCCTTTTTCCGCGAGCGTGGCCGGGAAGCCGCAGATCCAGCGCTGGCTGCCGCGCTGATCGACCACCGCAATCAGGTCATGCTGGTGAGCGAGCTCCTCGGGGGGCAGGCTGCGCAGCACGGCGTCCAGCGCCAGCTGCTTCAGATGGATACACAGCCACAGGCCTGGGTTGCCATCCGCCATGATCTCAGGGGGCGGTCAGCGTGCATTGAGGCTGCCCGCGGCTGCCCCGCTGCTTGATCACCGTGCTGCGAAGGCGCCGTCGTCCCAGCGGCTGCAGGCAAAGCCGCAGCGCGGCGGGTGAACGCTGTTGACGGGTGTTCAGCGGTCGAAACAGGATGCCGGCACTGGCGCCGTGTTCCGCGGCCAGCTGCAGGCGACGCAGCTGGCGATCGCTGGGCTGCGCCACCCAGCCGATGACAGCGCCACAAACGCCGGCCCGCAGACACTGCTCCATGGCCCAGAGCGTGTCGTTTTCGCCGGCACACTGGATCACCAGCACCTGCTGCAGCTTCCAGCGCCACCGGTTCAGCGCAGCGGCCTGCAGGGAGTAGGGTGGATTGACCAGCGCCAGCCATTCGTTGTTTTGGGTCAAGGCGGCCAGCGAAGGCGCCAGCAGGCTGAATTCGCCGATGCCAAGGCAGGGCGCGAGAATCTCGGTCAGCTCTCCTCGGGGCCAGCCCTGGGGGAGCTGCTCAGCCAGCCGGGGGTGCTGACAGGGCAGGCTGCGGCGGGGGCGTCCGCCGGGGCGGGTCAGGCTGCGGAGTTTTTTTTTAAGCGCCGCCAGCTCCTCGGCGGTGTTCTTAGCCATGAGCTGGCGCCGTCCTTGGCTTCTTTTCAGGAGTGGTTCTGCAAGCCGGGTTATGAGCTCGCCTGCTGGGTCTGTATCCGGGTCTGGGTGGGTTCGCGGCCCGAACTGCGGAGGGCAGAGGGTTCTGGCGGGCCACCATCGTCAACGTCAGCTTCGCGGTGCGCTCAGGAAGTAGCGCGAATCACGCCAACACTCAGGCCCTCAATAGCCAGCTCGTGTTTGCGTAGATCAATTTCGATGGGATCAAAGTCCGGGTTTTCCGCTTTCAGGACAACCTTCAGGCCACGCCGATAAAAGCGTTTGACCGTGACCTCGTCGTCAATCCGGGCCACCACAATCTGGCCGTTGCTGGCCTCCGGTGTGCGGTGTACGGCCAGCAGGTCGCCGTCGAGGATGCCGGCGTCGCGCATGCTCAACCCTTGGACCCGCAGCAGATAGTCCGGCGAGGGACGAAACAGCTGAGGATCAACGGCAAAGTGTTGCTCGATATTCTGGGCTGCCAGCACGGGCTGGCCGGCGGCGACCCGGCCCACCAGCGGCAGCTTGAGCCCGCTGCTGGTCAGGCTGGACTGCATCTCCGCCAGCTGGATGCCTCGCGATACGCCGCTTTTGAGCTGGATAACATTCTTTCTTTCCAGCGCCCGGAGATGGGCTTCAGCAGCGTTGGGCGATTTGAAACCAAAATGCCGGGCAATTTCCGCTCGGGTCGGCGGATAGCCTTTACGCTGCTGAACGGCAGCGATAAAGTCCAGGATCTCCTGCTGGCGTTTTGTCAGTTTCTGAGTCACTGTTTATTTATACAGTATCCCAGCTGGCAACGCAAAAACTTCTCTTCTTCTGGCCCGATACCCTCCTCGCTGCCCGGCAACGGCGCTCAGCGTCCGCCCCAGCAGCGGTCTACACAAAAAGTCGATGCTCGAAACTTGGGCTCGAAACTTGGCCCGATACCAGGCCTGGGAATCTCAGGCGGCGGAGCTGCTCCGGCGACCGCGAACGCGGAAACTGCGCACGGCGCGCCGCAGCAGGGTGAGGCTCGCATCGTCGCCCGTGCGGGCGTAGCGCTGCTGGATGTACAGGCGCGTGATCTGACGAATATCTTCGGCAACCTCCCCGTAAACCGCGGCTGCCCGTTCCGCAAAATCTTCCGGCCCTTCCGCAGCGGAGCGCGGGAGCCCACGGCGCGACAGCTTGCGGCAGAAGCGGGCGTAAGCGCGCGAAGCGGGGTCGAGCCCACCGATCCACTGCACCCGAAGCAGCAGCCACATAACGACCGTCGTCACCGTGATGATGATCCCGGTCAGCAGCAGGATGGCCGTGCTGCTGGACAGCTCGTCGATACCCACCGGCTGCAGCAGCGCTTTCTGTCTCGCCTGATCAAACTTCAGCACCCAGTCGGTCCACACTCGATGCACGGTGTCGAGCTGATTGCGTAGCTCCCGCACCCAGGGATAATCCCAGACGCCACGACGCTGCCCGGCCAGCGCCGCCAGCGCGCCGCGATCCACTCGCTCGGGCGCCACCGCGGCGGTCGGGTCTACCCGCACCCAGCCTTCACCCTCCAGCCAAACCTCCGACCAGGCGTGTGCGTCCGACTGGCGAACCAGGAGATACTCCGGGTCGCCCATGTATTCGCCCCCCTGATAACCGGTCACGACCCGGGCCGGGATCCCCGCGGCGCGCATCAGGAACGTAAAGGCCGAGGAGTAATACTCGCAGTAGCCTTCCCGGGTTTCGAAGAGAAAATCGTCGACGGTATGAAAGCCCAGCGGCGGCGGCGTAAAGGAGTAGCGGTAGTTTTCCTGCCGAAAAGTCTGCAGCACGTGGGTCACCAGCGCGCGGCTGTCTTCTCCGAATTGCGCTCTCAGATCCTCGGCGAGCGCGCGGGTCCGTGGGTTGCGATCGTTGGGCAGCTGCAGTCCCCGGTCCGTTAGCCGACCGTCGGTGCGGGTATTCTTTTGGTAGCCCGTATCGCTGGTCATGTCGTACTGAAAAGTGCGCGTGACCGGCCGGGTTCGATGCAGCGTGTAGTCCACCTCCAGCCCCATAAAGCCGCGTGGCGGGCTAACCGGGGTGTCCAGCGCAAACAGCCACAGCTGCTGTGTCGGTTCCAGCGTGACCGAGTAGCGAAGCGGCTGATCGACTTCACCCAGA
>JBCDKA010000287.1:0-3420 GCA_038747195.1 Pseudomonadota bacterium
GCGGAGCTGAGCCACCCCCATATCGCCCAACTGTTTGACGCGGGCGCCACCAGCGAAGGCATACCGTTCCTGATCATGGAGCTGGTCGACGGGGAACCGATCGACCGTTTCTGCCACGAGCGCGATCTGACGACCCGGCAGCGCGTATCGCTGCTCATGCAGGTCGCCGCGGCGACAGGCCATGCACACAGCCATCTGATCATTCACCGAGACATCAAGCCCTCTAACGTGATGGTCACCAATGATGGCGTGCCCAAACTGCTGGACTTCGGCGTCGCCAAGCTGGTGGACCGTGATGACCAGGATGGGGATCCGACTCAGGCCTTAACGCCCGGCTTCGCCAGCCCCGAACTGATGCTGGGTCAGTCGGTCACGATCGCGAGCGACGTCTATCAGCTGGGCTTGCTGCTGCTGCACATGCTGGTCGAAAAGCCGGTTGTGGAGCACACCTGGCCGGAGGCGATTCTCCGAGCCTCCGAAGCACGGGGCGTGGAGTTCGAAGCCCACACCTCGAAGAACATGCCGGCAGACCTGTGGCAAATTGTCAGCAAGTGTTTGCAGCCCGACCCTGGACAACGCTATACGGACGTCAACGCGCTTCGTGCAGACCTACAGCGTTATCTCAACAACGAGCCGATCCAGGCCCGACCGCCAACGCTCGGCTATCGGCTAAGCAAGTTCGTTCAGCGCCATACGGCGCCGGTAGCCGTTGGCGTGCTGGCTGTACTGGCCCTATCGGTCAGCACGTTCTGGTACCTTCGAGAGGTCACGGAGGCCAGAAGCGTTGCGGAGGCTAGAGCGGAAACCGCAAGCCGGGTTACCCGTACGCTGTCGACGCTGATCAGCGAAACGTTTCGCGAGCTGATCCGGGCCAGCGCCGGCGAGAATGAGGATGGGCCAAATCAGTTCATTCGTTCGTCGCTGGCCACGACAGCCCAGGTTGTTGAAGACCAGCTCGCAGACGAACCTTCGGCCCGAGCCGAAGCCTTGAACGTGCAGGCCTCACTCCAGCAGCTTTTGGGCAATCTGGACGAGGCCGAGTCGCTGTGGCGAGAGGCAAGTACCGTAGCCGACCCAACGGGACAACCGCAGCTGGTCTTCGACACGCAGATTCACCTCGCCAATCTTTACCAGCAGAAAAATGACCCCGACCAGGCTGACGAATGGCTGACGCAGGCCGCGATGACCTCAGAGACCGCTGACCTGTCACCCGATCAGCAGCTCACGCTGCTGCGATCGCAGTCCCAGCTATTAGCGGTCAAAGGAGACTTCGAGGCGTCGAATCAGGCTTACGAAAAAGTCGCCAATCATCTGGCTGAGCAGAGCGAGCTATCGGTGCTCGGCCGGTTACGCGCCTACAACGAGCTGTCGGTACACAACAATATTCAGCGCCGAATGGATGAGGCCATCAGCTGGGCAGACAAGGCGATTGAACTGGCACAGCAGGAGCTGCCCTCCGATTCCTATGAGCTGATCGCGCCGCACAACGCCGCTGGCTGGGCCCACCGCAGTAACCGCAACTTTGATCAGGCGCTGTTTCATTTTCAGCAGGCGCTCGCTTTGGCGAGGGCAAATTTTGGCCGTTTCAATCCGCAGGTAGCCGACGCGCATAACGCGATGGGCGCAATCAACTACAGCCAGCTGGACATGGCTTCAGCCGCTGATCACTTCACAGAAAGCCTGCAGATTGCGATCGAGCTGTTCGGGGAAAAGCACCTCAACGTCGCCGGCGCTTACTCCAACGCGGCAACCGTTCTGCTGGACGGAGGCCGTATCGACGAAGCGATCAACTACTACGAGACAAGCATCGGCATCGCCCGGGAGCTTGGTGACGGGGGTGCTCGGGCGTTGGCCCTTGCGCTTCGCAATATGGCTAAGACGCAGGCGCTGATCGGCAACTGGGATGAAGCTGAAGACCTTTATCGAGAAGCGATTGCCTTCCGGCGTGAGGTGTTCGGCCCGGACGGTCAAATGACGCTTGAAGCAATGATCTATTTTTCCGGCTTTCTGAGCGGGCGGGAACGCCACGACGAAGCGGACACTTTGTTTGATGAAGCGATGACCGGGTTAAGAAAGGACACGGAACCGGATGACTTTGGGGTCTTAAGCTGGAGCCGCTACGGTTGGCCGGTCGAGCTGGCTCGGGGCAATACGCCCGAGGCACGGGAGCTTCTGGAGCTGCTGATCAAAGATTCAGGCGAGGCTCGAGGCTACGGCTATATCGAAGACACGAAGCTGGCGACCCAGCTGGCCGAATTGTGTATGGGAATCGACGACCTCAGCTGCGCGGGCGACGCGCTGGAACAGGCAAAGCTGGGCATGAGCAGCGCGCCGAATCACCCCTATCGCTTTTACCGGGACACGGTAAACGTCATTTATCTCGAACGCAGCGATCGGTCAGCGGAGGCTGACGCCCAGCGAAGAGCGCTGGTGGACAAACTTCGCGCCAGCTATCCCGGGCGTGACGACCTTCTGGCGCGTCTCGACGCTGGCGGGGATTAACCGAGGGGTACCGTCTTCCGACGATCCTCCTGACTCAGGCTACTCGAAACTGTCGGCAAACAGTTTGCTGCGGCCGGCAGAGACAAATCTCAACGGAAACTAGCCGACGCAATCCACCGCGGTGACCCGCTTTTTGATCGGCTGACGCTTCAATGGATAAGGGTTTGGGTCAGTTCTTCCTATCGGCTATAGACGTCAAACAGGGGCTGTTTTCTTGGCGACACCACCGCGGACCGGTCAGTGGCCGCCAGCGTCGCCGAACCGCTTTGACATGCCGAAGAGCATGGACCCCCCGATGCATGGCGGGTGAACGCAGGGCAAGACTCCGTCTCCCCGCTCGCATTTTCCGGTACACGGACGTACCGGCTTTTTAGATCATTGACTATGAATTGCTATTCCTCGAATCCGTCGGCAAACAGGCCGATCGGAACAACCAGCACAGTGTCGGCAACGCGACCCTGACTGTCACTTGCCAGTATGAACTGGAGAGCAGCTGAACCCGCCGGGGGCGCCGCAAAGACGCCTGACGCCGAGCCCGTCGGATCCAGGGTCCCGGTCGCCAAAACGGATGCCCCGACAGACAGTTCGAATGTCTCTGACGGCGTGAGTCCGGTAACCGTATATCCCACCTGCGTCCCAGGGGCTGCAATTTCGAGATCGAGCTCCATCCGGGGGTCAGACATCCAGCGGCCGTTTCGAAAGGTGACCTGCAGACTGTCGGCTTCCGCTCCTTCATCAGTGATGGAGAGCACCGTGACCGGCAAATCGCCGTCGGCCAGCCCTAGCGTCTCACGATCCAACGTCAGCGTTAGGCGATCTCCCAGGGCGATTGTGGGGAGACCGTCGGCCTCGACGAACAGCCGCTGCGATTCTACAAGGGGTCCAGGCAGTAGCAGCTGTTGCGAGCCGCCGGGCAGC
>JBCDKA010000288.1:0-3415 GCA_038747195.1 Pseudomonadota bacterium
CGATACGCCTAGCGCAAACGACACGTCGGTGCCGACAGACGTGACGCCCTCGGAGTTAAACGAGCCGACCAAATACTCGGTGAATGCCCTGAACTCAGCTTCGGTAATGTCGCTGCTGAGCAGCGGGTCGGTGGCGGGATCGATGTCGAGCAGCTGCTCCGCAAAGCCGCGCAGCAATCCAACAAAAACAAACAGATCGATCAGGTCGTCCTCTTTTGTATGCTCAAGGTCCACCAACGTATCGAAGCGCTGGACGATGTTGAGCGTCGCCTCCAGCGCCGGGCGATAAAGCGGTAAATTGGAATTGAGCGCCAGCGCCGTCAGGTTGGCCAGGTCCAGCGCCGACTGCAGCTTGTTGAGGTTGACCAGAGACGTTGTTACCGGCAGCAGTGTTTCTCCATCGAGAACGATGGACCGCTCAGCAGAAATGGCCTGGGTAAGCGCCAGCAGCGTATCCTCCAGCCGCTCGGTGGCCCCCACGCCCGTCAAACGCTCACCGATACGGCGATAGATGGCTTCATAGCGCCAGACGTATTCCTGACTGGCAATGAGGTAGCGCGCGCCCGGCGCCACAGAAAAGCCCATCTCGAGCATGGCGTGGAAGGGCGTATTGAGATAAAGCGCATCCACCGGGCCATCGCTGCCGATGTCCGCCATGGCCGCCTGGAACTGGCTCATGGACATAAACGGCGGCTCAAACTCCGAGGTGTCGTCCACCAGCAGGCCGCCGACCCCACCGGCGCCCTCCAGCACCAGCAATTCGGACGCCGCCGGCGCCCGATTGCGGGCCCAGCGCACGAATTCGGTGAGCGTGCCGGCCTGCGCTAGGTCCGCCTCCCCCTGCGGAAAGCGGTTCACGCCGTCTTCGTAATTGGCGAGCAGCTCATCGCTGTCGTCGGGCTGGATCAGGTAGTAGAAGCTGTCGTTGGGCTCCGGTCCGTCCACCAGCGCCACCACGTTGACGGCCGGGTTCATAGCTGCGGCTTCAAGATCGTTGAGCACCACCCCAAGCCGCTCCAGCTGGGCAGCCGCGTCAAACTGCAGCGTGTCGTCCAGCGCCAGCACCACCATCATCAGCCAGGGCTGCTGGGGCCGCATCAGGTAGTCGCCGTTGCTGGTATCGAGCAGCATTTGGCCCCGATTGTTGAGCTTGCGGATACGGCGAACAAACTCAAACGGCAGGGGATCAGGCAAACGCAGCCGCAAATCATAAATCTCGCCTGCATCAACCTGGCCGTTCTGGTTGTCGTCCTGGAACAGGTTGATGACGTTGCGGTCCTGGTTTTCGTCTGGCGTTACAAATACCAACTGCCGCCGATCGTTGAAGGCGTAAGCGCTGGGCGCAAACTCCTGGCCACGCTCCTCCAGCGCCGGCGTCAGGTCGTAAAGGGTGCCGTCGGAGAGCTGCACGTTTAGTCCCCGGCGGTCCATATCGTCGGTCACCACCAGGTCTCCCAGGTTGTTCAGGTCATAGATCACCCCGCCGAAGGGGATCACAGTACCGTCAGGCCGGATGAGATCAGTTCGCCCGGCGATTTGTCCGAGGTTGTTAAGATGTAAAGGGTCGCTACCCACC
The DNA here is from genome assembly GCA_038747195.1 of Pseudomonadota bacterium. GTDB lineage: Bacteria > Pseudomonadota > Gammaproteobacteria > Xanthomonadales > SZUA-38 > JANQOZ01. The sequence continues at coordinate 1,577 of JBCDKA010000288.1, forward strand.
AATTGTGGCTGTCGCTGAAGCGCGCCGTTCCAAATGTATGGCTCGAAGCCAAACGATGGCGAGAAGCGCAGGGTCGTCCCGAGAAAACTGCCGAGGTCATTCAGGTCACGGATGATCGTCTGCTGGACCATGTCCCCGTTTCCGCCACCCTGCGTCTCGGCAACACCATCAATCAACTGAACGACACCTCGATTCCAGAAAAAGCCCTTCACGAAACGATCGGTGCGTATCGCGCAGGTTTGACCGGGCAGAGGGGTGCAGGAAAGCACCACGCGAGACTCTTCCCAATCGACCATGACCACCTGGCCCAGGTTATTCAGTAAACCGCCCAAGGCACTGTTGTTACACCCCGAGAGAAACATATCCGGCGGAAAGTCGTTCTGCGGGTTGCTGAAGGTCCGCCGCCAGCGGCACACCGGCTCCAGCTCGTCGTTGTCGATCACGCCGTCGCGATTCGCGTCCCGCCAGATGCTGCGCTGCACGTCGAAGGGTTCGTCGAATGCCGCCGGGACCGCGTCCGTTAGCAGCACCTCTCCGGCGTCGTTCATAGCCAGACCCTGGTAAGCGGTACCCAGCGGGATGAGCTCGTACGCATCCGGGACGGGCGGCGGGGGTTCGCTTGGGGGCCCGGCCAGTGCCAGCAGCGGGCAAAAAAGAAGGCCCCATCGCCCTGCCAGTCTGCAGGCCACGCGGAAAACTAAGAATGGATCTGCGGCTGAATTCACGCCGTGCACTCCTTTGCCTGATCGATCGAGAACAGTCCCTCTATCCTCCGGAATTCCGGGGTTCAGGTCTTGAAGAAAATCCAACGAAAATCTAATCGATTAAAAACGACCAAAAAGCAGAGACTTACAGGAGGCTAAGGGTGAAGTTTCGGTGCCGCTTACAGTCGTCCAGGGTTCAACCTTCAGTACGATGGAAGACGACGCCACAGGGAAAATGCAGCCACCCTAAAGGTCAAGAAAAACGTGACATCTAGATTTTGTCCTTGTCTAAAGTTTTTCTGGCGCCTTTGACAGCCCGTCACCCCAATTGCATCTGACCTTCACGGGGATTGCGCCACGCTTCCAGGCCGTAAACCGTAAAGATTCGCAACATGACTCTGGCGATTGCTTTTCTGCTCGCCGCCACGTTTGTTATCTCTGTCGGCGGACTTGCGCTGCTGATCTGGGCGCTGGCCAACGACCAGTTTCAGATGGGCCAGCAGGCGGCTCGGACCATTTTTTCCAGTGGCGAGATCGGCCGTGTTGAAGATCCGGGCGCGGCGCCGACTGCGCGTGCGCGAATGCAGGACGAGCGCGAACCTGAGCAGGCGGATTCTGACGAAGACGCCGCCGAGTTCGAAGCGAGAGCTCGGGCGGATGCCTCAACTCGCGTGCCGGTGAACTGGTGGCTCGCCTCATCCGTTTTCTGGCTCGTGTTCGGCTCGATTTTCGGCATGATTGCGTCGGTCAAGCTGCACCTGCCCGACTGGCTGGTGCAGGATGCTGCCCTCACCTTTGGGCGTCTTCGTCCCGCGCACCTCAACACCGTTGCCTACGGTTGGGCCTCCATGGCCGGCGTCGGCGTGGGCGTCTGGCTGATCCCAAGGCTGTTCAAGACCGAAATGTTGGGCGGTCGCTTTGCCACCGCCGGGGCCATCATCTGGAACATCGGCGTGGTCATCGGCACCGTGGCCATTGTGACCGGCCACAGCGACGGCATGGAGTGGCTGGAGTTCCCCTGGCAGGCTGACGTGGCGCTGGTCGCCGGCGGCGCCCTGGCGACCGTTCCCCTGATTCTTTCCCTTCTGAAGCGTCGAGTGCACCACCTTTACGTCAGCAGCTGGTACCTGCTGGC
>JBCDKA010000289.1:0-3388 GCA_038747195.1 Pseudomonadota bacterium
AAAGAACGACGCATCACGGCGGAAAAAGCGCTGGTCCGAACCGTTGCCAACCAGGTCGACAAAAACCTGCAGCGCACGGCCTGGGAGTCTGCTCAGCCGGGCGATCAGCTGGCCGAACGGGACGGCGTCAGAACGCGGCAGAGCTCGTCCGCAGAGCTCCAGTTCACCGACGATTCGCTGCTGCGGGTCGGCGAGTTCTCGCAGATTTTTCTGCAGCAGAAGACCACCACGCTGCGCGGCGTCGACCGTGGGCGGATCGAGGTGCGTCGCGGCGCCGCGGAACTCGAATTTGCGCCGATGAGCCGCCGCCGGACCGAGATTGAGCTGATTGCCGGTAGTGCCGTCACCCGACCCAAGCCCGGCGACGACGGGCGAGGCAAGATCGCCGCCGGCGCTGATGAGGAAGACGGCAGCGCCCGGGTGATGGTGTACGAGGGCAGCTCGCTGGTAGAGGCTGCCGGCAGCCAGGTTTCGCTGCGCAAGGGTACGGGTTCGAAGGTGCCGGCCAACGGCCCGCCGTCACCGCCCGAGCAGCTGCTGGCCTCTCCGCGCAAGCTTGAGCCCGCCGACGGGACGGTTTGGAAAGTGGCCAACATGCGCGTGTCCTGGCGGGCGGTGCCCCGAGCGGACCACTACCGCGTGGAGATCTGCCGGGACCCTGCGTGCGGGTCGCTGGTCCTGCGCAGTGGTCCTGTCGCAGAGACGAGCTGGCAGCCCACGCTGCCTGAGGCTGGTGACCACTACTGGCGGGTCCGCGGAGTCAGCGCCAGCGGGCTGGAAGGCTACGCCAGCCAGGCGACACTTCTGACCCTGGAGACGCTTCGCATCGACGATCGAGCGCCGGCGGTTGCCGCCTACCCAACGGGTCCACACCGGTGGCGGGACGGTCAGCTGCTTGTCGCTCCCGACACTGAGCTCAGGCTCACAGCTTTTGATGCCGGCATCGGGCTGGACTACCTGGAGTATCGCTGGGGTGAGGGTCAGTGGGAGCGGGTCAACGAGGGGACCCGCGTGCGGATAGCCGACGGCGGGCCGGCTCCGGTGCTGCAGCTGCGCGCGGCTGACCTCCTCGGGGCGTTGAGCGATCCGGTGACCATCAGGCTCGACGTGCTGCCAGCGGCTGGCCCTTAACGAGCGGTCAACGGACGGGGCTGGAGGCCCTCGGCAACCGCCCGGGACAATTTTGTGTACCATTAGCGCCGCCGGGGCGGCCGGAGCTGTCGCCAGGCAGGCCGGCAGCGACCGCTGAAAAGCTTTTGGGACTTTCAGCTACGCAAGTGGACCGATTTCCGTTTGCTCACGTGTTCAAGCCTGACGGCCAGCAATAAGCCGCGTTTCCCGGCTACCGGGTGCGGCAAAAAAAACGTAAGAAAACGAGGGAACGCCGCAAATGAAAAAGCTTTTTTGGGCGCTGCTGTTCGCGCCGCTGACCGCGCTGGCGCAAGACGGCAGTATCGACCAACGGATCAACAGCGTGGTCCAGCCGATCACCGACGCGGTGTTCTCCGTCATCTTTTACCCGATCACGTTGTTTGGGTCCGGCGTACCTTTCATCGTGATCTGGCTGGTGGTTGGCGCTACCTTCTTCACCCTCTATTTCGGATTCATCAACGTCCGGGGCTTTGCCCAGGGTTTTCGTCTGATTCGGGGCGACTATTCCGATCCGGATTCGCCCGGCGAGGTATCCCATTTTCAGGCGCTGGCCACCGCGGTCTCGGGCACGGTCGGGCTTGGCAACATCGCCGGCGTGGCCGTGGCGGTGACCCTCGGCGGCCCGGGCGCCACGTTCTGGATGATTCTGGCTGGCCTGCTGGGCATGTCCACCAAGTTCTGCGAGTGCACGCTAGGGGTGAAATACCGCAATGAGTATCCCGACGGCACCGTTTCTGGCGGACCGATGTACTACCTGTCGCGCGGGCTGGCGGAACGGTCACCCGCATTGGCGCCGCTGGGCAAGGTATTGGCCGTGCTGTTTGCGCTGCTGTGCATCGGCGGCTCTTTCGGCGGCGGCAATATGTTCCAGGCCAACCAGGCACACGCGATGGTGGTCTCCGTCACCGGCGGCAACGACAGCTTTCTCGCGGACAAAGGCTGGCTGTTTGGGCTGGTTATGGCGGCCCTGGTCGCGGTGGTGATCATCGGCGGTATCAAGTCGATCGCCCGGGTGACCGGCAAGCTGGTGCCTTTTATGGCGGCACTCTACATCGCCGCAGCGCTGGTGATTCTCGGCGTCAACTTCGATCAGATTCCGGGCGCGTTTGCCGCGATCGTCAGCGGCGCGTTTGCCCCGACGGCCGTGGTCGGCGGCGCTGTGGGTGTATTAATCCAGGGCTTTCGCCGCGCGGCGTTTTCCAACGAAGCCGGCACCGGCTCAGCCGCCATCGCCCACTCGGCGGTCAAGACCAAAGAGCCGGTTACCGAAGGCCTGGTTGCGCTGTGGGAGCCGTTTATCGACACGGTTGTGATTTGCACCATGACCGCGCTGGTGCTGGTGATCTCTGGCTTCTGGCGGGTCGATGCAACCGTCGACGTCGACAGCGCGGCGCTCTACGCGCAGGCGCAGGAGTCGGCGGTGGTGGTGGAGCAGGCGGAACGGGGCACCGAGCTTCGCTTGCTCAACAGCAGCGACGGCTGGCACGAGGTTTGGCGGGAAGACGCGGATAACCTCTGGGTCCAGGAATCGGACCTGGAGCTGATCCAGGGTGTCGCCAAAACCAACCGCGCGTTTGCTGACACGCTAAGCTGGTTCCCCTACGTGCTGGCGCTGGCGGCCGTCCTGTTTGCGTTTTCCACAATGCTCGCGTGGTCGTATTACGGGATGAAATGCTGGACCTTTCTACTGGGAGAAGGAACCGGTAAGGAAACGGCCTACAAGATGGTCTTCTGCGTATTTGTGGTGATCGGCAGCTCGATGAATCTAACCGCGGTCACCGACTTCTCCGACGCGATGATTCTGGGGATGGCCTTTCCCAACATTATTGGTTTGTATCTGCTCGGTGGTGTGGTCAAACGGGAGCTCAAGAGCTACCTCAGCCGGGTGCGCAGCGGCGAGATCCAGTCCTATCGCTAGTCTGGGTTTGACCACCGCAGGCGCCGGCATGCCGCAGCAGCGGCGCGTCACCTGATGGGAGACGTAATCTCCGGCATCGTCGGTCTGACCGGCCTAATCCTCATCGGGCTGGCGTTTTCACGCCACCGTCGTCAGGTGGACTGGCGGACCGTATCGACCGGCGTCGTACTGCAGATACTGTTTGGTGCGTTTGTCATCCTGACACCGCTAGGTAGCCGAGTCTTCGACGCGCTGGCGTCCTTTTTTATCACCGTAATCGAGTTTTCGAGAGCCGGTGCCATGTTTATCTTTGGGGGGCTCTCGGAGCAGGAGAGCAGC
>JBCDKA010000290.1:0-3372 GCA_038747195.1 Pseudomonadota bacterium
GAAAAATCCGGCAAGGTGTTTTAGGCTTTTGGTATTCGATTCAAATCCGGACCTGTCTGTGGCCGACCTGCAAAGCACAACACGCCTGCTTGAACGCTATCGCGACGGCGAGCAGGCGGCCCGTGATGCGCTGGTTGAGCGGTATCTGCCAATCCTTAGGCGCTGGGCTCACGGCCGATTGCCCGAGCGCACCCGGGATACCACCGACACAGACGACCTGGTACAGGTCACCTTCATGCGAGCGATCAAGAGCCTGGACCGATTTGAGTCTGAACGGCCGGGTGCCTTCCTGGCGTACCTGCGGACCATCTTTATGAACCTGGTGCGCGACGAGGTGCGGCGCCGCGCGGCCCGCCCAAACACCGAGCCCATGACCCGATCGCTGCCGGCGCAGCAAAGCTCGCAGGTGGAAAAGGCCGTGGGTCATGAGGTGATGGAGGCCTACGAGCGAGGGTTGGGCAAGCTGCCGGAAAACAAGCGCATTGCCGTCATCATGCGCGTGGAGTTCGGCATGAGCTTCGACCAGGTGGCCGAGGAGCTGGAAATGGCGAGCGCGAACGCCGCCCGCATGATGGTGACGCGGGCCCTGGAGAAGCTTGCCACTTATCTGCCGGAAGATACCGGCGTCAATCCGTGACCACCGACGGCGAGGAAGGCCCTAGCAAAAAACAGCAGCAGCTGATGTCGCTGATCACCGAAGCGTTTCGCGGCGCCTCGACGCAGCCGGAGCGCGAGCCCGGGCTGTTCCAATGGCGCCATCTCGAGGTCATGGAGAAGATCGGCGAAGGTGGTTTTGGCGAAGTTTACCGGGCCTATGATTCGCAGCTCCGGCGAGACGTTGCCCTGAAGCTCAACCGCGGCAGTGACACCGACCGGCTGGCTCGGGAGGGGGTGATGGCGGAGGCTCGGCGCATGGCGCGGCTGCGACATCCGAATATCCTCGCCGTCCATGGGGCCGATGAAGCTGACGGCCGCATGGGCATCTGGTTCGATCTGCTGCATGGCGAAACCCTGGAACAACGATGTGAAACCCAGACTCGGCTCGAACCTTCTGAGGTGCTCGCGCTGGCTCTGCCGATCGCCTCCGCGCTAAGTCTGATCCACACCCGTCGACTGGTGCATGGCGACGTTAAGCCGGCCAACATCATGGTGCTGGATGACGGTGCACCCATGCTGATGGATTTCGGCGCTGCCACCGAACCGCTCCGGCCGCAGCTGCAAACGGCCGGTTCGCCCCTGCTGATGGCGCCTGAACAGTTTTCCGGAGCGTCAGCCTCACCGGCCTCGGATGTGTATGCGTTCGGTGCAACGCTTTATCGTCTGCTGACGGGCCGGTACCCGCTGACTGCCGACTCTTTTGATGAGCTTGCTGACCTGCACGACTCAGCGACAAGACCTGAACTAACAGACCTCCCCAGAGCTTGGCGCCCGCTTCTCGCACGGCAGCTGGATCAAGACCCTGCCAATCGGCCCAGCGCCGCGCAGATCGAAAGCCGTCTTCGATTCATCGCCGAGGCGCCGCAGCGGCGCCGGCGAAGGGCCGCGCTGTCGACGGTGATCGGGTCACTGATAATCGCAACCACCGTCGCCGTCATCGCCGCGCGCGTGCAGTCGCAAAGTCAGCAGCGTACGGAGGCGGTCAAAAATACCCTGGTGGAGGCGATCCAAACGGTTTCGCCCATGCGCAGCAGCAGTCCTGGCACCATCCAGAATCTTTATCAAAATCTTCTGAGCCTGGCCGAAACCCGACTCGAGCAGTTTCCTCGGGGCCAGGCGGACATGATGCTGTCAGCGGCGGAGGCACTGGCGGGCTTTGGCGATACCGAAAAGGCGATTGCCGGGGCTAAGCGAGGCGTAGAACTGCTGGAAGCACAGCCAGATACGAGCCCACACTCGCTGGCCACCGCATACAACATGCTGGCAACGGCCTACAACCAGGCGGAAGACTACAGCGCTTCGCTTGCCATATCGCAAAAGACGCTCGCGGTTCTTGAGGGGCAGGACTTTAAGACGGCGCCGGAGCTAACGCTGGTGGCGCACAACAAGATCTACTTTGCGCTGGACGGATTGGGACGTTGGCGAGAAGCGTTGTCCGCGCAGCGAGCGCTGTTGTCTGCCCGGAAAGATCTCTACGGTGAGGACAGCATGCGCATGGCCGTCGACCACCATAATCTGGCCACAACGTTGATCAATGTCGGCGATTATGCGGAGGCGGTTGGACACTCACAGCGCGCCGTCGAAATCCTAAGGGCAAACGGCCACGCCGAATCAGCGCGCATGGGGATTGCGCTCGGCGCGCTGGGCCGAGGCCAGCTGAGCCAGGGTGACCTTGCGGCGGCCGCCGAAACTCAAGCCCGCGCCCATGCGCTCCTGGAGAGCTTCTTTGGCCCGGATCACCGACGGGTCCTGGGGCTCGAGATTCTCAAGGCCCGAATCGATATCGCCCGAGGCGAGAAAGATCCGAGCATCAACAGGCTGAAGGAACTTGAGAACGCTGAGGCGCTGACTGAACTAGACCGTTTTCAGCTGCGACGCGTGCTGGCGGATGCCGCTGCGGACAACCTGCAGTGGGCTGAGGCAATAGCCTACTGGGATAGAGCGCTGGCGGAGCTGCCCGACGCGGAACGTCCTATCCGGCAGGTACTCGTTTCCGCACGTGCCTATGCAGCCTTTAGGGCAGGCATGACCGAGACGTCACCGTTGCCCGAGCTGAGTGGTGCGCTCGCGGCGCTCACCGATCAAGGTCTCGACAGCGTCTGGGGCACCGAGCGCCTGCGTAGCTGGGTCGGCACCCTGCCCTAACGGACAGCAGCCTCTTTGAGCTGCCGGTCCATGGTTTCGAGCTGCTCGAACCAGGACTCGGGTGTGTCCTCGTTGGCCAGATAGGCACGTCTCGCCAAACCCGCATGATGCTGCGCCTTTGAAACCTCTCCAAGCTGCTGACGCGCCAGCGCCACCTTGTAATGAAATCGCCCGGTGTAAAGGTGTTCTTCGCCGTAGGCCTCTGGCGCCATATCGGCGGCGGCCTGGAGTTCAACCACCGCCTCGGCCAAGCGCTTGGCGTTAAGCATCAAGCTGCCGTAATTGTGGCGAAGCACGAGCGTCTCAGGATGTTCCACACCAAGATTTCCTGCGATCATCCGATAAGCCTCCCCGGACGCCTCGACTGCTTTATCCAGGTCCCCCAGCAGCTCATAGGTCTGGGCCAGATTTCCCAGCGCGATTGCCAGGTCGGGATGCGCGTCACTGATTTCCCGATGCAGCTCGATGCTTTTCTCGTAGGCCTCAACCGACTTCGAATAGTTCTCCTGATAGTCGTAAACGACCGCCAGATTGTTGTAGAGCACGGCATGATTCAGCGTATCGACCGTA
>JBCDKA010000291.1:0-3366 GCA_038747195.1 Pseudomonadota bacterium
GCTCGAGACCGACCAGAACCAGCTGGCCTGGTGGCAAAGCGAGCTGGCTGCCCTGGCGCTGGTCGCCGAGCAGCGTGCGAAGGACAGCAATACCGAGCAACACGGCGAATCGGTCCGAGGCGCACCGCCACCATTTGTCGGTACCGGTTAGGATTTTGCGCGCTTTCATCTGGCGCACCGCCTGACCCTTCTCGGCCGCGACATCTCAAACGGCGGCCGGCTATAATTCCAGTCTTGCTCAAGCCGCCTCATGGATGTGGCGACATCCAAAAGCCGGCGAGCATCGATACAATCACTTAAATAATCTCTTTGCCTGGGGAGGCAGAATGACAACGGTTCCCGGACCGTTCTATACCCTCAAACAGCGGGTACCCGCGCTTTGCGCGCTGCTGCTGGTTGCGTTGCTGGTGCTCGCGGGTACGTCTGCGGGCGGCTGGCCCGCGCCCGGTCTCAGCGTGCCCGCGCTCGCGTCGCTGGTGCTGATCCTGCCCGTCGCGGTGGCGCTGGAGATCCTGCTGGGCCCGCTGCTGCTCGCGGCCTGTGTTGCCTGTTGTGTCGGTTTGGCGCTGGGTATTCCGCAGCTGCTGGACGGCAGTCAGCAGCTGGGCGCTGACACGCTCCTGATGGTGGCGTTTGCCATGCAGGGGGTGGCGCTGGGCGTCCTCCAGGGGGCGGCTACCCGCCCGTTCTGTTTTCTGCCGGGCTCGATCGGCGCGCTGGCCGTGCCGTGGTGGCTGCCGGCGGGCCTCGGCGGCGTCGGCCTGCTGGTGATGTATTTCACGCTGGGCCTGTCTCCGACCGTTTACGCGCTGCTGGCTTTTGCCGGCGGGCTGCTGCTCGGGATTCTGGTCAAGCTGGCGGGACTTGCCAGCGATCCATCCGCCGGAGCCGCCGCTCAGGGCGACAAGCTCGAGGAATCACTGAACCAGGTGGAAGGCCTGCTGAACGAGCGCAAGCTGCCGGCGGCGCAGCGCGCGATCGAGGCGATGCATCGGGCGGCACCGGGTGACCTTCGCGTTCGCCAGCTGCGCTACTCCATCTGGAAGTTTGAACCCAAGAAACCCCAATTCCACGCTGCGGCGGGCAATCTGCTGATGCGGCAGGAGGGGGAGGGCGGCGACCGGGAGGTGATTACCGCCCTCTACAAAGATTATCTGGCAGTTGCGCAGGGGCAGCCGGCCCTGACCTCCAGCCTGCACATCACGCTCGCGCAGCGCTTTGCCGACTGGGACGTGACCGACCACGCGGCCAACATCGTCAACGTCTATCTCCAGCGGGAGCCCAGCCACCAGGGGCTGCCCCGAGCCATGCTGGCGCTGGCGGAGTCTTACGCGAGGTCCAGCAACGTCAATCGCGCCACCTATTTTGCTGAGACGCTTCTGACCCTGATGCCCACCACGTCCGAGGCCCACCTCGCTCAGCGCCTGCTCCGCGGGCTCAACGCTTCCTGATTGCAGTAAACTACGCCACGAATTTTTGATGGGATCGGGTGCCCCCGGCGCATGGCGATTTTTGCCAGTCGGGCGGCCCTGGTTCCGAAAGACAAGGAAAAACCGTTCATGAGTGATGCGAGCGAGACCTCGCCGTTAGCCAGCCATTTTATTCGGCAGATCATCGAGAAAGATCGGGCCGCCGGGCGTCATGAGGGTCGGGTGGGCACCCGGTTTCCGCCGGAACCCAATGGCTACCTGCATATCGGCCACGCGAAGTCGATTTGCCTGAACTTCGGGCTGGCGCTCGACTACGCGGGCAGCTGCAACCTGCGCTTCGACGACACCAATCCGGAAAAGGAAAGCGAAGAGTTCGCCGCCGCCATCGAGCGCGACGTGAGCTGGCTGGGCTTTGAATGGCAAGAAATGCGCCATGCGTCCGACTACTTCGAACAGCTCTACGACTTTGGCCAGGAGCTGATCCAGAAAGGGCTGGCCTACGTGGACTCGATGCCCGCCAATCAGATCCGCGAGTATCGCGGCACGCTGACTGAGCCGGGCCAAGCCAGCCCCTACCGGGACCGAAGCGTCGAGGAAAACGCGGACCTGTTTCGACGCATGCGCGAGGGTGAGTTCGAGGACGGCGCGCACGTGCTGCGGGCGAAGATTGACATGGCGTCACCCAACATCAATATGCGCGACCCGGTCTTGTACCGGATCCGCCGCGCCACCCATCACCGCACGGGCGATCAGTGGTGCATCTATCCGATGTACGACTTCACCCACTGCATCTCCGACGCGCTGGAGGGCATCACGCATTCCCTCTGCACGCTGGAATTCGAAGACCACCGGCCGCTGTATGACTGGGTGATCGAACACACCTCGGTGCCACATCAGCCGCAGCAGATCGAGTTTTCGCGGCTGGAGCTGCTGTACACGGTGACCAGCAAGCGCAAGCTGGCGGAGCTGGTGTCGCTGGGCCTGGTCGAGGGCTGGGACGACCCGCGCATGCCGACGCTGTCGGGCATGCGTCGGCGGGGCTATCCGCCGGAGGCGATCCGCGATTTTTGTCAGCGTATCGGCGTCAGCAAGGCCGAGAACAAGGTGGAAATGGGTGTGCTGGAAAACTCGGTGCGCGAGGCGCTGAACGCCACCTCGCCGCGCGTCATGGCGGTGCTCAATCCGCTCAAGCTCGTGCTGACCAATTACCCGGAGGACAAGACGGAGTCGCTCGACTGCCCGTTTCATCCCCAGCAGCCGGAGCTTGGCTCAAGGCCGGTCCCGTTCACGCGGGAGGTCTACATTGAGCGTGACGACTTCATGGAAGACCCGCCCGGAAAATACTTCCGGCTGAAGCCCGGCGGCGCGGTGCGCCTGCGGTTTGGGTACATCGTGGACTTTGAGTCGGTGGTGAAAGACGACGACGGTAACGTGGTGGAGGTGCACTGCCGGGTGGATCCAGAAACCCGCAGCGGCAGCGACGCCTCCGGGCGTAAGGTCAAAGGCACCATCCACTGGGTGTCAGCCGCCCACGCCGTGGACGCCACGGTGCGCGTCTACGACCGGCTGTTCACCCGGCGTCGGCCTGACGACGGCAAAGAGGGTAAAGACTTCAAGGACTACCTGAATCCCGACTCTCTGACGGTGCTGGAGGGCTGCAAGCTGGAGGGTTCGATGGCCGGCACCGAAGCGGGCAGCCGCTTTCAGTTCGAGCGCAACGGCTACTTTGTGGCCGACGAAAAAGACAGCAGCCCCGACGCCCTGGTGTTTAACCGCACGGTGACGCTGCGCGACTCCTGGGCCAAGATCGAGCAGCAACAGCAGCAGGAAGAGCAGCAGGGCCAGAAGGCGGGGCAGAAGGGCTGATGCGGCTGGTTATCGACACCGACCCGGGGGTGGATGACGCGCTGGCGATCATGATGGCGCAGGCGTTCCC
>JBCDKA010000292.1:0-3355 GCA_038747195.1 Pseudomonadota bacterium
CAGAAAGTTGTCGTAACCTTCCGGCGCGTCGCCGGTAGCGGCGAAGATAGGCAGCAGCGTATCGTTGTCCGCGTGTGGGTCAGCGATCATCTGCTGCACGGCTTCGCTGCTGGCGCCGGCGCTCGCCACCGCCAGCGCGTCCGCCCAGGCGCCCAGCGCGTCCGCGCTGCGTGCTACCTCGAAAACAGCTTTGGCGTAAGGGCGGGCAAGCGTGGTGGCGTCGGCCATGACTTAAAGCTCCGCCGCCAGCTTGTCCAGCAGGTCGGTATGCGCATCAGCGTTGATTTCGCGACCGAGCAGCTGCTCAGCCCCGGCCACCGCCAGCGCGGCCACCTTACCGGACAGCTCTTCGCGGGCCCGGTTGACCTCCTGCTCGATGTCGCTCGCCGCCGCAGCTACCTGCCGCTCTCGCTCGCCGATGGCGTCGTTGCGTGCTTCTTCCACAATCTGGACGGCGCGACGGTTGGCCTGCTCAACAATCTCGCTGGCCTGCTGGCGGGCGCTGCCCACCATTTCAGCGGCTTCTTTCTCCGCCTGCTCCAGCTTGAGCCCCGACTCGCTGGCTGCCGCCAGCCCGTCCGCGATGTTCTTACGCCGGGTTTCCAGCGCATTCACGATCGGCGGCCAGATGTACTTCATGCAGAACAGCACGAACACGATCATCGCAATGCTCTGACCGATTAGCGTGAGGTTCATGTTCATCGGATTTCTCCTGTCACCTTGGGTACTTCCGGGGCATTAGTCACCCCGGAACCGCAAAATTGCTTAGCCCCCCAGGGCGGTTTGCAGCTGACCGATGAACGGGTTGGCGAAGGTGAAGAACAGGGCGATACCCACACCGATCATCGCAACCGCGTCAAGCAGGCCGATGGACAGGAAGAACTTACCCTGCAGCATGGGGCCGAGTTCCGGCTGCCGTGCGTTGGCTTCCAGCAGGCGACCACCCAGGATGCCCACACCGATACCCACACCGAGTGCACCCAGGCCAATCAGCAGGGCCACGGCAATGGCGGTCATTCCGATCACAGTTTCCATTTCATAACTCCCGTTTCGAGGTATTGCTATTGCGTTGTCAAAGTTAAGTCGTAAAGGCGGAGCGCTGTCGCCCAACCCGGTTTTTTGATTCCCTAGTGATGCTCACTGGCCTGAGACAGGTAGACCACGGTCAGCATCATGAAAATAAACGCCTGCAGCGTAATCACCAGCAGGTGGAACACGGCCCAGCCGAAGTGCAGCGGCAGCTGCCAGATGCCCAGCAGGGCAATCAGGATGAAGATCAGCTCGCCCGCGTACAGGTTGCCGAACAGGCGAAGGCCCAGCGACACCGGCTTGGCCAGGAGCGCCACACCTTCCAGAATCAGGTTGATGGGGGTCGCCAGGATTTTCCCGACCGTGCTCTTGGCCGCAAACGGCTGGCCAGCCAGCTCACCGACAAAGCCGCCGATGCCCTTCATCTTCAGGCTGTAACCCAGGATCAGGACAAACACCGTGAGCGCCATGCCCATGGTGGCGTTGACGTCGGTGGTCGGCACCACCTTCTGGTACTCCACGCCCGCGAGGTGCACCAGCCCGGGGATCCAGTCGACCGGCACCAGGTCCATGAGGTTCATCAGGAAGACCCAGCAGAATATCGTCAGCGCCAGCGGCGCAATCAGCTTGCTGTCGCCGTGGTAGGCATCGCGCACGTTGTTGTCGACGAACTCGACGATGGTCTCGACAAAGTTCTGGAGCTTGCCGGGCACGCCGGCCTCGATGTTTTTGGCGACCTTCCGGAAGAGCCAGCAAAAGATGACGCCCAGCAACACCGACCAGAACATGGTGTCGACGTGGATCGCCATGAAGCCCATGTTCGCCGCCTCTTCGGCGCCGTGGGCAAAGCCCCAGGTCCCGTCAGGGTGGCGTCCAAACGTCAGGTTTTGGAGGTGGTGAACAATATATTCACCGGCTGTCTGTGTTTCGCCTTCGCTTGCCATCGCTACACTCTTATATAAGGTGTCGACTGTTGCGGTCTGCTTCCTGCTCGCCGCGTTCCTGCCGCCGCTTCAGTTCTGCGACGGTTTCTGCATCCATTTTTGCCAGCGTCACGCCCAGGGCGATGAGGTTGGCTGCCAGCATCAAGATGAAACCGCCGAACAGCCAAGGGACGGTGACGCTGATGAGGTCCTTGGGCATCCAGTAGAACGCCAGCGCAAACAAGATCATTGTCAGTCCCAGCTTCATGCCTTCCGCACGCATGAGGCCAGCTAAAGTCACCGGTTTTACACCCCGGCGGGTGATCCCATACACTCGGCTGATCATCAGCAGGTGCGGCAGCCAGGCGATCAATCCGCCGGCGAGGGCCGCCCAGCCAGCGGCAGGCTGTATCCAGCCGTAAACCGCGGCGCTTAGTACAATCAGCAGGGCGAGTGTTCTGAGGCTGGCGCGATACGCGCTCGATGCAGCCCGTAAATATGGCGCAGCTTCCACGCTATCCAGCCTCTGGCTCCGGGCGCTGTCCGCAAGTCTCGTTCGCGGCCGCGCTCAAAGGCGCGCAATCATACCATGGCGTTTTTGCGCTTACCACCGTCAGCGCACGGTTTCTAGCCCAGTTAAAAAATGCGGCTTTTCAGGGGCTTAAACAACCGCTTCAAGGCGTATGAATCACCGCATTCAGTTGAGCTGAGTTCATCTATGAGCTGTTTGCAGCGCGCGGCTGGGGGGGGTCAATCCCGGGTGCACCTAGCAGGTCATTTTCCCGTTGACCTGAGTCTCGTCCATACTCCTTCATTGGCGGGCCGAAACCTTCCGATATCGCTGGCCCGCTGGGTTTGGAAATCGACCCAGCGCTTGATGTGAACACCATCAAGGAAAGCTGGCGCTGGTTCCGGAGATCGCTGACCCAGTTCACGTTTATGTATGCCCGGATTGTTATAGTTCCTAGAGGTGATGCGGGAGACACCTTATGCGCTTTTCTTTGAGCCTTGGGGCGACGTGTTCTGGCCTACTGATGATACTGGCCCACGCCGTCGGGCACGCGGGTGCGCCGCCGGCGGACCTCACGCTGAACTCACTCAACATCGGCGTCTCCACCCCCTTGGCCCTGCGCCATGCGGGTGATGGGTCCGGGCGACTGTTTATCGTCGAACGTGAAGGACGGATCCAGATATATCGGGAAGGCACCGGGCTCGCCAGCTCTCCGTTTCTCGATATCACCAGCGACGTCGACACGTTTTTTGAGGGCGGCCTGCTTGGGTTGGCGTTTCACCCGGACTTTGCCAGCAACGGCTTTTTCTACGTCAATTACACCCGGGACGGCTCCGGCCCGAATCCGCTTGAATCGGTGATTGAGCGGTTCAGCGTGTCACCCTCCGACCCG
>JBCDKA010000293.1:0-3340 GCA_038747195.1 Pseudomonadota bacterium
GCACACGGTGCAGAAAAAACGTCACCGGCCCGGCCTCTTCTCGTTTCCGCGACAGGGAAAGGCGGAGCGTTACCTCCTGGATAATGGCGTCGTCCGGAATTGCGGACAGGTCGTCGAAGCGCAGCAAGGCGCGGCGGCGCAAGCCGTTGGCGATGCGGCCGGCAAACAGATAAATGCCGGCGCCATTGCTCAAATCGTTGGCGTCCTGATAGATGCTGGTATCGGCGGAAGGGGCAATCTCGATTTCGAGCAGCTGAGCTTCAGCCATCGGCGCCAGCAGCACCAGCCAAAGGCCAATCAGTCGCCTGATGGGACTCGCCCCGTCACAGAACGAAGCCCAAATCCGCCGCCGCAAACTCGTTGAGGTTGGGGAATATCGCGTTGAGCTCCGAATCCCCGACACCGAGCCACTTGGCCAGCGTCGCACAATATTGATCGAGGGCCGTGCTCGGAATCATTCTCCCGCGGCCGATCGAGTCGGCGCCATCCAGCGCAATCTCCGGATAGGTACCGTAGAGCGTCTGGCCCAGCACACCACCACCGATCACCATCTGCTGACCGCCCCAGCCGTGATCTGAACCGTCACCGTTGGAATTGAGCGTTCGACCGAACTCCGACATGGTGAATGTTGTTACGTCGTTGGCGACGTTCAGCTCATCACCGAGGGCTGACTGAAAGGCGGTGATGGCATCATTCAGTTCGGTAAGCAGCTCCGGCTGGTCGGTGTTCTGCGAGTTGTGGGTGTCATAACCGCCCTGTGAAACAAAGAAGATCTGTCGCGACTGACCCGTGTCGCCGCGCGCGGCTATCAGTCGAGCTACCGTCTCCAGCTGGCCACCCAGGTTGGTGTCGGGAAACGAAGTGGTGACCGGGTTGGCCGCCATGGCGCTCGAGAAAAGAGCCTCGAGCTCAATCGAGCGGGTCATGGTATCTCGGTATTCCCGCTGAAACGGATGGTCATAGGCGGCGGCAAAGATCTCGTCAAAGCCCGCCTGACGGGCGGCGGCGGCCAGCTGCGTATCGAAGCCCTCAATCTCGATCAGCCCATCCAGGCCAATCTGGTAAGGGCGGGTCACCTCGCCGACGGCAAACCGGTTGTTGCCGCCGACCGAAACGCTGAACGGAAGGTCCGGGTTGGCGTTGAAAGTCACCAGCTGGTCTGCGACCAGGCCACCCCAGCCTTGGGCCATGCCGGCTATCGCGGATCCGGACTGCCAAAGCTCGGTCTGGCTGTTGTGCGAGAAAAGCTGAGGTGGACGGGGGGCGCTGCCGTTCTCAAAGGTGAGCTTGGTCATCGGCGCTACCAACGGTCCAACGTTGGTCACCACCGCAAGATCACCGGCGTTAAACAAGCTGCGCAGGCCCGGACAGCTCGGATGAAATCCGTAATTGCCGCCGCTCAAGGGCGATACCGCCAGCAGATCCTCTCTCGGAATCGCCAGATTCTCACGGATATCGCTGTACTGGTTGTAGCGTGTGGTGTCCCTCGGCACCAGCAGGTTGAACGAATCGTTCCCGCCGGTCAGATAGATGCACACCAGCGCGCGATAGCCGGCACTGCCACCCTGCGCCATGGCCTGATTGACCATGCCGAGCTGACCCAGGGTTGCGTAGGCGCCGCCCGCGGAGAGTACGCCGGCCATCTGGCGCAGAAAGTGGCGACGCTTCGTGTTGATGATGCCCGTCATAGCCGTTACCTCTGCACCGCAAATTCTGGAGAGACCAGCAGGAGGTGGATCAGCCCGTAGACCTTCCGATCGTCATTCCCGAAACTGGGGTAAGCCTCCACGGTGGCGATCAGCGCCTGGCGAAGCGCTGACGACATGCTGCCGTGGAGCATTCGCAGATCGAGTTCGTCCACCAACACCGCCGGATCGTCCAGCAGCGGGATCAGATCTTCGACGTTGACCGCCGGTCGGTTGGTCGGCGGATTCGTTTGGCCCGTGTTGCCGTTCCAACCTTGGTTGAAAAGGTGATTAGCGGCGGTGGCGATCGTGCCTTCGTCGATGATCTGAAACTCCGGTGAGACCAAACCGGCCTGCTGGATCTCTCCTGGCGCCTGGTAGCTTGGGGAATAGAAATTAAACACGGTTGGCGCGAACAGCGGGCTCTGCGCGTAGGGGCCCGTCGGAATGTTGACCGAACGACCGTCGGGGGCCGGCACTGCGTTGAAGGCGCGATACATGGCAATCAGCTTGAGCAGCGGCTCCCTCGGCCGCCCATACGGTGCCGGTTGAGCCATGCCGCGGGCCACAGGATCGAACAGGATCGCTCGGACCACCGCTTCCAGATCTCCGCGCACCCCGCTGCCGTTGTTGTTAAAAACCTGGGCCACCCGCGCGACGTATTCTGGCGGCGGATTGCTGGTGACCAGCTTTAAGATCAGCTGTCGGCTGATGAACGGTCCGACGTTGGGGTGGTTAAAAATAATGTCCAGCGCGTCGGTGAGATCCTCTTCACAGGACTGGCCCGCCGGAACAACGGCACCATCCAGCAGCACCTTCTCGCCCGGCTCATGCTCCTCTTCGAAGCACACCATGGGCAGGTAATTGACCTCAGCACGGAAGAAAGTTTCGGAATTGGCGTAAGTCCAGCCAGTGAATATTTTTGCCATCTCACCGATGACGGTCTGATCATAGGTGGGCAAAGGCTGACCCTGATTATCCAGCATCGGCGTGTGGTCCAGGTTGAGCTTGACCAGGCCGATGCTGAACAGCTGCATGATCTCCCGCGCGTAGTTTTCGTCGGGCAGCGTGCCTCGGTTCGGATTCGCTTTTCGGTTGCGCAGATGGCTCAGGTACCGCCCCATCTGAGGACTGAGGCTGACCTCCTCGAGGAGCTGTCGATAGTTGCCAAAGGCGTTGCGAGCCAGCAGGTCGTAGTATTCCGCCAGCCCAAAAATGTCGTTTCCCATACCCTGCTGGCTGATGACCAGAATCTGGGATAACGCCCAGGCGACCCGCTGTCGCAGCTGGTCCTCACCGTAGATCGCTATCGAACCCCAGCGGCTGCGGCGGTCGCCATTTGTGACGCCTTGGGTCGCGGCCAGGTTTTCGAGAAAGGGGCGCTGCAGGCTGATCGGCGCGCTGAGCTGGTTGTTAAACCAGGTTTCCAGGTCGGACTGCTGCAGGGCAGCGATCTCAGCGGGCGTCGGCCCGTACGTCGCCTGCGTCAGGATTCTCGCTGCTTCAAACTGGGTGAGGCTCCGCTGACCGACAGGCTCGAAACCATCGGCAAACCGAGCGCCCTGCGCCTGCACCACGGTGCCAACTGCTAAACACGCCAGCCCGCCCGCCAGCATCACTGCTCGCCATACATTCACTGCGCTTAATCCCATCGA
>JBCDKA010000294.1:0-3318 GCA_038747195.1 Pseudomonadota bacterium
CGGCCCGCCGGCACCGCCAGCACGTCGCAGGAAAGCGTGGGCAGCAGCTTCCGCGCCGTGCTGCCGATCAGAAAGTCTTTTAGCCGGCTTCTGGCAAAGACCCCCATCACCATCAGGTCAACCGGCCGCTCGCGGCAGAAATTGAGAATGCCTTGGTCCGGATCGACGGCCGCGCAGTGAATGACTGGCGCTTTTAACAGGTTATCGGGGAGCAATTCTTCAATGAGGGCCCGGCGGCTTTTTTCCAGCTCAGCCATGTAAACCTCGGGGTCTTCAGCGATACCGATGGCGCCGGGCACCTGATGCATGGCGTGGTAAATCTCCAGTCCACCGCAGGCGTCAGCAAACTGGCTGGCCCAGCCGAGGATCTGTTGATCGATATCGGTCTCGCCTCGGTCCACGGCGGTGGGATCGAGACTCGCGGCGATCACCGCCGGGTCGGCCCAGGTGCTGCCCTTCACCAGCAGGATCGGAACGCTGCTGCCGTGAATCAGATGCCACTCCGCTCGGCTCAGCTTGCGGCTGCGGTCGTCGCGCGGCGCCATGCAGACCAGGTCCGCCTTGTAAGAACCGATCGCCTCACGAACACCGTCCTCAAAGGGATGCGACCACAGGCTATCCACCGTTACGCGGTCAGACGGCAGGTCCAGCGTCTGCGCAAGCTTTTCCAGGTCGTCGCGTGCTGCCTTCAGGAGCTCGGCGCGATCGCCGTCACCCCGGACCTGGTGAAACAACTCGAAGTCGACGCCGGTGCCCAGGCCCGACTCATACACCACGCTCACCAGCGTCAGGTTGGCGCCGAACTTTTTAGCCAGCGCCGCTCCGCGCAGCGCCGAGAAGCTGGTGTCCCGATCCGGATTGACCACCGCGAGGATGTTCTTGATTTCGTTCATTACGGTACCTTTTCTCCGCCTGCTAATCGCCACTGCTCCATCGCGCCAGGGTGAGTTCGGCCCTGGTGGCGTGGCCCAGCATTTACCGTACCGAAACCCTCCGCGAAATCATTATCGTGGAATTCCCGTATGGATCCTTCGGCAGCTACTGGTGGGTCGTACGGCGTGGCTAGGCGCCGATCGCGAACGATTTCACCGCAGAAATGCTTTTGCGACGCGCCTAGCTCGAAGCGCGCACTGGCATAGAACGCCGGCCGTGTGGTGCAAACGGCCTGGCTTTGGGGGTATGGTCGTCGTTGTAGCCAATCATTCGGCCCGGCAGCAGGAGTAGCCATGGCGCCACTGCACTTTGATGAGTACGAGTTTTGTCCCGAGGCGTTAACGCTGCGTTACCGTGGCATGCCGGTTAAGCTGCGGCCAAAGACTGCGGTAGTCCTTAAAAGACTGCTCGCCAGCTCGGGCGAACTGGTGGACAAGGCCTCGCTGTTGGAAGCGGCATGGGGCGACCGCTGGGTGGCCGATCAGAGTCTGTTTCAGGCCATCAGCGAGCTGCGAAGCCTGTTTGCGCCGCTGAAGCCAATCGTCACTTACCCTAACCGCGGCTACGCCTGGAACTTACCCGTCGTTTCGCGCGCTCGCGTCGCCTCGCCGAAACACCATCGCTGGACGCCGGTGCGCGCTCTAGCCGCCGCGCTGGTGCTGGCGATAGGCATCGCGGGAATCCACGGCGGCGCAGACAGGGGCACTGAAACCACGCTACCCCTCTCACCGTCAGTCCAGGCATTTCAGCTGGGCATCTCGACGCTAGACCGCTCGCCTGAACGCGCCGCGGACTACTTCCGCGTGGCGCTGAGAGAGGATCCCGACTTCGGCGAAGCGCAGCTGCTGCTGGCGCAGTCGCTCTTTGCTGCCGGGCAGCTGGACCAGGCCAGAACCGAAGCGCAGCACCTGTATGTGCGAACCGTCGACCAGGAGTTGGCCTACCTGCAGGTCAGCGTTATGGGGCTCTTAAGCCGTCTCGACGAGGCCGCCGGCGGTCCAAAACCCGCGTTCGACTGGGCGCAGTCGGCCTGGGAAAAGGCCTCCTCCGAGGGTTTTGCCTGCGCTGCCAGCGCAGCACGTCAGCGCCTGGTGGATCTGATTGCGGCCGCAGACTTAAGTGAGCAACACTTTCCCGAGGCGCTGCGGCCGACCCAGGACCCGGAGACGCTCATGACTGCTGAGAGCGGACGAAACGGCTGCGATCCGCTGCTCGGCGAAACCGAGGCTGTCAAAGCTGCCAAATCCGACGCATTTCGGCCAACCGCCTGACCTCAGCCGGCGATTTGAGATCTTTTGAGGTGCCTTTTTGGGCCTGACGTGTGACCTTGGGTGGTGTTCCAAACCCATGACTCCACGATGCTCACACCACTTCTGATTTTGCTGGCCGCTTTCCCCACGGCCGAGCCTGCAACGCTAGCCGCCCCTGATCCTCGCCTGCGCGAGGTAGCGGCGGAGCTGTTTCCGAATGCGTCCGACGACGAATGGAATCTGGAGGCCGCCGTCCTGCCGGGCTATTTCCGGCTGTCTTTGGGAACGCAAATCTTCTACCTGAGCGAGGACGGGCGCTACCTGCTGGCCGGCCCTTTGTACGATCTGCAAACCAAGCAAAACCTGACCGCCGCCAGCCAGGCTGAGGCCAGGAAGGCGCTGCTGCAGAACGTGGACCTCGCCGTCCCCATCCACTTTTCTGAGAACGGTGCTGCGCCACGAACAGGCATTTCCGTGGTCACCAACATCAACTGCACCTTTTGCCGGCAGCTGCATCAGCAGCTGGATGAATACCTTGCCGCCGGTATCGACATCCAGTACGTGATGCTGCCGGCGGGCGGCGGCGCTGGCTACGAACAAACCGCAGCCCTGCTCTGCAGCGACGACCCGGCAGCCGCCGTCGCGGCGGCCATGCTGGGCAAGCCAAGCGAGAGCGGTGGCGCCCCAACCGCTGCCTGTCGCCAAAGTCTCGACGAACACGTGGCGCTGGCCCGTAAGCTGGGCGCCGTCAGCACACCCAACCTTGTGCTTCCCAGCGGCGAGCTGATCCAAGGCTACCAGTCACCGGCGCAGCTCAGAGAACGGCTTGATCGCAGCGCCCCCCGTTAAGGGGATTTCCCGCCCGCCGTTACGGCGACTCAAAGCCATCCGCAAAGATCAGCGCCGCCTGCGGGTCGTCAGAGCCCGTACCGCTGACGGCAAACGTGTAGGGGTTCTCGTCGGCGTCGTTGCTCAAGATGGTTACCTGGCCAATAACCTGCCCTAAGGATTCTGGTGTGAAGCCAATGGTGAACGCCGTCGACTGACCCGGCCCCAGAGACGATTCGGCGGGCTGGGTAATGCTGAAACTGGTACCCAGGATTTCCAACGGCGGCACAAGCATGAGTGTTCCCCC
>JBCDKA010000295.1:0-3301 GCA_038747195.1 Pseudomonadota bacterium
CTGATTCTGACGCTCGGCCTGGCGCTTGCCCCGCTTCATGCCCAGGAAACCTCCCAGCTACAGGCGCTGGTGGATGTGTTCAGTGATCCGGGGGACGCTGTCCAGGCGGAGCTGGTCCAGGGTGTGGTAGTGCTAAGCGGCGAGTGGCAGGACGACCCAACGCCAGCCGGTCTGCTCGAGGCCTTGCGCAGCCAGCCCGACATCGTTGCGATTCGCGATAACACCACGCTCGCCGCTGCACCGGCGGGCCTTGAGCCCACCGTCACCCGCTTTCAGCGGATGCTGGACAAGCTCCTGGTCTACCTGCCACTCGCCGGTACGGCGCTGGCGATTGTGATTGGCTTCTGGCTGCTGTCCGGCATGGTTCGATGGGTTGAGCCAGCACTGGGCAAGGTGCTGCGCAACGCCTGGATTCGGCGCCTGGTGGTGCAGCTGCTGCAAACCGCCATTTTCATCGCGGGCATCGTGCTGGCGCTGGATACGCTGAACGCCACCGCCCTGGTAGGCAGCATTCTGGGTGCCGCCGGCATTGTCGGCATCGCGGTCGGTTTTGCCTTCCGCGACCTCATCGAAAACTACATCGCCAGCCTCATGCTCGGAATCCGCCAGCCGTTCCGGCCTGGAGATCATGTCGATATCGAAGGCCGCGAAGGGATTGTGGCCACCCTCACCACGCGGTCGACCATTTTGATGACCTTCGAGGGCAACCGGCTACGGATTCCGAATGGTGAAGTCTTCAAATCGACCATCATGAATTACTCCACCCATCCCGAGCGGCGGTTTTCTTTCACCGTCGGAGTGGGATACACCGTCGATCTCGCGGCCGCCATCAATCTGGGGGTTGAGATCCTTCGGTCCAGCGAAGGCGTAATTGAAGACCCGGCGCCTGCGGGCAGGGTATCCGCGCTCGGCGACTCGACGGTCACCCTCACCTTCTTCGCCTGGGTGAACCAGGACCAGGCGGACTTCGGCTGGGTGCGTAGCCAGTGCCTGATCCGTGTCAAGCAGGCCTTCGAAGCACACCAGCTGGATATGCCGGAGCCCACCTACAACCTTCGGATTGCCTCGAAGACGGAAGACGATCAGCCGCTGCCGCGGCAGGCTCCAGCAACACCTGAGCAGCTGGAGCCGGAGCCAGCGCCAGCGGACGAGTTCGCCAGAACCCAGGCTGCTCTGGAGGCAGAGCAAGCCGAGGATAGCCTGATCGACTCGGACACCGATGAGGGCGAGCTAGGCGGCTGATGTCGGCGGCCCGCCCAGCAATTCTTCCCAGCCGAGAGCTAACACTATGCCCGTCACCTTCAGCACACCATCACACCCGCGAATCATGCAGCTTGACCATGTCGCCCGCACCCTGCTCCGGATGATGGGGCAGACCGATCTTGTTCCGGGCGCACTGCGCGCCGAAAACGTGGCGGCTGCGGCCAAGCAGCTGCGTGAAGCCCTGGCCGCGCAGGCACCGCCGAAAGACGACGGTGGCAAAAGCGCGGACTCGGACAGCGAACCCAAGGTGAGTAGCGAAATGCGCGCCCAGCCGCTGCTGGACCTGCTGGATGCGGCGGCAGCCCGCGGCGATCACGTCATGTGGGAGTAGGGGTCGAAGCCTTCGAGGCCAGCAGCACCCGACAGGCGGTCGATTTAATCAGGAGAAACACGGTGTCGCCGCGCTTCAGCGCGAGTTCATCGAGCGACCGGCGGGTGATCTCCACACGGATCGCGGTTTCAAGGCCGTCCACGCTGGCCTCCACCATCGCCAGCTCACCGGCTTTTACCACGTCCGCAACGGTAGCCGGCACGGTGTTTCGAGCGGAGGTCAGACCCGGGGCGAGCGTGGTCAGCGTAACGCTTCGAGCCGGGATGGTCAGCAACGCCTGCCCGGCCGGCGCGCCGGCTCGGCCCGGCACCCGCAGCGTGGGGCCAGCGGCGCCCAGCGACAGCAGCATCTCCGCGCCTTCGTCGCCGGCGACTCGGCACGGAAAAACGTTGTCGTAACCCGGCAGGTCGTTTCGGATACCGTCGCCAGCCTCTAGCGCGGCTTCAGCCAAGACCTCGGCCGGTTCGCCGTCAGCCGTCAGCCGTCCCTGGTCGAGCATCAGTACGCGCTGGCAGCACGCCTGAAGCTCGGTTGAATCGTGGGACACCCATAGCGTCAACAGTCCGCGTTCGCTGAGCCAGCGCCCGAGGCCGCGCCAGATGCGCAGCCGCCGCGTCGGGTCGACAGCGCTGAGCGGTTCGTCCAGCAGCAGCAGTCGTGGGTCAGCGCAGAGCGCTCGCGCAAGCGCCACCCGCTGGCGCTCGCCGCCCGAAAGGGCGTCGCTGGCGCGCTCCACCAGGTCCTCAAGCTCCAGCATTCGAATCACCTGTTCGCGGGCGCTGGCGTTGAGCAGTCGCCGTCCCGCCGTGAGCTGGCGAGCCACCGATCGGCCCGGAAACAGAAGACTATCCTGGGGTACGTAGCCGATGCGCCGCGCCTCCGGCGGCAAAAACTGGCCGCTGCTGCTGTCCAGCCAGAGCTCATCACCACACGCCAAGCGTCCCGTCGCCCCGCGCTCCAAACCAGCAACCAGGCGCAGGATCGTGCTTTTCCCCGCACCCGACGGGCCGGCGAGCCCGATTACGCCCTCCTCGAGCTGGCAGGACAGCTCGATGGTCAAATCACCGACGCCCAGCGTCAGCTGTTCTAAAACTAGCGTGGTATCCGGCATCAGGAGGATCGCCGATTCTGAGAGCGGCTGATCAGCCATTCAGCGGTTGCCAGCGCAGCAAAACCGAGCGCGAGCGCCACGCCGATCAGGATCGCCGCGTCCGTGTCTTTGCCCACCTGCTGGGCGGCATAGATGGCGCTGGCCAGCGTCTGCGTCTGAAAAGGAATGTTTCCGGCGACGGTGACCGTGGCACCAAATTCGCTGGCTGCACGCGTAAATCCCATGATGGCCGCGGCGCTTAAACCCCGGCTCGCCAGCGGCAGCACGGTGCCAAGGAAAGTTTGCAGCGGGCTGTGTCCGAGCGTGCGGGACACCTCCTGCAGCCGCGGATCAACCTGCTCGAAGGCGGCTTTGGCGGTTCGCAGCACGATGGGAAACGCCATCACGCCGGCAGCGATCACCGCTGCCTGCCAGGTCAGCAGCCAGCTCGCCGGAAGACCCAGCACGGTGGTGCCCGTCGGGCCATCCACGGCGAGCAGCTGCAGCAGCACAAAACCGACAGCCGTCGGCGGCAGCACCATCGGTAGACTGAGCGAAATGTAGATAAGACGGGCGGCGATACCGTCTCGATGCGCCAGCCAGCGAGCCAGCGGCAG
>JBCDKA010000296.1:0-3246 GCA_038747195.1 Pseudomonadota bacterium
GAATCGTTTGCCTGCGGCGACAGCTTTTCCGTCGACTACCTTGGCAGCGTGCACGCCGGCGGCTTTTCGAGCACCGGCTCAGCGTCCGTCATTTCCGGCCAGGTGGCCCAGAACTGTGACGTGATCACCAGCTGTCAGGGTGACAGCGGCCCGACGGTGGCGCCGAGACAGGGCTTCTGGTTCAACGCCCTGCGGCCTGGCAACGGTATCGAGGTGCATTTTGCCGGCGATCAGCTCTATTCCGCGTGGTACACCGCGGAGAAAAACCGCCTGCCGCTTTGGTACTACGTGCAGTCCATCGGCGACCAGTCGCTGGTCAACGATACGGTGACCGCCGACATCTTCCGCTTCCAGCTCAGCGGCGACATCCGTCAGAATACCCCGGTGGGTCAGGTGGTCGGCCAGGCGCGCATCAGCTTTCTGAACGAGTCTGAAGCGGTGATGACGTTCGAGATCGACGGCGAATCCAGCGGTGAGCTGCTGAGTTTCTTCGACCTGAGCTCAACCGCTGACGTCGATCCGGTAACCACCGATCAGTACTTTAACGGTGATGAAGGCGGCTGGGGGATCGGAACCCATCGCCAGGGCGATCAGGAGTTCAGCGCGGTCTATTTCTACGACACGCAGGGACAGCCGCGCTGGGTTGTGGTGGCCTCCGACGGCACCGTGCTCAACAGCCAGGGATCAGCGGATCTCGCGAGCTTCAAGGCCCACTGTCCAGGCTGCACCTGGACCACGCCAAGTATTCTCACCGGCGGGACCATGGAGCGTACGATCAACGGCGACAGCAGCCAGCTGCTCGACAGCATGGATGTGCAGGTTGGCGGTGACGTTGAGATCGATTGGCAGCGAAGCAATCTCCCGCTCCAGCAGATCACGCCGCCGAACTGATTGATGGCGTCATAGATCAGCGGTGACGGCGGCTGCGCCAGACTCGATGCCCAGTGGAACGGCGAGTCCGATCCACCAGCTTGTGGTCCTGCGCCATGCCGCGGCCGACTTTCATTTCGACGGTCCTGACCTCGAGCGGCCGCTGACGCTGGACGGCGAGCATACGGCGCTGGCCCGAGGACGTCAGCTGGGGCAGGTCTTGACCGCCGTCGATCGGCTGCTGGTGTCCCCGGCCGTCAGGACACGCCAGACGGCCGCGATGGCCATGCCGGACGGGCCGGATCCGACATTTCTGGAAGACATCTACGAGGCGAGTGCGGGTGACCTGATTCGCGTCCTTGAGGCATCAGGAGCTGGCTACACCGTGCTTGTCGGGCACAACCCTGGGCTCTCCGACCTCGCCAGCCTTCTCACCGGCCGGCGGGAATCGCTGGCGCCGGGTGACGCCTTGATTCTCAGCGTGAAGGGTCCCGGTGCGGGGCCATTGCAGCCAGCGAGTGCCGCCGTTTTAGAAAGACTAACTGCAGCTTAGCTGGCACTGCAGGCTTGGCCACAGAGCGCTTCACGATGCGCGGCGGCACGAAGCGCCAGCACGCACTCGACAACGCCAACCGTGAGAATGGCGTAGCCCAATAGCTCTACGCTTTCTTCCGCCAGGTTTTTGACCGACCGGTCGTAGCCGCTACCCATCACCTGCCGCCAAAAGCTGTCGCGACCAAACAGGCGGGAAAAGGCCATGACGACGGCGAAACCGCTGAACATGATGCCGAACCCAACCGTCTGGGTGAGCTCGCCCAGGCGCTGCCACAAAACGCTGCGCCGAGGCCACAGGTAAACCACGGTACCGCCGAGCAGCACGGACAGCAGCACCTGCCACGCGCCGTCAAAGAACCATCGATCGAGGAAAAAGTCCATTTCCCGGACCATTGCACCGGCGAGCAGGAACCCCAGAAAGGCTCCGACGGGGCCATATTGCGGGCAGCGCCATAGCGTGCTGACGACGATCAGCGACGCTGCCAGCAGTACCAGCTGCGTCAGCTCTACAAACGAAGATTCGGTGAACAGCTGGTTCTCCAGCAGTAGATTGGGCCGGTCCAGATCCAGTACCGGCACCAGCGCCAGCAGCCCCAGCAGGATAAAATAGGTGGTCAGCCGGATGCCCATCCCCCAGCCTTGGCGGCTTTGACGTTGCGAAAGTAAGGCAGCGTCGGGCGTCTTGCATGTTGTCATATCCGGCCCCCTTAGGTTCGGTCCCATATCCAACAGGACCGGCCTCTTAACCGAATTATTACAATTTTATGACCGGTGTACGACCGTCAGCCGGCGGCAACCCAAAGCTCGGCCAGCCTGGCGAGCCCCCGCGAGTCCTCGACCGTGAAGCGCGAGAGCTTCGGGCTGTCCAGATCCAGCACGCCGAGCAGCTCGTCATCTTTGATCAGCGGAATGACCAGCTCGGACCGGCTCGCGCTGTCGCAGGCGATGTGCCCGGGAAACTGATCCACGTCGTCAACCCGGAGCGTGCGTCGCTCGGCGGCGGCGGTCCCGCAGACGCCTTTGCCCAGCGGGATGCGTACACACGCCGGCAGCCCCTGAAACGGACCCACCACAAGCTCGCGACCGTCAAACAGATAAAAGCCGGCCCAGTTGATGTCGGGAAGCTGCGAGTAAATCAGCGCGCTCAGGTTGGCGGCATTGGCCACCCTGTTCGGCTCACCGTGCAGCAGGCTTTCGGCAGCGCTGAACAGCGCCTCATAGAATTGTTCTGAGGGGAGCTTGGGGTCGATCGCAAAGGCAAAGGTCATAGCGGGGCAACGGCTTAGGCGGGCGCCTATGCTAGCAGCTCAGCAATGCCGATTAACGCAACGCTTAAGAGGCTACTCGAACCCGTCGCGGAGAAGCAGGTCCAGATCAGCGAAATCGGCGATGCATGACGGATTGTTGCTGGCGATGCGGTTATCGAGCTTGCCGATAATCAGCGGGTGAAAGTAGTCGCTGACGCTGCAGCGCTCGCTGGTGCCCTCAGCCGGACCGCTCCCGTCAAAGCCGGACGCGCCCGCGTGACAGTAGCTCATCAGGCTGCCATCGACGCCGGACGGGCATGAGGTTGGGCCTTCGTAGCAGCCGTTGCGTTGGCGGGAGTAGCACTCGTCGACAAAACCGCCGTTCGGGCGCAGCGCCTCACAGTGGGTATGCGATGAGCCGAGGTTGTGGCCGATCTCATGACCGACGCCGCCGGCGATAAATGCTGGACTCGAGCGGCTGCCGATACGGTTGAGCGAATAGCTGAAGCTGTTGCAGTAGGCCCCAACATACGCCACCCCGCTGAACGACCGGGACGAGATGTTTCGGCCCGAA
>JBCDKA010000297.1:0-3244 GCA_038747195.1 Pseudomonadota bacterium
ACCTGCAGTCGGGAAGTTTTCTGGAGGTTGATCCGCGCTGGCCTTCCCACGTTTTTAACACGTCCGTCCTGATTGGCCCTGACGGCATCTTGCTGAGATATCGCAAGGTCAATCCCTGGATCCCTTGGGAGGTGCATGCGAGCCCGCACGATGTCGCCGATTACCCCGAGCCGCTGTTTCCCGTGGCCGATACCGAGATCGGTCGGATCGGCGTGGCGATCTGCTACGACTGGCTGTTTCCGGAGGTGCTTCGTCAGCTTACGTTCAACGGTGCAGAAATCCTGGTGCGGGTTTCAGCCTACATGGATCCCTGGGGCACGGCGGCTCCACTGGACTGGTGGACGCTGATCAACAGGACCCGTGCGCTGGAAAATACGGCCTACGTAGTGGCTTCAAACCAGGCGGCGGATATGAAAAACTACCCGCCTTTTGGCTGGCCGGGTGGCAGCATGGTGGTGGACTATGACGGACGGCTCCTCGCCCAGGCGGACCCTGGCCCGGGCGAAAAGGTTGTGGTGGCGCCGATCAACGTCACTCAACTTCGCGAGGAGCGCGCCCGTCGCCAGGGCCACGACATGCGGGCTCATACCCGCAGCGAAGCCTACCCGTATCTGAATGACCCGGGACTAAAACCGGCGCACGCCTGGCAGGATGGCCCGGAACAGGAAATCCGTATTGAATCCCTCAAGCAGCGAATTGTCCAAAGCAAAAGGTCCTGACGGACGACGTTCGCTGCCGCTTTAGCTGATGTTCTTGATGTGTAGTATTCCTAAGTCTCAGAACCGGCTTAGCCGCCGACGCTCCCTGACGCCTTCGTCACGCGGGCTCTCTTTTGCCTCGCATGTCTCGTCGTGGCTGGTGCTCGCTGGACTGCTGGCCGTCACCGCGTGCAGCAAAGCGCCCGAGCAAGATCCCGAGCTACAGCGTTTGAACAACCGCGGTGTCGCGCTGATGGGGCGCTTTGACTATCCGGCGGCCGCTGACACGTTTCGGGAGCTCTATGCCCAGGCGCCCGAGTGGTCGATGGCCACGGTCAACCTGGCCGTTGCAACGCTGAACCGGCAAAACCCTGGGGATGAGGCGGCGGCGTTGGAACTCCTTGAACCGCTGCTGGCGGTTGCAGGACCTGAGCAGGCTCGGGCGAACTTCATGGCCGGCATCCTGCATTTCAATCAGGGGCGTACCGAGGCGGCCCTGGAGCGATTCCGCGCTGCGTCAGAACTGGTTCCCGGTGATGCCTATGCCAGTTATTTCCTTGGCCAGGTGCTGCTTCAGACCGGGCAGGCTGAACAGGCGCTGGAGCGATTCGAAACCGCGGGTCGTCAGGACAGCTATCTCCGAAGCGCTTTCTATGGCCAGTTTCTGGCGCGGCAGCGGCTGGGGCAGCGCCAGGAGGCGAGGCAGGCGCTAGCGGTCTATGAGCATCTCGAAGACAACCCGCAGAGCCGACTGGCTGAGATCAAGTACACGCGCATGGGGCCGCTGGCGATGGCCCGCTCGGTTTCGCCGCCCGGCCAGGGGCCATCGAGTGACCGGGGTGAGGGAACGTCTCCGGAAAAGCCCCCCCAAGGCCCTGTGTTTGGTGAACCCATGCTTATTGCGGCGGACGTTGCGGCGATCCACGGCAGTACGCTGGCAAGGCCCTCCGATGGTTCGCTGAGCGTGGCGCTAACGCTGGTGGGAGAGCGCGCGGTGTGGTCCTGCAGCCTCAGCGAGTGCGCGCCGCTTGCCACGCCAAGCCAGGCGCCACAAGCTTCGGCCTGGGGTGACATGAACGGGGACGGATCCGCCGATCGTCTGCTGCTGGCAACGGATGGACTTTGGATTCAGTCGCGGGACGGACAGGACTGGGTTGAGGTGCTGCCCGACGACCCCGTGGTCGGTGCTGACGGGTGGCAAGACCTGGCGGTCCTCGACGCGGACCATGACGGCGACCTGGACGTGCTGCTGATCGGGACGGAACGTCCGGGTCTGCTGATCAGCAATAACGGTAACGGCAGCTTTCGTCGGCTGGACGACTACCTGCCGCCGTTGATCCCAGCGCGCCAGGTACTGGCTGCCGATCTGGACCGGGACCGGGACCTCGATCTTGTTCTGGTCGGCGAGACTGGCCAGCAGGTGCTCTTGAACGATCGTCTGTGGCGTTACAGCGCCCCCTCGGACACGTTGCCGCCGTGGGCACAGGAGGCTGTACTGGCACTGACGCTCGCCGACCTCAACGTCGACGGTCAGTTAGAGGCGATTGCTGTCAGGGGTGACGAGGTCACCATCTGGCGAGACGCAGACGCAGGCTGGACCGCCGAGCAGGCCTTCGCCCACGGCTTTGATCGGCCGGAGCGGTTTCTGCTGCAGGATTTTCTGGGTGCAGGCATGCCTCAGCTACTGGTGGGTGACGCGCAGCGATGGCAGCTCTTTTCGCTGGACGACGGGGTCAAGCTCGCTGAGGGCAACGGCCTTGTGCTGGGTCCGACCGTGAGCGACACGGAGCAGGGGCCGGGGCTGCTGATTTCCAACGAGAGCCAGGTCACCATGCTACCTCCCGGGAGCGGTCGGTTTGCGTTCGCCACGCTGGCCCTTTCCGGATTAACAGACCCCGGTCAGTCGATGCGTTCCAACGCCAGCGGCCTGGGGACTCGGGTGGTGGCGCAAACGGCATCCCGCTGGCAGGTGCTGGGGAACGCCTCAACCACCGCGATGCCCGGTCAGAACCTGCTGCCGGTTACGGTGGGGCTGGGTGGCGCTGAAGCGCTGGCAGCCGTGACGCTGGACTGGTCTGACGGTGTCTACCAAACCGAGATCGACCTGGGCCCGGGCCTGCATTCCATCACCGAAACTCAGCGTCAGCTGGCGAGCTGCCCCGTGCTGTTTCAGTGGGACGGCGAAGCGTATCGGTTTGTCACCGACGTGCTCGGTGTTGGCGGGATGGGCTTTAATCTGGGTTTTGGCGAGTACGCGGCACCGCGGCCCTGGGAAAAGCTGCTTATCGACGCGCCAAAAGCCGGGAGTGGCCCGCTGCGGCTGATGATCGCGGAGCCGATGGAGGAATCCGCCTACCTCGACCACGTGTCGGTGACGGCGCTTGATTTTCCGACCGAGTGGGAGCCGAGGCTCGATGAGCGCATGGCGACTGACGAAGTCCAGGCCACCGGCGAGCTACTCTGGGCAAAGCGATATGTCGACCCGGTGACCGCGGTCGACCATCGAGGTGTCGACATCAGAGCAGAAATCCTGGCGGCTGACCAAA
>JBCDKA010000298.1:0-3227 GCA_038747195.1 Pseudomonadota bacterium
AAAACGATCCACGGATCGCGCGCCCGCACTGGCAGCGACCAGGGGAGCAGGCTGTCCTTTTCGACTCGCTGGCTGGGTTCTGACGCCCGCTGGGATCCTAACCCGCTGACCCTCCCGCTCGCGAACCTGCCGGACCAAAACGTTCTGGTGCGCGGTGAGGCGCCGCCGGAGTCGATTTTTCCGGTTGTCTGGCGCCGCGAAGCGTGAGTGCCGTTCGGCTTTCGTACCTCGATACGGAATTTGGCCAGCTACATGCCCGTACCGCGGGTGAGGGGGAGCCGGTTGTGCTGCTTCATCTCACCCCGGGTAGCGGGGCTCAGTTCGACCACATCCTGCCAGCCCTTGCAGCGCAGGGTTATCAGGCATGGGCGCTAGACGCCCTGGGCAATGGGCGTTCGGCGCCGCTGCCGCCTGGCTATTCCTTTGAGCTGGCTGCGGCCGCTCTGGGTCAGGCGATCGATCAAGCGAACTTGAATTCGATCAAGCTGGTCGGTGGGCATATGACCGCCCAGATGGCGGTGGAGCTGGTGGTCACGCGGCCGCAGCTGGCGACTCATCTGGTCATCGACGGCCTCCCGCTCTGGGACCGAGAAACCCGTGAAAGAATCATTGGTCTCTTCGACAACAGTGCGCCGGACCCTGATGAAGCTGGCGGACATGTCATGGAGGCCTGGCGTCGATCGTTGAACCTCCATCGAGCGTGGAACCCGGAACTCACGCTGGATGGGTCTGGCAATCGTCGAGTCATACAGGCTTTGGTCGACAGTCTGCAGCAGGGGCTGGACATGGAGCTCGGAGCCCACGCTTTTCTGAACTATGACGTGCACCCGCAGCTGGCCAAACTGTCGCTGCCGACACTGGTGACAGCAGCGACCGGGGACACCCTATTCGATCAGCATGAGGCCACCCTGGGTGCAATTCCTGGAGCCCAGTCGCATGAGTTTGCCGGCACCCATCCACGCCACGTCGACAGCCGTGCTGAAGAATATGTCCGGGTGCTCGTCGATTTCTTTCGGTTTGAGCCCGATTCACCCTAAGAAGCTGAGGAAAGCGCTTTGGCTGCTAGCCCAAACGGTATCGATGTAGGCAAACTGTTTGTCCTGATCGAGAAAACCATTCTGATCCTGATCGCACTGTTGACGGTGGGGGCGGTGATGATCGAGGTCGGCGTCGTCTGGCGTAACCAGACAATCCAGATCGCCGACATCCTGCTGCTGTTCCTCTATACCGAGGTCGTTTCCATGGTGGGCGTTTTCTATCGAAGCCAGGTGATCCCGGTGATGTATCCGATTTTTATCGCCATTACTGCGCTGGCTCGGCTGATCGTACTGCAGAGTAAGGATATGGCGCCGGAGACGATACTGTTCGAGGCGTCAGCCATTTTGGTGCTGTCGCTGGCGGCGATTGCGCTGCGTCAGGGTCAACACGACCATACCGAATAGGGGGCTGCTGTCGGATCGATTCGTGCGCTGATCACGTCACGATGGCTGCCGTGGACCTTGTCTTATCGTGCTCCAGGCGATGAGGGCGGCCGTTGCGGCCAGACCGGCACATAGGAACATGAGCTGGCGAAAGACCGCCACATAGCTCTCCTGGATCGCCTCCCTTAATGCCACGGTATCGTCGACGGAAGTCTGGCGAATACCCGCCAGTTCGTGCGCACGAGCCAGCAGCTGAGCGCGGCTGTCGTCGCTCAACGGCAACGTTCCCAAGGCCTGGTTGAGCTCTCCTCGAAACCAGTAAACCGCCAGCGACGTAAGGGCGGCGATGGCCAGCAGTCCGGCCATTCTCGCCGCCAGGTTGTTGATGCCGGAGGCGACACCCGACTGGGATTCTTCGACCGCGGTCATGATCACCGTGGTCAAGGGCGCTACGCACAGGGTCATCCCGACGCCAATCGTCGCGATGCCGGGAAGCCAGTGGGCCAGGTAGCTCGACGTCGTGGCGGGTATCGCCAGCAGGGCAAAACCGACGCCGGTCAGCCCGGCACCCGCTGTCAAAAGCCGTCGAGGCGACCGTCGCTTCAGCTGCTCCCCAGCCACCACGGATCCAAGGCCGAGCAGCAGCGTCAGCGGCAGAAAGGCCAGTCCGGCCTGGAGTGCGGAATAACCCTGGACCTGAATCAGGTTGAACGGAACGAAATACAGCGCGCCGCCCAGCGCGAAGTAAAGCAACACCGTCATGGCGTTTGCACCGCCGAACGTGGGTTCGCGAAACAGCCGGATGGGCAGCATGGGTTCGGCTGTTTGACTCTCGTAAACGAGAAACCCCGCCAGCGCGACAAGCCCGATCAGCAGCGCGGCAGTCTGGTTGTCGCCGCTTCCGATGCTCGCCAGGACCAGCGTCAAAGGCCCAAGAGCGGCGACCAGCAGCAGCGCGCCAAGCAGATCCAAACGGCGACCGGCGTCACCTGATCGGCCCGGTACTTTGGCTAGCGCCATCGTGCAGGTCAGCGCGGTCAGCGGCAGCATCACAAGAAAGATTGCGCGCCAGCCGATGTGGTCAACGAGCGCGCCGCCAAGCAGCGGACCTAAAGCGGTCGTCAAGGCGGATGCGCCGGCCCATATGCCGATAGCGCGGGGCCGCTCCTCCGGGTCGAAGTGCACGTTGAGCAGCGCCAGACTGGTGGGTACCAGCAGGGCGGAGCCAGCGCCCTGGGCAGCCCGCCAAGCGATCAGCCAACGCGGGTCGTTGACCAGCCCACAGGCGCCGGAGGACAGGCCAAAAAGGACCAGTCCGAGCACAAAAATTTGGCGGATGCCGAAGCGATCACCCGCTGCTCCTCCCACCAGCACCAGGGACGACAGCGCCAGGAGGTACGCGTTGACAACCCACTGCAGCCCCACGGAATCCAGCTCAAGGTCGGCCTGCAGGGCAGGTAGCGCGAGTGTCCTGTTTGAGCAGTTCGTTGCGTTTCAGAGCCCCGTTGGGCGCCAAGAACAAGGCGCATCGCGCCGCCAATGGCCGTAGTCCTTGGCAAGCGTTGCAACGCGGTTATTGGCGCCCAAGGGGGCTCCCTTCGGGCGCGCACCACAAGGCCTGGAGCGGCGTTGCGAGCCTTGGCCAGGGAACCACCCTGGCCGGCGGCTCGCGCCTAACTCCAGGGCATTGTGGTCACGCGCTGAAATACAACGAACTTTTCAAACAGGACACTAAGTTGACGATGGAACCCTCGATGAATGCCAGGCTGGAGCCGAGGACCGACACGATAAGCACCCAGCGCCGGG
>JBCDKA010000299.1:0-3201 GCA_038747195.1 Pseudomonadota bacterium
GCAGCTTGTCGGGGAGCCGGGGAACCGGCTCGGTGACGTGCTGGATGCCGACGGCCACGGAGTCGCTGCCCTCGAACGGCACCCGCCCCATGAGCATCTCGTAAAACACGATGCCGAGCCCGTACAGGTCCGAACGACCGTCGAGGTCTTTACCTCGCGCCTGCTCCGGACTCATGTACTGGGGCGTGCCGACCACGGCGCCGGTCTTAGTCATCTGCGTCGCCGAATTGACCGCTCGGGCGATCCCAAAGTCGGTCAGCACCGCGCTGCCGTCCTCGCGGAACAGGATGTTCTCCGGCTTAACGTCGCGATGCACAAACCCTTTGCTGTGCGCATAATGCAGGGCGCTGGCGATTTCCCGCACCACGCGAACGGTGCTCACCAGCTGGATGTTGTCGCCGCAGCGAACCGCCAAATCGCCACCCGACAAATACTCCATGGCGATGTAGTGCTGCTCGTCGTAAACCCCGACATCGTGTACGGCAACAATATTCGGGTGATAGAGGTTGGCGGCGATCTTCGCCTCGCGCATGAACCGCTCGCTGAAGCTGGTATCGACCAGCAAAACCCGCGACATCACCTTGAGCGCAACCCGCCGCTCAACCGATTCCTGGACCGCCGAGTAAACCACGGCCATGCCACCGCGTCCGAGCTCGCGCTCCACGGAATAGCCGGGAATAGCTACTGATTGACCTGAATCCATTGAATCGTTGCGGCTCGGGGCTCCGGCTAGTGGCCCGCGCACATCAGCCATGCCCCTTATGTTTGTTAGTGGTCAGAATAGTAAGGCAATTTGGGTGCAAAAGCCCCATTTCGCGGTGAATGATTGTGATACGTGAACCGTCTTGACCCAACCCGCAAACCCGGGCCTCAGCCCGGCCAGACGGCGCCGGTAACCTCAACTCATCCGGTACGCACGGCGCTGGTCACGTTGGGCAGCGCCACCAGACGGTTGAGTAGGTCGTTGAGATGATCAAAGTCGGTGACCTGCACAAGCATGCGGATCTCGGCTTCGCCCCGGGCTGCATCGACCTGCGTATGAAAACTGAGCATTTCGCTGCGCAGATTGGATGTGAGCTGGCCGATGTCCCGCACCAGGTTCTTGCGGTCGTAAGCGTGCAGCAGCACCTCCGCCTGGTATTTGCCCTTGGTATCGCCGCCCCACGCCACCTCCAGCATTCTCGCCGGATCGTTGCGAATCAGCCGATCCACATTTTTGCAGTCCCGTCGGTGGATACTCACGCCGCGCGTTTTGGTGACAAAGCCGATGATCGGATCACCCGGCAGCGGGGAACAGCACTTGGCGATCACCGTCAGCAGCTGTCCGACGCCTTCGATGATCACGTCATCGTCGTTGCGAGGCTTCTTCTGCGGCGCGCGCACCAGCGGTAGCGCCTCTTCGTCGCTGCGGCTGAAGTCCTCGAGCGCCGCCGCCACCTGGCCGACGGTCACCTCGCTGATCGCCACCGCCACGTATAGCCCGTCCAAATCCTTGAAGTTGAAGCGCTCAACCAGCGGCTGCAGGTCTTTGCCCGGCAGCCCCAGGCGCTTGAGCTCCTTGTCCAGAATCTCGCGGCCCTCCGCCAGGTTGCGATCGCGGTCTTTCTGACGAAACCACTGGCGGACCTTTGACCGCGACCGGGCGCTCGCAAGATATCCCAGACGAGGCACCAGCCAATCCCGGCTGGGGTCCTCCTGTTTGCTGGTAAGGATCTCGACCTGCTCGCCGTTATGAAGCTGAAAGGTGAGCGGCACAATCCGGCCGTTCACCTTCGCGCCTTTGCACCGGTTTCCGACGGAGGTATGGACCTGGTAGGCAAAATCGAGCACCGTGCTGCCACGCTTCATGTCCAGCACTTTGCCCTTGGGCGTGAGCACGTAGACTCGATCCTCGTCACCGTCGGGGCCGAACTCGTCGAGGACCGTCGCCTCATCACCGCCTTCCAGCAGCTGACGCATCCAGTTGAGCTTGCGCTGGTAACCGGGGTCATGCTCCCCGCCCTCCTTGTAGCGCCAGTGCGCCGCCACGCCAAGCTCCGCATGCTGGTGCATCGCCTGGGTGCGAATCTGGATCTCGACGGTTTTGCCCTCAGGACCAAAGACCGCGGTATGCAGCGACTGGTAGTTGTTGCCTTTGGGGTTGGCAACATAGTCGTCAAATTCCCCGGGCACCGGACGCCAGAGCGTGTGCACGATCCCAAGCGCCGAGTAACATTGCGCAACGTCGTCTACGAGCACCCGTACCGCGCGGATGTCGTGGAGCTGCGCGAACGCAAGTCCCTTGCGCTGCATCTTTTTCCAGATGCTGAAGATGTGTTTCGGCCGCCCGACGACCTCCGCCTCAATACCCACGCCGGCGAGCTCGGTCTTGACCTGATCGATGAATCGGCGGATATAGCGCTCGCGATCCATGCGCCGTTCCGACAGCAAACCCGCAATTCGCCGATACAGCTGCGGCTCGAGAAACCGGAAAACCAGATCCTCGAGCTCCCATTTGAGCTGCCAGATTCCGAGTCGGTTCGCCAGCGGCGCGTAGATCGCTTTGACCACTGACGCGGCGCTGCGCTGTTCCGCCTCGGTGGCAGAGGTCAGCTGCCTCAGACCCACCAGGCGCTGCACCAGCACAACCAGCACCACGCGAACGTCCTTCACCATCGCCATGAGGAGCCGCCGGAGGCCCTCGTCAGCGCCGGCATCGGGGTCGAAAGAGTCTTCGAGGCGATCGATCTGCAGAATCTGACGGGTCAGAGGAAACCGAGCGGTGCGTTCGCCCTCGCGATGGACAAAGTAGTCGCAGTACACCGCCAGGCAGTATGGGTCGACCTCAAGATCCCCAAGCGTCAGCAGCGCAGGCAGCAGCTGTTCGCGCGCGGCTTCGTCACCCAGCAGCGGCGAAATCACCGCATCCAGGTCCTCCAGGGCGCTCGCATGATGGGCCTGCTGGTAGTAGTCCCACCAGTTAGCCAGATTGCGGTATTGGGGCTTTTGACGCTGCATGTCAGCCGCCTATTGTAGAAAACAAATGGGGGTCAGGAAAAAGGCGGCACCGCCAGAGACCCGCGCCGCCTGCCGGGCGGTCAGTCCGGCATCAAAACAGGAAAAGCCAAAAAGGGGTCAGGTTAACTTTCTGCAGAAAGTTAACCTGACCCCTTTTTGGCTTTTCCTGTTTTGATGCCGGACTGACCGCCCGGCAGGCGGCGC
>JBCDKA010000300.1:0-3200 GCA_038747195.1 Pseudomonadota bacterium
CCACCTGACAGCCGGGCAGCGCCTGCTGAAACGCCTCGCCGGCGGACTGGTCGCCCGCCATCGCCATCAGGCCATCTTCGGTCGGGGCCAGCGCGTTACTGACGTCGATAATGATTTTGTCGGACAGGCCGCTTAGTTCACTAAGCACCGCGTCCATCGCCCGGAAGGGTGTGGCAATGACAATGATGTCAGCCTGCGACGCCGCCTCGGCGCTGCTTGCTGCCGACGCGTTCTCGCCGGTTTTTTCCACCAGCGCCTGCACGTCTTCCCGCTGAGGCTCCCTAGAGCCATAGATCACCCGCATGCCGAGCTCGGCAAAACGGGGCCCCAGCGCGTTCCCGACGCGCCCTGTACCCAGCACTGCAATCACGCGATTCTCCTCTGCCCTGACCGGACCGGTTGTGAAACAAGCTGCCGCCGCGGCGATCAGCAGCAGCGTGGCGGTAAGAAAGCGGCCAGCCGCGGCGGCCGAAATCGAAATGTTGCTGTCAACCATCATGATCCTCCAAGCCAACGTCAGCGGTTTGTGTTAACAGCTCGAAAAATTCCAGCCAGACGCCGCCCGGCCCGCGGACGGCAAGCACCCTAGCGGTCCCGTAAGGCTTAAGCTCGATGGTCGCCGGCGCGGCAATCACCTCGATACCCTGCCGCCGAACGTGGTCGTAGAAGGCGGTGAG
Source organism: Pseudomonadota bacterium (assembly GCA_038747195.1). Taxonomy (GTDB): domain Bacteria; phylum Pseudomonadota; class Gammaproteobacteria; order Xanthomonadales; family SZUA-38; genus JANQOZ01. The sequence goes on from JBCDKA010000300.1 coordinate 678, forward strand.
ATCGGCGACCGGAAAGCGCAGCATGACGATCCCCAGGTTTGGTGGGCTGGCCCGCTCCGCCCAGTCGGCCCCGGTCAGCCCGTCAAACTGCAGCAGCTCAACCGAACCCTCGTTCTTGCCCTGTGGGTGGACAATGCTGACGATCCGCGGCACCTCAGCGGCAACGTTGTGTGGCATACCGAGCACGTTTGGCCCTGGCGCCTTGCTGGCTCCGTGATGTTCCAGGTAAGACGTGAAGCCGAGCTTGTTCATGTAGAAGTCCCGGGCCTGCTCGATGTCGGGAACAATCTGGGTCGCGTTGAAGATCCGACTCATCTGCTGCAGCTGAGGCCAGCCCTCCAGGGGCGGCTCAACCCGCTCGATCAGCGCCATAACCACCCCATCAGGTCCGCGCGCCAGCCACTCTTTAACCACAAACGGGCCGAAGCTGAACTGGATCGGATCGCTCGAGGCCTGCCAGTTGCGCGCCTGAAATTCGCCGAACTTTTGATCCATGCTCAGCACGCGTGCGTTGACGTCAAACCAGCCGCCCGTGTCCCAGGACTGCGCGTTGGAGCGAATCTGCTGCTGAGGAACACCCGCAAACTTCACCAGCCGCACGTAGCCTCGCGGCGTGCCCGGATTGCCCAGCACCAGCTGGTGGCCGGACGCGTCGCCGCCGAGCCCCCAAGCCCGGAGCTGCGCGTCGCTGAGCGGGCCCTCCGCCTTGACCTGCCAGCCGGCAACGTTCTCAAAAAACTCTCGATAATCTTCGAGGGAGGAAACGCTGAAGACCGCTTCCTGATAGCCGCCGGTGACGAGTGAAGCGGAGTGGGTCTCTGGCTGAGCCGCCGCAAGGCTCGGCACACAAAGAAGAACGATCAGCAGCAGGCGAGTCATGAGCGACCTCGGGGGCGTCGAAGGACGGCACAGCGACTCGTGGTTTGCCTGACAGTTGCAGGTCACAGCGTGTTGCACCGGGCCGGCCGAATAATGACATAATGATATAACAAAATAACGTTTGCAGCGATGGCCAACCTGTCTCCCCAGCCCCCTCATCCGCAGCTTCGGCGGCAGTTTGTCGACGGGCAGTATGGCCAGCTGCACACCCGGATCTGCGAGCCGGAGGATGTCTTGGCAGCGCCCGTCGTTTGCCTGCACATGAGCCCCAAGTCCGGCCGACTCTTCGCTGAGGTGATGCCGCACCTGGCTGCCGACCGAATGGTGCTGGCACCTGACTATCCCGGGCACGGGGAGTCCGATCTGCCGCCGGCGGAGCCCGAAGTGCGGATCGAAGACTTCGCCGCCGACGTCTGGCGGGTCGTCGACCAGTTAGCCAACGCGCCCGTCCATTTTGTTGGGCACCACACCGGGTCCATGGTGGCCGTGGAGGCTGCGTCCCAACGTCCCACTGACGTCCTGAGCATAACCTGCATTGGCGCGCCGGTGTTCAACGACGAAGATCTTGAGCGGCTGCACCGCACCTATGCGCCAATCCCAATCGACGAGGCGGGAACCCGCTTCCGAATTATGTGGGAACGCGTCCTGCACCATCGGGGTCCGGGCATGACGCTGCAGATGGCCGCCACGTCGATGGCCGAGAATCTGCGAGCCGGGGACCACTACGAATGGGGCCATCGCGCGGCGTTCGCCTACGGCGCCACGTATCGACACAAGCTCGCTGAGCTTCGCCATCCGGTGCTGGTGATGAACCCGGCGGACGACTGCTTTGAGCAATCCAAGCGTGCCGACGCGCTGCTGATCAATGGCCGGCGCCAGGACTACCCCGCCTGGGGCCATGGCTTTCTCAGCGCCCACGCGGCCGAAGCCAGCCGGGAACTTTTGAGCTTTATTCACGAGGTCGAGCGCAGCGCCTGACCTTTTCGCTAACATGGGCAGCGCCGACGTTGCCACCTTCAGGATGAACCATGGCCGACAAACCCTATCTGCGATTCCAACGAGCCAACTATCTCGTCAAGGACATTGACCGCGCGCTGGCGCTGTACCGCGATGTCCTGGGCTTTGAGGTGGCGTTTACCAAAGACTCGCCGGACGATTCTTACTCGTATCCGGTCTTCGAAATCGATCGAAGCAATCAGATGCGCTTTTGTGTGCTGAGCACCGAAAGCCAGGTCCGAGTGATGGCGCTGACGGAGGTGCCGGGGGACATGCCGCCCGTGCCGTTCCCGAGGCGCAGCGCCATTGTCCTGGAGGTGGGCGACGTTGAAGCGGTGTGTGCCGGGGCGGAGGCGCTGGGATGCCACGTCTACGAAGAGGAGGAGCTGCATACTCACGATGGCCGGGTCGGCCAGGAGGTGGGCATTGTAGATCTTGATGGCAACCTGGTGGTGATCTACAAGATCCCCGCGGCGGGCTGACCGACGATGGCGCAAAGCGAACAGTCTTACCCGAACCCACGCTACGCGTGGTACATGGTGGTGATCCTCACCATCGCCTATGTCCTATCGTTTGTCGATCGCTATATCCTGGGTCTGCTGATCGAACCCATCAAGGCTGACCTCGAGCTAACGGACACTCAGATCG
>JBCDKA010000301.1:0-3196 GCA_038747195.1 Pseudomonadota bacterium
GAAGAGGAATTCGATCAAACGATGCTCGATCTGGTGTCTTACCTGGAGTATCTCGGTGAGCCAGCCAAGCTGCAGCGGGAGTCGCTTGGCATCTGGGTTCTGCTGTACCTGGCGCTCTTCACCTTCGTAGCGTACTTGCTCAAGAAGGAATTCTGGAAAGACGTCAAGTAAAGGTTACCGCCGCAATCGGGGTCGGCTTGGCCGGCCCCGGTTGAGCAGGCTACCTACATCGCCGTGCAGGCATCGCCGGCGGCACAAACGAGGGGATGAAAAGAATAATGAATGTGTCAGTTGCGGCCCGAGGCCGCTCGGTGATGGCCCTGTTTTCTTCACCAACGTCACTGCAGAGCCATCGCGTGCGCTGCGTGCTGGCCGAGAAGGGCATCAACGTTGAGGTGGTCGACGTCGACCCGGCTCAGCCGCCCGAAGACCTGATCGACCTCAACCCTTACCAGACCATTCCCACCCTGCTCGACCGCGATCTCGTACTGTACGACGCGGGGGTTATCACCGAATACCTCGACGAGCGCTACCCGCATCCGCCGCTGATGCCGGTGGATCCCGTGTCGCGCGCTCGGCTGCGTCTCGCCATGCATCGTCTGATGAAAGACTGGTACACGCTGGCGGCGAAGCTCGAAGCCAGCGATCGCCGCAAACACGAGTCGGCGCGCAAGCATCTGACCGAAGCGCTCGTGACGTCCAACGACGTCTTCAAAGCCGCCACCTTTTTCCTGCACGACGAGCTGACTTTGGTCGACTGCGCCGTGGCGCCACTGCTGTGGCGCCTGGAGCATTTCGGCATCAAGCTGCCGCGCCAGGCTGCTTCAGTGAAAAAATATGCCGAGCAGCTGTTCGAACGCCCGTCGTTCCGCGCCAGCTTGTCAGAAGAAGAGCTCCAGATGCGCGGATGATCTCATCCCGCCCGTACCTGATCCGAGCTCTCTACGACTGGATCGTCGACTCCGACCTGACGCCCTACCTGCTGGCTGACGTGACGGTGGACGGCGTGGACGTGCCGCCGCAAGGCATCAAGGATGGCCGGATTGTGCTCAACATGGCGCCACACGCCGTGCAGGATATGGTGCTCGGCAACGACGCTGTGACCTTCTCCGCGCGCTTTTCCGGCGCCGCCCGCAACGTGTATCTGCCGGTCTCGGCCGTCCTGGCGGTTTACGCGAAAGAGAACGGCCACGGCATGATGTTTGCCGCTGACGAGGCGGACAGCTCGCTGACGGATGACGCCGACCGCAAGGACGACACCGACGATCCCAACGGCGGGAAGAGCCACCTCAAGGTCATCAAATAGACCCCATCGGAATGACCAGCCGGCCGCTGGCGGCCCCGTCCAAAATCACCTGCGTGGGCTGACCGGCCAGCAGGATCACCATCCCGGGCTGACGGTCCGACCCCTGCTCACTGAACTCGAACCGAAAGTGTCTGCGCAGGCTGAGGCTGCCCGAGGGTGCCCGGGCCAGCTTGAGGCTGCTGAGCCGCACGGTTTGGTCGAGAAACTGCACCTGAACCTGGCCACAGGCGTGCCGGCAGGCGGCCACCGCCGCTTCGCGCGCCCGCACCGAGTCAAACCACATGTAGGCAAGCGCGCCAAGGAAAATCAGCAGCGCCGGGGTGAGTGTGTCCAAGGGCGTAAAATCCTCTTCGTGGATGCGCTAGAATTCAGGGGGTTACTGGTGACGATACCAGACTAGAGCGCCTATCCACGGAAGCTAGCGAACCCCTGGCGATGCCAGTGGTCCATTAAGGGCGCCATCAACGATTACTTTTTGCGGGCGTCATGGTTCAAATCCCCGGATATACGCTGAAAAAAACGCTGGGAACGGGCGGCATGGCGACGGTATACCTCGCCGTGCAGGACTCGCTACAGCGGGAGGTGGCGCTGAAGGTGATGTCGCCGGCCCTGGCGGCTGACCGAACCTTCGCCGACCGATTTGTTGGCGAAGCCCGCACGATTGCTGAGCTTAACCATCCCAACATCGTTTCGATTCATGATGTCGGCGTAACGCCCGATCGACTGCACTATTTCTCGATGCAGCTGCTGCCCGGCGGTGACCTGGAGCAACGTGTTCCCGACGGGATGCCGGAGCGTGAGCTGCTGCGCATCTTGCTGCCGATCTGCAGCGCCCTGGGTCACGCCCACGAACGGGGTTTTGTTCATCGCGACGTGACGCCTGGCAACGTGATGTTTGACGCGGCCGATCAGCCGGTGCTGACCGGCTTTGGTATCGCCACGGTCGTCAGCGAGGCCTCGCGCATGACGGCCACAGGTCTGAGCATGGGCACGAGCTACTACATGAGCCCGGAGCAGGCCCGAGGCCGGCAGGTGGATGCGCGTTCGGATATCTACAGCCTCGGTGCCGTGATCTATGAGGCGCTGTCCGGCAAGCCGCCCTACGAGGGTGACGACAGTTTTGCCGTCGCCTATGCACATGTTTATGAGCCGGTGCCCAAGCTGCCGCCGCGCTTCCTGCGCTGGCAGGAGCTGATCGCTCGCTGCATGGCCAAGTCGCAGGACGACCGCTACGCGAGCATGAAAGAAGTCTCCGCGGTGCTGGAGGGATTCCTTAAGAAAACCACCGGCGATGGGCGCCGCCGGGACCAGCAGAAGCCGGACCTGGCTGTCACCACCCCGCTGCCGATTCCGAAGATATCACCAAACAAATCGGGGCGCCTGCGCTGGGTGGGCCTGGCCCTCGGGAAAGGGCCTGGCGACTGGCTGTCCGGTATCGGTCCCGCCGCCCGACGAGGTACCGCCTGGGTACGAGGCAAGCTGCAGCGCCTGCCGCCGGCAGCCCTTGGAGGCTTGGCAGTTGGCGTCGTTTTGCTCGGGCTGGCCGCGTTCTTTGCCGGCTCTGACGAGCCCAGCGAGGCGGCCGAAGAGGAAGCGGTGCTGGCGGTCGCCGAACCCTCCGGTGAGCCTGCTGAAACGACGCCGTCCAACGAGGCTGGCGCCACGGCTCCGGTGGACGACAGCGCCGACGAGACGGCGTTGGTTGAACCGGAAGAACGCCTGCCCGCTTTGCCAACGGTGGACTCCACCCAGCCCGACGAGCCGGTGCTGGTGGACCTCGATGAGTCGGACGAAGCGCTGCTGGTTGAGAGCCTGCTCAACACCCCGCAGGGTCGGGCCCGGCTGCAGTCGCTGCTGGATGACGCGAGCGCCGCGCTGGCGGCCAACCGC
>JBCDKA010000302.1:0-3178 GCA_038747195.1 Pseudomonadota bacterium
GACAGGACGGATGCAAGTTCGAATGCGCCTTCCGCGCCGCTGTCGGCTCCCACGTCGAGCAGCTTCGAGACAAGCTTCGTGGATTGCGCGCCCGCGGTCGTGATCCTCTCCAGGTGCGGCAGGACGTTTTCCGGTAGGTCGTCGGACATCCCGATCAGGGTCGCCGAGCCGTTGATGGCCGAAAGCAGGTTGTTGAAATCGTGGGCCACGCCGCCGGTTAGATTCCCGATTGTCTCTGCCTTTTGAGCACGCAGCGCAATTTCCTTTGCTTCAACCAGGGCCGCCTCCTTGCGACGGGTTTCGGTGAGATCGATGTTGGTGCCGACCGCCTTCAGCGGTTTGCCAGACGGATCTCTCAGGATCACCGCATTTCCCTGAATGATCCGTTCGCCACCCCCCGGCAGAAAGACGCGATATTCGCCCTGATACTCGGCCTGGGTTTCCATCGCTTCCTTGAAACGGTCGGCCATTTCGCGGCGCTCAGCCGGGTCCATATTCTTGAGCCAATCCTCCGGTTGGTCAGTCAGCTCCTCCCGAGTCATGCCATGAAGCTCACACGAACGGTCGTCCCAGTAGAGCTCGTGTTTCTCCAGGTCCCAAGACCAGATTCCAAAGCCCGCGGCCCGCTGGGCCAGCTCGAGGTTGGCGTGAAGGTCCTCCAGCTGACGACGGGCCTGCCGCTCCGTCGAAATATCCACCATGAAACCAACGATCGCCGTTGGCTTGGCGTTGGCGTCCATGATCGCCGCCGCCTCGACGCGGCAATAGCACTCGTCACCGTTCAGTTTCTGCAGCCTTACAACCGACCGGTAGGCCGCGCCATCGTTAAGAACCGCATCAATTTTGGTTTGTTCGCGAGCCCGTTCGTCTGGATGGATGAGGCCGAGGTAACCATCGGGCGGCGGAGAAAAGGTGGCTCGATCGGTGCCGATCAGTTGGAGTAGCCGCTCGCTGCAGGTGAATGACGGCTGCTCAAAATCCCAGCACCACGTGCCGAGCTGTCCGTCGAGCAAGGAGACATCCCGCTCAAGGATGCTCGTCCAGAAAGCCGGCGGTGCATCGCTAGCCTGCTTATCGGCCAACGCTTTGCGCCCCTAGGGATTGACGCCGTTTTTCGTGGTCAGCTTCGCCGTTGATTCGACGCTGAGAGATCGATTCGCTGGCATGAATCGGGATGGGGCAATCGCGCGCTGCAAAAGCTCGGCTCCCCCGCTGCCGCTCGTTGGATCCTGGCTTTCGCGTCTGCGTCTTCGTGTTCTTAACGGTCCCGCGTTGTTTGCTGTCCCCGCAGCCCGGGTGGGACCCGACTGCCGCTCCAGCATAGCCTGCCCATCCCAAAGGTGAAAGCGTCAACCTGTGTCGGGGCTTTTCTTAATCGAGCGCTCGACGCAGAAACAAGCGCGCAAATTTCCACTTGCGCGTAACCGTTGCGCGGGAGACCTCCAGTACATCCGCTGTCTCCGATTCACTCAGGCCGGAGAAAAACCGCAGCTCCGTAACGTCAGCCGCGAGAGGGTCTCGCAGGGCCAGTTTGCCGATCGCCTGATCGAGGTCCAGCAGGTCGAGAGGCGCGTCGCCCGCGGGTCCCGCCATGCTGAGACTCACCTGTTGACCGCGGCGCTTGGCGGCGCCGCGTTCGCGAGCCAGGTCAACGCAGGTTGCGCGAATCATCTTGGCAACAAGCCTGACCAGATGCGGCTGGGAGTCCGGTCGGTTCATCAGCTTCAGCAGGCGGATACTGGCTTCGTTTGCCAGGTCGCGTGATTCCAGCGACAGCTGCCTGCCGCTCCGGTTGAGCTGCTGGCGTGCCAGGCTCATCATCAGGGGTGCCAGCGATTGGAAGAGGGCGTCGCGAACCGATTCGTCGCCGGAAGCCCAGCGCGAGATCAGGTCAACGAGTTGTTTGGGGTCATCGGATGCGGTCAAGGTACTATGAAGTTTCCATGTCTGACGATCGCCAACAATCCCTTGCCAGCGGCACCGACAGCATAGCGCATCACGTTTCGGAGCTGCTCCCCCTGCCGGTGGATCAGCGGGACCGGTATCTTGGCGCGCTCGATGACGCGACGGCCGAAGAATTGCGTGAACTGCTGGCGTTTGAGTCCAGTGCGGTTGATCTCAGCGAGCTCGCGGGCGTCACGGTTGCACAGGAGCTGATGCGTCGGGAGGTGCCGCCGCAGCTCGGCCGTTGGCGGGTCCAGCGGCCGTTGGGACAGGGCGGCATGGGTTCGGTGTATCTGGTGACTCGTGAGGAGCTCGGCATCGTCCACGAGGGTGCCGCCAAGCTGGGTCACAGCCAGATCCAGTCGGCGGCTGCGCTGGCAGCAATTCAGCGGGAGGCAGGAGCGCTGAGCGTCCTGCAGCATGGCAATATTGCCCGGCTGCTCGACTTCGGTGCTGACGAGCGTGGCCTGCCGTTTGTGGTGTCAGAGTATGTAGAGGGCACAGCCCTGCTGACCTATCTCAACGGCCATCGGCTCGACAGAAATCGGCGGATCGAGCTTTTCGACCAGCTGCTTGATGCCGTGATCGCTGCGCACGCTAACCTCGTGCTGCATCTCGATCTAAAGCCCGACAATGTGTTGGTGACCGCTTCCGGCCAGGTGAAACTCATTGACTTTGGCCTGTCGGGGCTCGGCGGTGAGAAACCGGCCGGCTTCACCCAGGCTTTTGCCAGCCCGGAGCAGCTCGCTGGCCAGCCGGTCACCGTGGCGGCGGATATCTTCGCCCTGGGCAAAATTCTTGAGCTGATCGTCAGCTGCGCGCCGTCGGTGGGCGGCGCTGAGCTTGCGGCCATCGTGAAGATGGCAACACACGATGACCCTGCGGAACGCTACCCTTCCGCGCTTGCCCTGAAGCTCGACATTCAGGCGCTTCAGTCTCGACGCCCGGTAACGCCACTGGCGCAGCGCCGGCTCTATCGATGGTCCCGGTTTCTCCGTCGGCAGTGGCTGCCGACAAGCCTGTCTGTGCTTATTGTTGCTGTTTTGGTCACCGGCCTGCTGAGCGTTTACCGCCAAAATCAGGCGATCGAACAGGAGCGTGATCGGGCGCTAGAGCTGCTCGCCAGCGAGCGGGCAACCTCGAGCTTCGTGACCCAAAGCCTGCGCGAGGCGAGCGTGTTTGCCGGTGGGGATGGACAAATGACGGTCGCTGAGCTGATGCACAGCATGCTGAA
>JBCDKA010000303.1:0-3101 GCA_038747195.1 Pseudomonadota bacterium
CGGCATGTGGTTCGGCTGGAGCGGCAAGCTCACCGACCGGGAGACCCGCGATCCCGAGATCAGCCGCAGCGGCAACATCGAGTACGCCACGGTCGAGCTCAACGAACGCGATTTCGAGCAATACTACAACGGCTTCTCCAATCGGGTGCTCTGGCCGGTCTGTCACTACCTGCTGTCGTTCATGCACTATGAATCGGCCGACTTTGACGGCTACCGGCGCGTCAATACGGCGCTGGCGCGCAAGCTGGCTGCCCTGGTCAAGCCGGACGACGTGATCTGGGTACACGACTATCACCTCATACCGCTCGCAGCCGAGCTTCGGGCCGCCGGGATCGATAACCCGATCGGATTTTTTCTGCACGTGCCTTTTCCGAGCTATGAAGCGTTTCGGGCCGTGCCGAATCACGAGTATCTGCTCCGCAGCCTGTGTGCTTACGACGTCGTGGGTTTTCACACGCAGCGGGACCTGGCCTGCTTTCAGCAGGCGGTGACTCAGCCAAACATCGGCGGCACGCTGCTGCCCAGCGGAGATATCGAGATCGGGGGAGGGAGGTTAAGGGCCGACGTCTTTCCCATCGGTATCGACGTTGACGAACTGCAGGACCTCTCGCTGGCCGCCCAGTCGCTCGGCCAGGTTCGAAACCTGGTGCGGAGCCTGGCGGGGCGTGATCTGATGATCGGCGTGGATCGGCTCGACTACAGCAAGGCGCTGACCCAGCGACTGCTGTCCTACGAGCGCCTGCTGGAGAAGTATCCCAACACTCAGTCCAACCTCACCTATCTGCAGATTGCACCGCCGACGCGCTCCGGTGTCAGAGCCTACGAAGAAATCCGCGCCGAGCTGGAGCAGACCTCGGGCCGCATCAACGGCCGCTTTGCTGAAGCCGACTGGGTACCCATTCGTTACCTGAACAAAGGCGTCGACCGTAAACGTCTGATGGGCTATTTCCGCAACGCGGCCATCGGCCTGGTGACACCCATCCGCGACGGTATGAATCTGGTTGCCAAGGAGTACCTCGCGGCGCAGGACCCGGAGGACCCGGGTGTGTTGGTGCTGTCGACGCTGGCCGGCGCCGCCCAGGAGTTAACGGAGGCGGTGCTGATCAATCCCTATGACCGCGACGCGGTCGCAGACGGGATTGGCGCTGCGCTCAATATGTCGCTCGAGGAGCGCTGCGAGCGCCACCAGGTCATGCTGGAGACGCTCAAACGCAATGACATCGTTGCCTGGCGCTCGCGATTTGTCGAGGCGCTGCACGGCCGATCGCGCTAGACTTGCTGGCGACTCGGCCGCGAGGCGGCACTCATTCTCAGGAGATAGAAAAACTCATGAAGCGCATCATCATGACCTGGCTGATTGCGGCCACCTCGCTCGGCGGATTTTCCTTTTCCGCCAACGCGGAAGACAACGCGGTGCTCGTGTTTGGCGCCACCGGCGGCACGGGGCTGGCGACCGTCGAACGGCTGCGTGAGCGCGGCATACCGGTGACGGCTTTTGTCCGGCCGACCTCCAATCGCGAGAAGCTGACGCCGATGGGCGTTTCCTTTGCCGTCGGCGACGCGCTGTCGGCCGAAGACGTGGAAAAGGCGGTTGCGGGCGGCAGCTTTAAGGCGATCGTCAGCGCAATTGGAGGGCGACCCGATCAGCCTCGTCCGGATTTCACCGGCGTTCGCAACATGGTAGACGCGGCCAAGAAGCATGGCGTTAAACGAATGGTCCTGGTGAGCTCCATCGGTGCGGGGGACGACGCGCGAGAAAAACCCGCTCCGGACGCCGGCTTCTTCAAGACGATTCTGCACGAGAAAACGTTGGGTGAAGACTACCTGATTGCCAGCGGCATGGATTACACCATCATCCGCCCGGGCGGGCTGCGCAGCGAGCCGGCCACCGGAAACGGGCAGCTCAGTGAAGCGCCGACGATGGGCATGATTCACCGCGAAGACGTTGGCGCCCTCATTGTGCAGACGCTGATGGACCCGGCCGCCAACGGCAAGGTTTATCACGCGATCGACCCAAACCTGAAGCGCGAGGAGCGCTAGGTTACCGGGAGACCAGGCGTCAACGCGCGGTTCGGGTGGCCGGGCTCTGAAGGGCGCGGATGCAGTCTTATGACGTAGTCGTTTTGGGGGGCGGCGCGGCTGGATTGATGTGTGCCGTCACCGCCGGCCGGCGCGGCCGCCGGGTGCTGGTGCTGGAGGGGTCTAACCGGATCGGCAAAAAGATCCTGATGTCCGGGGGCGGCCGCTGCAACTTCACTAATCTCAATACCCGCCCGGTCCATTTTCTGTCGGCCAATCCCCACTTCTGCAAATCGGCCCTGAGCCGCTACAGCCCGGAAGAGTTTGTAGACCTCGTTGAGGCCCATCAGATTGCCTACCAGGAAAAGACGGCCGGCCAGCTTTTTTGCGACGAGAGCTCGAAGCAGATTGTGGCGATGCTCAAGGCAGAATGTGACGCCGCTGGCGTCCAGATCGAGACGCAAAGCGCTGTTACCGACGTTGCGTCGGGAACGAACGGCTATCAGGTGAGCTGTCGAATTGGGGAGATTCACGGCGAATCGCTGGTGGTTGCGACCGGAGGGCTTTCCATTCCGCGAATGGGCGCCAGCGATTTTGGGTTCAGGCTGGCGCGTCAGTTCGATCTCAAAGTCCGGCCAACACGGGCGGGCCTGGTCCCCTTTACGTTTTCCGGAAAGGTGGGCGAGATGGTGGCGCGGCTGTCGGGGGTTTCCATCGCCAGCTCGATGTCCTGCGGCCCGGCGGTGTTTGACGAAAACCTGCTGTTTACGCACCGGGGGCTGAGCGGCCCGGCAGCGCTGCAGCTCTCCAGCTATTGGCGGGAAGGGCAGCATATCTCGGTAAACCTACTGCCAAACCTCGCGCTGTCGGAGGTCTTGTTGACGCGCAAGGGTGATGAGCCCAGGCAGCGCTTGCGGACGCTGCTTGGCCGCTGGCTGCCCAAAGCGCTCGTGAACGAGCTGCAGCGTGACTTCTGGCCGGCGCTCGCAGAGTCGCCGCTGGCTGAGATTGCGGACCAGAAACTTCGAGAGCTTGCCCGAAGGCTCAGCGATTGGCAGCTGCTGCCCTCAGGTACCGAAGGC
>JBCDKA010000304.1:0-3094 GCA_038747195.1 Pseudomonadota bacterium
CGCACCGACGGTTGGTCTGTCCTTGAGCGGCTGCAGAAGCAGGATCTGCTGATCGAGGCGGTTGACCGGGAGCGCCGCTGGTATCGGTACCACAACCTTTTCCGGGAATTTTTAGTCGGAAACCTCAAGCGGACTTGCCCTAATGAGGTCGAGGCGCTGCACGGAAAGGCGGCCGACTGGCATCTGACACATGGCGATCTCACCGAGGCGGTGCGTCACGCCCATGCCGCCGGAGATACGAGTGCCGTGGCCGCTGAGCTCGAGGCGCGCGGCGGCTGGCTGCTGTATCTAAAAGGGCACCTGGACCTCATGGAGCTGGCCGCGGACCTGGTTGCGCCGGCGGATATCGACGCCCATCTTCGACTGTCGCTGTTTCGCGCCCATGCGCTGCTCAAACAGCAGGAGATGGCGGCGGCGCGAGAGGTTTTTGAGGGGCTGCGCGCTCAGACCGAGGACTTCACGGTGTGGAACGGCCAGCCGATCGTGCCGCTGCAGCAGGCGGAAATCGCCCTGATGGACTGCCTGATTTCCGGCTATGAAGATCGCCCCTTCACGGCATCGGATCTCGCGCGCATCGAACAGCTCTGCGAGTCGTTGCCGCTAGACGAGTCGCTCCTTCGGGCCACCGCCTTTAATGTGGCCTGTCTGATTTATCTGCAGGCGGGCCAGCTGGATCGCTGCCAGAGCGCCGGCAACCGCGCGATCGCCTACTTCCGGCGCGTGAACGCGGTCTATATGGAAAGCTTTATCTATTTTCACCAGGGCAAGTCGCTGCTGATGCAGGGCAAGCTCCGCGATACGGAGATGGTTTACGCGGAAAATGACCACCTGGTAAAGCAGTATTTCAGCCCCGACAGCGATTTTGCGCTGATCGAGTCGGTCTATCGCGCCGAGCTTCTGTATCTGCAGAACAAGCTCGATCAGGCACGCGAGTGCATCAGCGAACCGCTGGCGCGCATGGGCAATTTTGATGCCTGGTTCGACATTCACCACACCACCTTCGGCGTTGCCGCTGGCATCAGCCGTGCAACCGAGGGCTTCGAGGCGGCTGAGGAAGTTCTGCAGCGAGGCCGCCGCTTTGCGGTGTCGGCCGACGTGCCGCGACTGACCGCCATGATTGAGGTGCAGCAAATCCAGAACCTGCTGTGGACGGGTGACGGCGACGCTGCCTTGGCTGCCGCTGATCGCTTCGGCATCGCGCGATCGTGTGAAGAGTTTGATCCGGAAAACCTTTCCACGCGCCGGATCTACGTGGCCCATCGACTGCTGCTTGCGCGCCTGGCGCTGTTTGCCGAGCGGCCGGTGGACGCGTTAGGAGAACTCGATGGGCTAGCTGCGGAGCTCGAGTCGCTTGGAGCCGACTATGGCGAACTGGAGCCGATGCTCCTGCGCGCCATGTGTCTGTTTCAGAGCGACCGGACCGACGAAGCGTTCGCTTTTGTCGATCGAGCCGTTTCCCTTGCTCTGTTCGACGATCATCAGCGACCTTTCATCGAGGACGGTGAGCTGATCCTCCCCCTACTGGAGCAGTTTTCGGCGCAAAGCCAGAGCGCCGGCTCCAACCGACTTCGAGATCGCTTTCTGCGCGACATCCTCCAGGCGCTGCAGGGCGAGGTTCGGGCTCGTGACCGCGCCCGCTCGGTACTCACCAGCCGCCAGGTGGAAGTCTTGCAGCACGTCCAGCGAGGCTTCTCTAACAAAGAGATCGCCCGGCGAATCGATGTCGGCGAAAACACGATCAAGTTCCACCTGAAGAATATCTATCGGACGCTCGATACGACGACTCGGCAGGGCGCCATCGCTGAGGCGACCCGCAGAAATCTCCTGTGACTACCCGGTTTTAGGTCTCCCCCTACCCACCCCCGAAAATCCGACTACTCCACAAAGTCGTTGAAGCTGGCGGAAGCCTCGCGCCAAGATGAACTCCTCGTGATCTGAGGGGGTAGACGAGTTTGCTGAGAATCGGCGTCGACGTCGGGGGCACTAATACCGACGCGGTGGTGCTGGACGGGAGCAGTATTCTCGCTTCGGTCAAATCACCCACCACTGAGGACATCAGCTCGGGCGTGATCAACGCTGTCGGGCAGGTTGTCGGGCAGGCAGGCCTCGACATGGCGGCCATCAGCAGCGTGATGATCGGTACCACGCAGTTCACCAACGCTTTTGTTCAGGCCCGGGGTCTAACCCGGGTTGGTGTCATGCGACTCGGCGCGCCGGCGACCCGTTCCCTGCCACCGCTGGTGGCCTGGCCCGAGGCCATGCGCGCCGCGGTTTTTGGCGATTCAGAAATTCTGCCGGGTGGCTATCAGGTGGACGGCAGTCCGATTACCGGACTCGACGAAGAGGCCGTGCGGCGGACCGCGCGGCGCTTCGCTGACCGGGGGTTAAGCGCGGTGGCGGTGTCCAGCGTGTTTGGGCCGCTCAACCGGGAAGGCGAAGCGCAGGCCGCCGCCATCATCGCCGAAGAAATCCCCGGGGTTTCCGTCACGCAGGCGACAGACATCGGTCGCCTGGGTTTGCTGGAGCGCGAGAGCGCCGCCGTGATGAACGCCTCGCTACGCGAGCTTTCAGCACTCGTCGTAGACGCCTTTGAAACCGCCCTCAATGAACTCGGGATAGCGGCGCCGCTGTACATCACGCAAAACGACGGCACGCTGATGCAGGCGAGCGCCGTAAAGCAGTTCCCTGTGCTCACCTTTGCTTCGGGTCCCACCAACAGCATGAGGGGCGCCGCGTTCCTGACCGGCGAAAGCAACGCCATCGTCGTCGACATCGGCGGCACGACCACCGACGTAGGCGTGTTGGTCGACGGCTTCCCCCGAGAGTCGTCGATCAACGTCGACATCGGCGGCGTGCGCACCAATTTTCGAATGCCCGACATACTCTCGATTGGTCTGGGCGGCGGTAGCCGGGTTGTCGAAAGCGACGGCGAGCTGACCATCGGCCCCCAGTCGGTGGGCCATGACATCCTGACTGAAGCCAAAGTATTTGGTGGCCAAACGCTGACCGCCACCGACATCGTAGTAGCCGCCGGCCGCGCCAGTATCGGCTCTCAGTGGTCGGTCGCCGACCTGTCGGCAGGTTTAGTTCGGAC
>JBCDKA010000305.1:0-3077 GCA_038747195.1 Pseudomonadota bacterium
GCTCGGCGGCCCGGTAAACCTGTTCCGAGCCCGGCACCACCAGCATGGTGACGTCGGGATGGACCTTGCGGCCCTTCAGCTGCGCTGCGGCCGCCCGCAAATCGGAGATCCGGGAATTGGTGCAGCTACCGACAAAGACCACGTCGACCTTTGTACCGATCATCGACTGGCCGGCATCCAGCCCCATGTATTCCAGCGCCTTTTCCTCCGACGCGTCGGCGGGAGCGGGGATGGACTCGGTGATGGGGACCACCATGCCGGGGTGCGTGCCGTAGGTGATGGTCGGCGCGATGTCCGCAGCGTCGATCTTCACCTCGCGGTCGAAGGTGGCGCCCTCGTCGCTGCGCAGCGCTTGCCACCGCTCTGCCGCTGCATCAAACGCCTCGCCTTCGGGGCTAAGCGGCCGGCCGCGCAGATAGTCGAAGGTTTTCTGGTCGGGCGCGATCATGCCGGCCCGCGCACCGGCTTCGATGCTCATGTTGCAGACGGTCATGCGCTGCTCCATGTCCAGGCCCTCGATGGTGCTGCCGGCATATTCGATGACGTGACCGGTACCACCGCTGACGCCGATGGTGCCGATGATATGGAGGATCAGATCTTTGGCCGTCACCCCGGCGCCGAGCTCACCGTCGATGGTGATCCGCATCGACTTGGGTTTGCGCTGCAGCACGCACTGGGTTGCCAGGACATGGCCAACCTCGGTGGCACCGATGCCAAAGGCCAGTGCCCCGAACGCGCCGTGTGTGCTGGTGTGGCTATCGCCGCAGACGATGGTTTTTCCCGGGCTCGTGGCGCCCAGCTCCGGCCCGATCACGTGCACGATGCCGCGATAGTCGCTGTCCCAGTCGTGAAGGGTGATCCCGAAGTCGCGGCAGTTTTCGCGCAGCGTGGCGACCTGGGTCCGAGCCTGCTCGGTCACGTAGGGGCGTCGGCCGCCCTGGGCCGGCAGCGTTGGGGTCGAGTGATCGATGGTGGCGAGCGTCAAGTCCGGTCGACGCACTTTCAGACCACGTTCGCGCAGCATGGCAAAGGCCTGCGGGGAAGTCACCTCATGGGTCAGGTGCAGATCGATAAAGAGCACCCCCGGGGTCGCCGGCGTCTCGCTGACAACCTCATGGGCTGCCCAGATCTTTTCAAACAGAGACTGCGGACTGGCCATGAACGGCGGACTCCTTGGTTGGCAGGGTTTCGAGCCAGCCGTGCTGGTCAGAGGTTTGTCCGGTGAACAGGCCGAAGAAGAGTTCCTGGAGGCGTTTGGTGATCGGTCCGCGCCCTTCGCTGCGCACGTTGATCCGGTCAACGGAGCGCACCGGCGTAATCTCGGCGGCGGTCCCGGTGAAAAAGATCTCGTCAGCCAGGTAGAGGAGTTCCCGAGGCATATCCTGCTCGATCACCTCGATGCCTTCATCAGCCGCGAGCTTGAACACCGTGTCACGGGTGATGCCGTAGAGGATCGACGCGCCCGCCGGCGGCGTATAGATCTTGCCGTCGCGCACGACAAACAGATTTTCGCCGGAGCCCTCGCTCAGCATGCCGTTGCTGCTGAGCGCAATGCCTTCGCTGAAGCCGAGGCGATGAGCCTCTTCGGCGATCAGCTGGCCCGACAGGTAGTTGCCGCCGGCCTTCGCCATGGCTGGCAGCGTGTTGGGGGCATAGCGCTGCCAGCTGGACATACAGACGTCCACGCCGTTGGCCATCGCCTCCTCCCCGAGATAGGCGCCCCACTTAACCGCCGCAACCGCCACCTCTACCGGCGTTTCCGGCGTGGGAGCCACTCCGAGAGTCCCGGCGCCGCGGAACACGATCGGCCGGATGTAGGCTGACGGAAGCTCGTTGGCCGCCACGAGGCCTCCGCAGGCGGTCAGCAGCTCATCGACCGTGTACGGCACGGGCATGCGGTAGATTTTTGCCGAATCATGCAGCCGTTTCAGGTGGTCGGTGATGCGAAAGCCCCTCGGGCCATCCGGCGTCTCGTAGACCCGAATACCCTCAAAGACACTCGACCCGTAATGCAACGCGTGGGTCATTACGTGCACCCGCGCATCGTCCCACGGCATCGTGCTGCCGTTGAACCAGATGAAGGGTGGGGGGGTCATTTTTGGCATGCTGCTGTCCTGTTATGTCTACTGATAGTCGGGAGCGGGCCCACGACGGTTGAATCAGCCCGCTAGACGGAGTTTCTCGCGGGCGCGTCTTCTCTCGGGGTGGACTGGCGATTCACCTGGCGGCTGGCCGCATTGATGATCTCCAGCAGGCCCTGCGTGGAGGCCGCAATGATATCAGTGCTGACGCCGGTGCCTTTGAGCTCACTTTCGCCCCACTGCGCCCGAACCTCGGCTTCACCCTGCGCATCTTCACCCTGCGTCACGCTTCGAACGGCCAGGCCGCTGACCCGCAGAGCCAGGCCGGTAGCGCGGATCATGGCCTTAAAGGCCGCGTCCAGCGGACCGTCGCCGTGGCTCTCCTCGCTGTGGACTTCGCCCGACTCGTGGGTGAGGGATACGCTGGCTGACGCGTCCTCTTCGCCGCTGCCGCTCACCACCCGCAGCGCGCTGAGCTGCCAGGGGCCGCTGCGCGCTGCCTGGCCGGTCACGAGGGCCTCCAGATCGGCGTCGTAGATCCGCTTTTTGCGGTCCGCCAGCGACTTAAACGATTTGAAGACGCTCGCCATGTCGACGTTTTCCACGTCAAAGCCCAGCGCCTTGATACGATCGGACACCGCGTGGCGGCCGCTGTGTTTGCCCAGCACGAGGTCAGACTTCTGCACGCCGACGTCCTCGGGCTTCATGATCTCGTAAGTTTCAGCGTGCTCCAGCACACCGTGCTGATGAATGCCGGCTTCATGCGCGAAGGCATTGTCTCCGACGATGGCCTTGTTGCGGGCCACGAAGGTGCCGGTAATCCCCGCCAGCAGGCGGCTGGCCGGATGAAGTTTGGTAGTGTCGATGTTCGTCTGACGCCCATAGTGGTCCGCGCGGGTTCGCAGTGCCATGACGATCTCCTCCAGCGAGGCGTTGCCGGCGCGCTCCCCGATCCCGTTGATCGTGCACTCGATCTGTCCGGCGCCAGCCTCCACC
>JBCDKA010000306.1:0-3060 GCA_038747195.1 Pseudomonadota bacterium
GCTTTTGAGGTGCCGCTGGATTTCCTGCTGAATTTGGGAAACTATCGTCTGGAGACCATGCATCGCGCCGGGCGCTCGGCCCGCGTCCACGTGATTCAATATGAGTCCTGGCGCATCTGGGGGGCTACGGCAGCCATGCTTCACAACCTTGCTGTGCGGGTTCAGACCCGGGGAGAGCAACAGTGAGCTTATCGAACTCATCGCCGCCGTCGGAATCGGCGAGCAGCACACCCGTTTTTGTCAGCCCGGCGTGGGTCATGGAGCTGGCGTCGCCGCCGCTCTGGCTCGACTGCCGTTTTCGGCTCGACGATCCGCACGCGGGTCGCCAGCTGTTTGCTGCCGGCCACATCGTCGGCGCTCGCTTTGCAGACCTGGACCAGGACCTCGCCGATCATTCGGGCGGCCGGGGACGCCACCCGCTGCCCGCGCTTGAGGATTTCGCTCAACGTTGCCAGGCGTGGGGTGTGGGTGCGGGGCCGGTGGTGGTCTATGACGATGTGAGTGGGGCCATGGCGGCGCGCGCCTGGTGGATGCTGCGCTGGCTGGGTCACGACCAGGTTTACATCCTCGATGGTGGCCTGGCCGCCTGGGAGGCTGCTGGCGGCGCAATGTCCAGCGATGAGGCTGGCCCGGTCGCGGCAAGCGACACACCGGGGCTTGTCTCGGGTTCGATGCCGATGGTGACCGAGCAGCAGGTCCAGGCTCTGATCAAAGAGAATGAGGCCGCCGTCGAGGGGGGGGCGATGCTGCTGGATGCTCGAGCTGCCAATCGCTTTCGCGGCGAGCAGGAGCCGATCGATCCAATCGCTGGCCACGTGCCCGGAGCCGTCAACCGACCGTTTGCTGACAGCCTGGCAGACGGCAGGCTGGCCGATGAGGAAGCGCTGCGTGCGCTATGGCGGGAAACGCTGGGGAATGTTGCCCCCGATCAGGTGACCCACATGTGCGGTTCCGGCGTGACCGCGTGCTTCAACCTGGCGTGCATGGAGCACCTCGGGCTGACGGGCTCTAAGCTTTACGTCGGCTCGTGGAGCGAGTGGATTGCCAACCCGGACAATCCCCTAGCCGGCGGGTGAGCGGCGGTGCTTGACGACGCCATTCGCCAGGCAGCGCGAGGTGCGATCGAGTCGCGCTTCATGCTGCGGGATGAGGAGCTCGACAGCCAGCTATCGAAGCTCGCGCAGTCTGCGGCGAGCCACCAGGACGCCGATGATTTTGCCAAGGTGGCGGTGCGTCTTCGCCTGGCCTGTGAACACGATCTTTTTGAACGCGCCCACATTGTCTGGATGGCCTTGAAGCGTGCCCATCAGGACATCGACAACACCCAGACGCCGCAGCTGCTCAAAGACTTGTGCCAGGATCTGCACCTGTTTATGAAAGATGCGAGCGTGAACCTCGCCAACCAGATCGGGCGCTACAGCGAACCGCTGGCGCCGGCGTTCCGGGGGCCAGATCCGCTGGATGCCGCCTGGCTGAGGCGGCTGCTGCGGCTCGCCGAAGAGCGCCAGCTCAAGGCGATGGAGAGTTACGTGAACAGCCGCCGGAGCAGCCTGCGCCGCCGCTGAGTCAGCGGCCTACCACTCGTAGCGGACCGTGTAGCTGACGGTTTCGACCTGTTCAGCGCCGACGTCAACCGCAAAAACGATGGTCGCTGCGTCAGGTTGGCTAAATTCATGGCTCTGGCTGGTGACGCGCCAGTTTGACCAGCGAAGCATCGACTCTTTTACGACAACCGTGGCCGGCTCCTGCTTCTGGTTGCGAAGCTCAACCTCGATGGTTTCTTCCATCCACCGCTCGCCGGCATTCCAGCGAAAGTCGGCCTGGCGTCGTTCGCCTTTGACGTCGAACGCGTTGCCCAGGGCAATGGCGAGCGTTTCGTTGCGCGGCGTGTGACCGATAACGTCCTCGCCGATGAACTCCAGATTGCCATCGTCGGGATTGCGCTGGGAAACGCGCACCCGCCCGGCCGGCAGCGGCAGGCCGAGCTTATTGTCTTCGGCGTTGACGAAGTGAAGCTCAACCGCCACGTCGCCGCGTAGGGGCAGCGGGTGGCCCGCTTTGGTAAACGGCTCCGAAAACACCCCGTATGGCCGGTAGCCTGCGGTGAACAGCAGCTGCTTTTGACATTCGACGCCAACGGCCGTTGGGAAGAGCTCAAGCTGCTTCAGCGAGCGGTCGGGGAGATCCGCCGGCCGCCCGAGCGTGTACAGGTGGTATTCAAAAAAAGCCTGCTCCTGGAAGCCAGCGTCCGCCTGGGTCATTTCCGCCATGTTTCGACGTATGGCCGTGGGCTGGACCGGGGTGGCTTTGGGTGCGCGATTGACGTCGCCGGCGATGAGCTTCAGCCGAGCGCCGTCGAAGCTCCCGCCGGACTGGTTGACGATACTGACCCAGGCCTGGAGATCCAGCTGACAGCCGCTGCGTTCGTCCAGCAGCAGGTTGTAGTCGGCCCACCAGGTCATGCCGGAGGTCTCATAGCTGACCTCAACTTCATGGTCCCCAGGCTGGTCGGTGGCAACTTGCCACTGCAGAGTGGGTCGGGTAATCAGCCCGCCAGGAAGATCGGGGAAGGTGATGTTGCCCACGTCCGCCAGACTCACCAGGCGGCCGTCGGCCAGCTGCAGGACAACGCTGGTGCCCTGACTGGTCATCAGCGTGCCACTGTAGGTCTCAACCTCGGAGCCCAGCACGTTTTTCAGCGTGAGCTCCTGCCCGAGGAACTGTTCGAGCATCCGGGCGGTGCTGACCAGGTCGTAGCGGTAGTTTTGCTCGATGACCCGGGTGCTTTCAGGAAAGCTCAAGGACTTGAAAGCGACCGTTGTCGGGTCGATGGCGGACGCAACGTCCGTGAACGCCACCGAAGGCTCGCTGAGGTCCATCGTGCGAACGGTTCGGACAACGGCGTAACCCGGGACTTCGGCGCGATAACCCCCCTGATCGCTGAAGGCGGCGGGGTCCATGGCACCGGGCCTGGCCTTGCTGTAAACCGTGATGCTGTGTTGGGTCATGGCGGGACGATCCGTTGCGCCGGCTGGCGGGTTGTCTGTTGGCTGCGCCTCC
>JBCDKA010000307.1:0-3051 GCA_038747195.1 Pseudomonadota bacterium
CGGTGCTGCTGGGCGTTCAGCCCGAGGATACGGAGGTCAAGGCAGACCGGCTGCTGCAGCGGCTGCTGGCTTACCGCGTGTTTCCGGACGAGCAGGGCCGGATGAACCGCTCGCTCACCGACATCAGCGGCGGGTTGCTGCTGGTGCCACAGATCAAGCTGGCAGCTGACACGCGGCAGGGCAACCGTCCCGGCTTCAGTACCGCAGCCCCCCCGGCGCTCGGCCGCGAGCTGTTCGACTATGTTCTCGCCAAAGCTGAGCGGTGCCACTCACCGGTCGGTGCCGGGCGGTTCGGTGCGGATATGCAGGTCACCCTGACCAACGATGGGCCGGTCACTTTCTGGCTGGAGGTTTAGCAGCCGAGCCTAGTGGGGCTAGGCTTTTGCCACGCGGCCGCCGATTTCCGAGGCTTTGTGCATGAACTCGTCGAGGATCATGCGTCCGGTCACATCCGGGCCCGGCGCATCGGGAAACACTTTCCGCATGTGATCGCACAGGGCGGTCAGCATGGGCGCGTTGGCCTCTTTCATCGGACCGAGGATCTCGTTGCCGATCTTGGAGTCGAATTCGTGCAGCTCGAAGAAATAGGCTTCCTGGCCGCGGGTCAAAAAGCCCAGCACGGGCCCCGCGGATTCCGGGCTGTCCAGATCTCTGCCGCTGCGGAACTCGATCTCTTTGCACAGCCGGACCGCGCTCTTCGCGTACTTGATGATCGGCTCCGCCACGTTAGCGGTATCCAGATCGGAGGCGATCAGCGTCAGGCGCACCCGGCGCTTCAGGGCTGAATCCTCAGCCCATTCGGGATTGTTCTGGTCGAGCTCTTTGACCAGCATCGGCGCCAGCGCGCCGCAGGAGCTTGCGGCTTCGGCCGGCGAGATGTTGGGGTTCTGCTTCGGCTGTACGTTGAAGGTGCTGCCCGCGATCATCATTTCCAGATCGTCGAACACCTCTCGGTCGGTATCCGGGTCAAAGCCAACGCCCGTCAGGATTCGATGGGCCTCCTGGATGCTGGCGCGCTCGTTGTTGCCGATCAGCGCTTCGATGTCAGGCTTTTCCCGCTGCCGCAAATCGTGTGTCGCGGCAAACAGCGTCAGCATGACCCAGTCCAGTGGCTTGAGACGCTGCGCGCCAGCCCGTTCGCAGAGATAGTTGATGCGCCCGACGAGGATTTCTACGGCGTGGCCTTCGTTGTGGTAATGGTGGAGATCATCACCCCAAGCGCCGTGACGGAGCGCCACGCGAGCGTACGCAATAATCAGGGCGCGCTGCGCTTTGTCCAGAAAGTCGGAAAACGCTTCCTTGCCAAAGTTTTTTTCAAAAGCGGCGCGGCGCTGCTGAACGTAGCGCAGAAAAGACGGATCTTTCTCGCTGAGCATCTCCTCAGCGATTCGAAAGTCTGCAATCTCCTGTTCAACCGCGTCCGGCGGAAAAGTGACCTGAGTCATGAGGCATCGCTTCCCAGCTGCAATTGAACAGGTAAGCTGCCAGCGTCACACCTGGCGCTATTCGACGTCATGGTGAGCAAGCGGTGGCAGTTCCCCGCTGCCTGTTATTGTTCTTCCCGCCTAAGTATAGAACCGCGTAGGTAAAAAAGTATAGCCGGGGGGACGTCAGCGAAGCCTGACAGTTGACCGGCTGATGGCGCTTGCGGCGCCGGTCAGGGGTCGAGCTGGAGAGCCGCCATCCGCCGGGTGAGCGTATTTCGGCCGCAGCCAAGCAGGCGCGCGGCGGCCTCCTTGCGCCCACGGGTTCGCGCCAATGCGGCGCGGATCATGAGCCGCTGGAGCTGATCGCTGGCGGCGCTCATGGGCATTTCGGTTCCGTCGCTGAGCCTTTCCTCAAACCAGTTCAGGAACAGCTGCTCCCAGCTGCGGCTCGCCGGCGGCAGGCTCGGCGTATCGCTCTTGAGCCGTCCGCGGAGCTGCTCAGCGCGCAGCAGACGCCCGGGCTCCATGACCGTCAGGCTGCGGCACAGATTTTCGAGCTCCCGAACGTTACCGGGCCACTGATAGCGCTGCAGCAGGTCGAGCGCGTCGGCCGTCAGCTGCTTGGTCTCAAGACCCGATTCCGTAGCCGCACGACGCAGGAAGTGTTCCGCGAGCAGCTGGATATCGCCGTTGCGATCCCGCAAGGGAGGAACCCCGATCTGCACGACGTTCAGGCGGTGATAAAGGTCTTCGCGAAAGGATCCACCCGCGACCTGCGCCGCCAGGTCCTGGTGGGTGGCGGCGATCACCCGCACGTCCACCCCGATCAGCTGTCGGCCGCCGACCCGAAAGAACTGACCCTCAGCCAGCACGCGAAGAAGCCGCGTCTGCAGGGAAGGGGGCATGTCCCCGATCTCATCGAGAAACAGGGTACCGCCGTTCGCCTGTTCGAAGCGGCCAAAGTGCCGCTGGGTGGCGCCGGTAAAGGACCCCCGCTCGTGGCCAAACAGCTCGGACTCCAGCAGCTCATGCGGCACTGCAGCGGTATTCATCGCGACAAACGGTCCTTCGCTGCGCGGACCCAGACGGTGCAGCGCCTGCGCGATCAGTTCTTTGCCTGTCCCGGTTTCTCCGGTTACCAGCACCGAAAGATGCGAGCGGGACAGGCGACCGATCTGCCGAAACACGCGCTGCATGGCCGCCGACTCGCCGATCATGTCGGGCTGCGTGGTGCTGCCTGCGGCCGGGGTCGCGGCCGCGTCTTCGAGCGCCCGGGTCACGGTATCGACGACCTCGTCGACATCAAAGGGTTTCGCCAGATACTCGTGCGCCCCTCGGTCGAAGGCACTGACCGTCGTATCCAGATCCGAGTAGGCGGTCATCACGATGACCGGGAGGTCCGGTGCGTCGGCTGAGACGCGGGAGACCAGGTCCAGACCGTCCATGCCGGGCATTCGAACGTCGGTGATCAGCAGATCGGGCCAACCGCCCGTGGCGGCCTCCAGCATTTCGTCCGCGGCGCCGAAGCTGCGCACCTCCCAGTCGTCGCGCTTGAGCGCGCGCTCCAGGACCCAGCGGATCGATTCGTCGTCGTCGACGACCCAGATGTGTGACGGGGCCATCA
>JBCDKA010000308.1:0-2919 GCA_038747195.1 Pseudomonadota bacterium
CAGCATTAGACGCAACTACGGCGACGTTGAGGAAGTCATCGCCGCGCAGCCCGACTTGGTGCTGCTGGCGGCGTACACCAATGCGGTCACCGCTTCGATGCTGCTCGATGCAGGCATCGCGCTGCTGCGTTTTACCCGCTTCGACTCCCACGACGATATCCGCAGCAATGTTCGCACGCTCGCCCTGGCGGTCGGGGAAGAGGGTCGGGGAGAAGCGTGGCTTGCTGAGATGGATGAGCGGATCGATGCGGTGCGTAACCGGGTGGCGGGTCGAGAGCGGCCGCGCGTGCTTTTCTACGGCATGAGCGGGTCAACGGCGGGACCCGGCAGCCTGATGCACGAGACCATTACGCTGGCTGGCGGCAAAAACGTTAGTGCCGAAACCGGGCTAGGGTCGCTGCCTAGAATCTCTCCTGAGCTGGCGGTGTCCCTGCAGCCGGAGATTGTGCTTCTCAACGGCTGGTCCGGGGCCGACGGACCATCTGCGAGCGACATTCTTCTCAAGAACCCGGCCTGGCAAGGCGTACCGGCGGTCCGCAGCGGTCGCATCTACAGCATTGAGGGAGCTTGGCTCACCTCGATCTCACCGCACCGCGTGCGGGGCGTTGAGGAAGTTGCTCGGCTGCTGCACCCGGGCGCGTTTACGGCTTCGGTGGTGAAACGGTGAGTCTTGCTCTCGCAACGAGGAGAAAGGCTACCGGTGTACTTGCCGGCCGGCCGCTGTGGGTGCTGTTGGGATTGCTGCTGCTTGGCGTCACGCTGCTGGCGGTGGTCATCGGACCGGCAGAGGTCGACCTACGCACCACCATCCAGCTGCTGGCGAGTGCGCTCACCGGCGGACGCCTTGATGGTTGGCTGACAGAGGTGGAGGCCTGGCAGGCAAAGGTCCTCTGGGAACTGAGGTTGCCCAGGGTCGCTACCGCGCTGCTGGTTGGCGCCTCGCTGGCGGTCAGCGGCGCGGTGCTGCAAAGCCTGTTCCGGAATCCACTGGCGTCGCCTTCCATCCTGGGCGTGTCGTCCGGTGCATCACTGGGCGCCGTCATCGCCATTTTCTTTGGCCTGGCGGCGATCAACGTCTGGGCCTTACCGCTTTTCTCGTTTCTCGGAGCGGGGCTCACCATTGCCGTGGTCTACCGGATCGCGACAGCGCGTGGCCACGTTCCAATGGGGACACTCCTGCTGGCAGGCATAGCGGTCGGTGCGTTTAACGTTGCCATGATTTCGCTGGTGTTGGCGCTCGCGCTGCAGCACTGGGAAGTGGGTAAATCGATTGTGTACTGGACCATGGGCGGGCTGGATGGACGCGGGTGGCATCACGTACTGCTACTGCTGCCCGTTTTCCTGGCAAGCGTTGCGGCAATTGTGTTTTACCAGCGCGATCTGGATATCCTGCTGGTGGGCGAAATCCACGCCAATTCAGTTGGCGTGGATGTGGTTCGGGTACGGCGTAATCTCCTGCTGGTTACGGCGGCGCTGACTGGGGTGGCGGTTTCCGTCGCCGGGGGCATCGGTTTTGTTGGCCTTGTGGTCCCGCACATCACGAGACTGCTGGTCGGTCCGCAACATCGCCGGCTACTGCCCGTGACCTGTCTGCTTGGCGCCCTGGTACTGGTCAGTGCCGACCTGCTGATCCGCGGTGACGCGAGTCGTGCCGTGATCCCGCTCGGCGTGGTTACGGCCGCGATGGGTGCACCTTTTTTCTTGTTTCTGCTCCTCAGGCAAAGACGGCTGATGCAGCTATGACAGCCTACGAACGGCTTCGAGAGTGTGTTGACTCAACCACTCATGGCTTCAGTGTTGGCAGCTTTGGGGCGACCGGGGAATTCAGCCGAGACACTGGAGAGAAGAGCTGGGAGCCTGAGGATGGCCGGCTGGGTCGGATTACCGCCCGAGGCGGACTGGCTTTTGGCTGGCGCAACGACCTTCGCCCCGTTGCGTGGGAAAGCTTAAGCAAGGCTCGCGACCACTGGCAGCACGGCGTGGTCTTTTGCCTGCCGCGCGCGGCAGCGCGGCTTCCGCAGGCAGCAGGCATCACCGAGCTCGGTCCCGATCACGAGGCGTTGCGGACTGAAGATCGTGAAGACATATTGTTCGATCTTGGGCTTAACCAGGGTTTTGTAAACGTCGGCATACGCACCGCCGACCACCGTTTACTGAAAGAGCTCCGCGCGGCCGCCGGGAGTCAGCTGCTGGCGCCGGGTAATCCGGTGCTTCCATCCATCATCAAGGCGGGGCCTCATCGGGTCTTCACTACCGTCATCGGGCGGCTGGAGGTCTTTCAGCCGATTGGCATCGAGCGGTCGCCGGACGGCCCTCATACCCACGTGCTGCCGAAGCTTCTCGCGAAGGGGCGGGCGCACTCGGCCAATATTCCCGTGCCAAGAGAGTGGCTTCCCGTTCTATCGCTCCATCCCGCTCATCCCTGCCGCAGTCCGCTGGGCAAGTCGAAGCCCTTTGAGTTGACGGTATTTGACGACTTTCAGCAATGGCTGGCTCTGGCGGGCCCAACCGGTTTTCTTGAACAGAAACGAGCCACCTGGTCGGCGCTGGCCGAAGCGGTCGATCCGGCAGACTTCGATCCGGGTTCCAGCCGAATGGCTCGAACCGCAACCCGCGTAGCGTTGCGTCAATACGGCCATTTTTCCAATACCCGGGCCCCGCTCCTGGACCGCTGGCAAGCCACCTTCGACGGAGGTCGTACGGCAGCAGACCGGCACCATCGGGATCAGCCTGCTGATTCAGTCGACGGCGCAGCAAAACGCTCGTCCGAACAAGCCCCAACTCCGGAGGTGGCGTCATGAGTGAAGCCTGTCTCCAGCTCCGCAGCCTGGCGTTTTCCTACGGTGAGCATTCGGTGCTCGGGCAGATCGATCTGGCGCTATCCACGGGCCAGCTCGTCGGCTTAATCGGGCCGAACGG
>JBCDKA010000309.1:0-2915 GCA_038747195.1 Pseudomonadota bacterium
AGCGTCAGGCCGGCCATCAACCCCTGCTTGGCCTTCATCTTGCCGGAGAAGAACTGCGGCCCCCAGTCCGGGCGACAGGACAACGCGCGCTCGGTCCAGATGTTGACCACGGCGTCGATGGCTTTGTAGTCCAGCGGCTCGGCACTCATAGGGCGTCCTCTTTTGGTCGAAAGCTATCCCAGCAGGAACAGCGAGATGCGCGGGATAAAGGTTACCAACACCAGCCCCGTCAGCATGATCAGCAAAAACGGCACCACGGCTTTGCAGATTGTCCAGAAATCCTCTTTGAACGCGCCCATGGCCACAATCAGGTTGAGACCAAAAGGTGGCGTCAGGTAGCCGATCTCCAGATTGACGATCATCACAATGCCGAAGTGCACGGCGTCAATACCCTGCGCCGCGGCGACGGGCGCCAGCATCGGCGCCAGAATCAGCACCGCTGAGCCAATGTCCATCACCGTGCCGACCATCAGCAGAAACAGATTGCTGGTGACCAGGAATTCCGTGGGGCTGGAGAACTGCTCCATAAACCAGGCGACCACCTGCTCCGGGATGCGCTCGTACGTCAGGAAAACGTTGAGGCTCACCGCAAGCATCAGCACAGGGAACAGCGAGCCCAGCAGCCGCGAGGTGTCGCCGACCACCTCATAAACACCCTTGGCACCCAGCTCGCGATGCACCAGGACCTCCACCAGCAGCGCATACACCACCGCGACCGCCGCCGACTCTGTGGCGGTGAAATGGCCCGAGTAGATCCCGCCCAGGATGATGACCGGCATCAGCAGCGACCAGATCCCTTCGCGCAGCGACGTCCCGATCTCCTTCAGATCCCAGCTGCCGCCGCGCTGGTCCCAGTTGCGGACCACGGCATAGGCGCTCAGGAGCGCGGTGAGGACCAACGCCGGACCGATGCCGGCGATAAACAGATCGGTGATCGATACGCGGGTCATCACGCCATAGAGGATCAGCGGGATGCTTGGCGGCACGATGATGCCCAGCGTGCCCGCCGCGCACAGCGCCCCGAGCGAAAAAGCGCGGGAGTAACCCGCAGCCAGCAGGGCCGGATACATCACGCTGCCGACGGCCAGCAGCGTGACGGTTGACGAACCGGATATGGCCGCAAAAAGCGCACACGCCAGGACGGTCGCCATCGCCATGCCGCCGGGAATCGGGCCTGTCAGCGCCGCCACAAAACGCACCAGCCGTGTCGCCATGGCGCCCCGGGACATGATCTGCCCCGACAGGATAAACAGCGGTATCGACAGCAGGACGTCCCGGTTCAGCGCATGCCAGGCGTCCAGCAAAATGAAGCTGGGATGATCCGGACTCTGGCTGAGGTAGACCCAGACGAGAGCGACACCCAGCACCACCACCAGCGGCTGGCGCAGCACCAGGAGGGCCAGCAGAACCGCGGTGAGTGTCAGGGCGGCCAGCACGGTTGGTCAGCTCGCAGTACGCGTGGGGTCGGCGGGACGCCAGTCTGGATTCAGCGCGAACGCACCGTGACGGACTGTGGCGATCACAAAAGCGAGCGGAATGACCGCCATCATCGGCCATACCAGCACGCCGATCAGCACCGAACGTTCCTCAAGCTGCAGCGCGCTGTAGGTAATCCTCCAGCCGTACGCGGCAAAGACGCCAAAGAATATCGCGGTCAGCGCTTCGGCCAGCCGGTTGATCTGCCGATCCCAGCTCGCCGGCAGCCAGCTGTCGGCAAACCGGGGACGCAGATGGGTGCCGGCACTGGAGGCCAGGCCCAGCCCGAGCATCACGACAAAAATGTTGGCGTAGACGCCGGCCTGCCGGGCCCAGTGAAGCCCAACGCCCGTGGTTTCCCGCCACACCACGTCGGCAAAAATCGCCAGCACCATGAACGTAAAGGCGGCAAAGGTTGCCGCTCGCTCGAAGGTGTCCAGGCGTTTGAGCCAGCCGGGTGCGGAGTGCTCCATCAGAAGAAGGTGGCGATGTCCTTAAAGGTGTCGGTTGAGTTCTCGTAGGCGGCCCAGTCGTCCGAAATCCGCTGCTCGTCGATCAAGGTGCGCTGATCAAGCTGCCCGTTTCGAAACCATTGCCACACGCGGGAGCGGTATTTTCCGCAGTCGCTCAGCTGGATCATCTCATAAAGGTAGAGACCGGGATCATCGTTGCGGGTCCAGTGCAGCATTACGGTGCGGCCGAACTCATCGAGCGGCACCTCCGCCGCCCAGCCCGTGATCTCCGTAAAAAAGATCAGGCGACCATCTTCAATCTTGGTGGGAAAATCCCGCACCTCCGTCCGGCCGTCTGCCCAGAAGTAGTTGTTGGTCTGGTGGTAGGTGTCCTCGGAGGGGAACCGGCAAAGCAGGCGGGATTTGTGTTCACCAACGTTGTTCCCGTTGATGTCCACATAGCGATAGTAGCCTTCCCAAACCCCCTCGTGTCGGGTCAGCAGGGGCATGGTGTCTTTCAATGTCATAGTCAGTCTTCCAGCGATTCAGCGAGTTGATGGAGTTGAATGGGTGATTGCCACGGCGCATCGGGAAACGCCTTTCGGGCAGCGTCTCCGAGCGGCGTCTCAGCCAGCGTCAGCCAGCGCCCGCGGTTGAGGTTGGGCGAAGGCAACGCAGCCAGCTGCGCCAGGGTCGCCGGCAGGTCAACGCAGGCCAGTACCGCCTTGAGCTGCGCGGTCAGCGTTTCGCCGTCGAGCACGGGCGTGCCCGTCAGTGCAGAGTCAGGCTGTGTCTTGTACCACGGCGCAAACATCTGCCTCATCCGCAGCCAGTGCCAGATCTCTTGCCAGTGCGCGCCGCTCGACCGAGGCCCCAGGGCGGGCAACTCGTCCGGCGAGTTGTCCACCGGGCGGGGGTTCAGCAGAGTCATGGGGCAGCCAAAACGTTCGTGGAGCAGCGTGGCCAACGCAGCTGATTCACCCAGCG
>JBCDKA010000310.1:0-2896 GCA_038747195.1 Pseudomonadota bacterium
AGCTCCGCGTTACCCCTTGGTACATGCCGGATAAACCGATCAAATCGCACCTCAACTTGCAGGCCTGGGTTAAATCCTCGCGGAAAGGGCTCAACGAGGACAACCGCGGACAGGCGTCGGGAGATGCTTGCCGCCAGGTGTCGAGCGACCGCGTCTGCCGGCGACTCAGCCCAGCGGTTGTTCTCGTCCTGCACAACGACGGCGCCAGCGAGCAGGCTGGCAATCTTCTCGCTGTTCGCGTACTCCGGGAGCGATACCATCTGTAAGCCAATTCGGTTGTATTCGGACTGGCCAGCGGTGATGGAGCCGGCGGCGGGCAGGTCGAGCAGAAATCGATTTGGCGCCCCGCAGGCGCCAAGCCCTAACGAGAGAAATACAACAAGCCATTTGGCGGCCAGGTTTTTGGAATAGTTCACAGACGTTCCTCCAGTTGCTGCGCCAGTTCGGCCACCTTTCTCGCTGCTGAACTTAGTTCGCTTAGCGTCAGCTCCAGCTCTACGTAGAACGGTGAGCTGGGCGCCAGCCCGCCAAGCGTCTCATCCGCCTGACCCGACAGGGCGTTTAGGCTGCTAACCAGCGCCGGGAGATCGACGCTGGCGGCGTCCAGGTTGCCAGCTGCGGAGGACAAGGCGTTGAGTACCGCAGAGAGCTCTGCCGGCAGCCGGCGCGCGTCGTCACCCGCAACCAGAGCATCAACATCGGTAAGAAGCTTGGTTGCTGATTGGATCATCTCATCGAGCGGCAGCTCGCTGAGGTTTCGAACTAGTGTCTGCACATTATTCGTCAGGGCCCGGCTGCTGGAGGCGATGGACGGAAACTGCGGGTAGGGCCTGGCCTCTAGGTCAATCCCCACCTTAGGTAGGTCTGGTTTGAGGACCATGTCCAGGCGTTTGGCGCCCGTTAGCAGGTTGGCCGACGCCAGCTGCACTCGAATACCGGACTCGACCCAGAAATTGATGCCGGTCTGCAATTCCTCCAGTGACAAGTCCTCAAAGCCAACCCTCGTTGGCTGGAGCTGAAATATGGCGTAGATTCGGTCCGGCGAATCGGGGCCCAACGTCGGTTCATAAATCACGTCGATGACATTGCCTAACTTGATCCCGTCGTACATGACGGGCGCCCCGGGCCGCAGGCCGTCCACCGACTCATTCAGTACCGCAATGAACCGGTGCTGGTCGGCGTGCACCGGATCGAAGTAAAGACTCTCGTTGGCGTCGCGCCGATGACGGAAAATGGGGAAGGTCTCTCCATCGGCCTCAATACGAGGCGCCATGTCGCCGCCGATCGACTCAAACGCCACACCGCCCGAAAGCAATGCGTCGACGGATTCCACTTGGACATTAAATCCATCTGCGTCGGCGAGAATATCTACGCCGGAGACGTTCCAGAAACGTGTGTTCTGATTGATGTAGCGGTCAAACGGGGCTTCGACAAAGCCATCAAAGGTGATCAACCTGCCATCCTCTCGCAGCTCCCGCTTTTCAATCTGTCCAACGCGGAGCTGGCGGTAGTAGATCGGCGCGCCGACGTGGATTGATCCCGCATAAGGCGTCGTCAACCTGACATGCAGGCCTGGGGTGCCTGGCTCGGTCTGAGGTGGGTCGCTGAGCCCGATAAATTTCAACTGTTTGTTTTCAGGCCTGGCGGTCCAATCTACTTCGATATAGGCGCCGGAAAGGATGGTGCTCAGGCCAGACACACTGCCTCCATCAAACCGCGCGCGAACCACCCAGAATCGTGTCGTCTCGCCAAGAAAACGCTCAACGCTTCGGTCCATGCGCGCATAAACCAGCACCGATGCGAGGTCCTCGGCCAACTCAACTCTCTCAACAATACCGACCACAACGCCTAGGTGCTTAATCTCAGTCTTTTGGGCCTGCAGTCCAGCGCTATTAGTTAGGTGGATTTCGACTAGCGGGCCTTTTTCGCTGTGCGACTGCCATGCGACGGCAAGCGCGAGCACCGCAGCTAGCACTGGTACCAACCAGACCACGGACCAGCGCGAAGCGCCAGCTTTGCTGATCTCCGGCGCCTTGATGGGCTCATTCATGCGTACGTTCCTGATAGTGTTCGTTTGAAGAATCCCAGATCAGGCGTGGATCCAGGGCCATGGCGGACAGCATGGTGAGCCCGACGGACAAAGCAAATGCCACGATTCCGGCTCCGGGTTTGATGGTCATAACGGATCCCAGCTGAATCAGGGCGGCGAGGGCGGCCACGACAAACACGTCGATCATCGACCAGCGGCCGACAAGCTCGATGGCCTTATGGGCCAGGTGCCGGCGGTGGTCGTCCTTGATGGAACCGCGCTGAATGGAATGAGCCAGCGATGCGATCACGATGAATTTTGACACCGGAACCAGAATGCTGGCGCCAAACACCACCGCTGCAACGACGTAGCTGCCGTGGTGCACTAGCGCAATCACGCCACCGATGATGGTCGCGTCGGAGCCGGTCCCCAGCGATTCGGTGCGCATAATCGGCAGTAGGTTTCCGGGGAGGTATGCAATCACGCCGGCCAGCAGGTAGGCCCAGACGCGTTGTACGCTATCGGGCATACGGCTATTGACCTTCGCGCCGCAGACGACGCAGCTGCTACCGGGTTGGTCCGTAATTTCGCGGCAGACCCGACAGACCGCCCAGCCCCGCTGCAGCGCCGTTGTCTTCAAGAGCGACGTTCCCGACGAATTATGGACCAGGCCGTATCGCGACACAGCACGTTAGTGTTGTAGCTCATGATTAGAAGCAGCACCGCCAGCGCCCAGAACGCCGGTCCAACGCTGATTGTTGCGAGCTTACCAATTTTGACCAGCGACACGACTACGCCCAGCATGAAAATCTCCACCATCGCCCAGGGTTCGATCTGCTGAGCCAAACGAAATCCAACAGCCCAGCC
>JBCDKA010000311.1:0-2886 GCA_038747195.1 Pseudomonadota bacterium
AAGGCCTTCGATTTTGAGCACCTCAAAGGGGTTTCCCACAGTCTCTATTTTCAGCTGCTCGCGCTGCTGGCTTTTTCGACGCAGCAGCCGCGAAATCTCGACTACACGGTGTACCGCGAGGGCCACTCCGCCGCCTGATCATCGGGCTGTTGATCGGCAGAGGCCCGTCGTCGCCTTGCTGGTGGTGTCGGGCTAAACCCCTCCGCAGAATGCTCGGCGACCGGAGTCCGTCGTCTAGGGATTCACAGACTCGGTCTGCCAAACACCATCACGATCCAGCCAGTAGCGAGTCCGGTTCTGCGGCTCACCGCGAAGCTCCAGATGATCGACCTGATCGGGTGTCAACAGCAGCGCTGTGAAGTCCTCAAGCGGATTACTGCTGTCGGGAGGGTCCAGCTCGAAGGCGCCTCGTTCCGCCCGCGCTTTCGCCGGGTGCGGCCAGGCAAACTGGCTGCGCGCGCTGTCTGAGATGGACTGCCACAGCTGCACCCGCAAAGCTTCCAGCGGATTCGCTGGGGCGGTTCCACCTGCTGCCATGACAAGCTCCACAGTCCCCGAAAGGCGGAACTGCTCCCGGGTCTTGGGAAAATACCAGCAAACTTCCGCAATCGGATTTTGCTGGAGCTCTGGAATCTTTTCGCTGCGGCGATCGGTGATGAACTGAAGGGAGTTCCCAAACTGATCACCCTTATTGAACGGCTCGGCCACAAAGCCCCGAAACACAATCGTACGATTCGCCGGTAAACCGTTTTCCCGCACCGTCGCCAGCTGGAGGTAGCGTGCGGCAGGCAGGGCGCGATTGCGGTGCAGGGCACGAGCAACAGGGGAACGCCAGGGTGCCAGAGTCACAATTTAGGTTTTGTCCGCTTCAGCGTCGAATAACTCGACGCCGTATCATCGTGGCTCAGCGGCCTAACATCAATCCGCTTGGATTTTGGCAATTAGCGCTCTTAACACTTCGTCGTCCTGCCCCGCGACAACCGGTGAACGGATGACCCAGTCGGGCGCTACGCCGTCTGACCGCCGCTCCCCGGATGGACGGATGATGTGCGCCTTGGGAAAGCCCACCTCAATGCCGGTGTTTGGCAACGTGAACTGTTCCATGGCGCCATAGGTGGTGGCCATGTCTGAGGTCTTTTCGCCGGCGATAATACCCAGGTTGTAGTCCTGGATGATCGCTGCCACGTTGACGGCATTGGAATAGCTGTGCCGATTGATCAGCGCGAAGACCCGTCCGGTAAACCGTTGACCCTCGCGGGGCTGCGCATAGGGGATGTCGAACTCAAACGACTGGCCCCTCGGCACGGCGGCATACTGCTTGGCAAACAGCGTCGAGACGCTTTCCACCGCGCCTGCCTGCTGTTCCAGTCGGTTGGCGTTTGACGCCGCCGCTTCATCGCTGGAGCGAATCAAAAAGGCCGAGCAAAAGCGGAAGGGTTCGTCAGCGAACCAGGCCAGCATCAGGTCGCTGAACGAATTGTCGCCCCCCGGGTTCTCCCGCAGGTCGATGATGAGCTGCTGTGCACCTTCGGCGATGAGGCTTTCGAAGGCTTGGTCAATGAAAACGCCAAAAGCCGTGTTGTCCCACGCTTGGTTGGGTTGCTCCGCGTTGTAGAACGGACCGGGCCGCAGATAGCCGATGCTTGGGCTAACCATCCGGTAACTGCGTTCACTGCTGTCGAGCGCAAAGGCCTTCTCAACATCGGCAGCGACCTTTTGCTGGGCTTCGCGCGTGGTGGCTTTGACCGTCGCCTGTTCCAACTTGCCATCGCGCCGAAGGGTGAGCTCGAATTGGTTAATCTCTCCGGCGACTGCCCAGAGCTCGCGCGGAAAGGTGAACTCCTGCAGCGAATGGGCAATGTAGGGCGTATCGGCCGAAATCAGCTCGCCGGTTCGCGCCAGCCAGGCCGACATCGGCTGATCGTTGATCGCGACGATTTCGTCGCCGGCCTTGATGCCTTGATTGCCCGAATAGTTTTCGCCGACGTACGCCACGCCGTCCACAATTCGCAGATAAATCGGGAAGGTGCGCCCGCCGCCGCCACGGAAATCGTCAAACGCCGCGGTGGGGAACTCGATACGCGCATGGGCCACGTTGCCGTAGGCGGCGAACCGCTGGAAGGCCAGCTGTGTATCCAGCCGCGTTAGGGGCTGGGTGAAACCTGCTGACATCGTATCGTAGAGCTGGTCGTAGCTCGTCTTGTCTCGATGTGCATACAGATCGGCGTGGGCGCTCTTAAGCCCGCGGTAAAGGGTCGAAAAGTCCTCACGGAGCTGCGCCGGCTCGAAGGTCTCCTGCCAGTCGACTTCCGAGGCGTCAGCAAGTCCGATAGCCCCTGCGAGGGTCAATACAAAACCGAGAAAAAGCCGCGTTGTTTGATGCATGTTGGGTGCGCTCACGTTGAAAGGCCTCCAGTAGACCGGCCCCCCGGGGTGCCGACCATGTCGGCGGGGTCCTGTTTTCCTGACTAAACCCTGACATTATAAGAATCAGCGACTTATGGGATAATTTGAGCATGTCTCAGGACGTCATGCAGACTTCGCCTCAAGCCGGTTCCCAGCTTTCCTCCTTTCGATTAGGACCCTGGAAGGTCGACCCCACCACCGGCAGGCTCCGATCAAACACCGAACAGCGGTCGCTCGAGCCCAAGCTGATGGAGCTGCTGGTGCTACTAGCCCGCGCGCCGGGCCAGGTGCTGTCTCGCGATGAGATCGAAGCGGCGATCTGGGGTGAGGTGATTGTCGGAGAAGACACGGTCGCTCGTGCGGTCTCCCGGCTGCGCCGCGCCTTGGGCGATTCGGCGCAGGCGCCGCGCTTTATTGAGACGTTGCCCAAGCGAGGTTATCGGCTGATTGAGACGGTTGAGGCGCTCGCGCCGGAAAACG
>JBCDKA010000312.1:0-2879 GCA_038747195.1 Pseudomonadota bacterium
GCTTGTGGCTGTAGCGTCGCCACGTAGCTCGCGAGAACCTTGCCGACATTCGCAAACGCGCGATTGATCTGCTCCTGGCGAGCTGAGGGGAGGCGTTGCCAGCTCAGCTTATCCTCGCTTGTGCCATAGGGCCCGGCTTGCGGCGGCAGACCGGCCAGCTCGGGCAAGGCAATAGCGAGGTCTGCGAGCTGTTCAACATACCTGGGGGTTTGGGTCAGGTGACGCAGCACGCCGATTCGGGTGCTGTCCATCTCGCCCTGAGTCTCCAGCGGCGTCAGATTCTGTGCCCACAGACTGTCACGGCGACCATCCCAATAGAACCAGTCCGCGCTGGCGATACCAACGAGCGTTTGGGCGTTTCTTCTGGTGGGCTGGCTGCCGACGCTTCGCTTTCTACCGTCGGTGAAGGCCAGCTTAGGCTGGTGGCATGAGGCGCAGGCGATCTGTCCATACCGGCTGAGGCCCGGATCAAAAAACAGCGCTTTTCCCAGCGCCGCCGCATCCGCGTTTCCATGCAGCCGGTTGCTGGTGTCGGCGGCAGGTCGCAACGCGGAGAGGGCCAGTGATTGTGCTAGCTCGATCTCGGCCGGGGTCAGGTTGGAAGCGCGGGTTTCCGAGGGTTGGTCGGTCCGGCCTGGACCGATTTGCAAATCGAACTGGGCCTTGTCCGATCCGGCGTCGGCGGTGACGCCGACGACAATTTCCCAGCGACCGTGCATATTGAACGAAACGCCTTCGACCAGGTATTGGCCGGGCGCGAGCTGGCGGGTTACCTGGGGCTCCGACGACATGCCGTGGCCGTGGCCGGGCATCCCCCCGTAGAACGCGAGGCGCTGCGGCGTCACGGGCTTGCCCTGCGCATCCAGCACGGACACGGTCCACTCGTGGAGCTGGCCGACAACCGGGGCCGCCCGAGCTTCGATCTCGACCTGGTACAGCCGGTTCTGAGTCCAGGCAAGTTCAGCAGCGATGCTGCTAAGCGATGGCGCTGTTACCAGCGCCATCGTTACCAGGGCCCGCAGCAGGCGGTTGATCGGACCTGCGGTGACTATTGCTCGTAGATCCGGATGTTGCTGAACAGCGAGTTGTTGCCGCTGCCGCTGTCGCGGTCATTGACCAGGACCAGATTCATGCTGCTACCCGTGAAGTACTGTCCGACGGGAATCACGAAGCGAGTTCGCCCGCTGCCCGAGTAGGTCTTGAAGTCCCGGATACCCCAGTTCTGGGTGCCATAAAGGCTGAAGATCCGGTTGGAGGACAGCGAGTTGTTCTCGTCGAAGCCAATGCCGTGGATTTCGCCCTGGGCGCTGGATTCGAAGTCGAACTCGATCACCGTGTTCGCCGTGATCTGATAGGTCTGCAGCGTTCGCTTCCAGGTGTTGCGCTCCAGCAGCAGGCTCAAACCCTGGTTGCTGATGGTGAAGTCGCCATTCACGTCCTGACCGCCGTAGGAACCGATGTCAGCGGGCGTAAACACGACGCAGTCATCACACGAAACCGGCTCCTGGACACTTAGCTGGAACGTGGCGCTGTCGGTGCCGCCGTTGCCGTCGTCCACCGTCACCGTGACGTCATAGCTGCCCAGCACGCTGGTGACCCCGCTGATCAGACCGCCCGCATCCATCGACAGGCCTGCCGGCAGACCGTCAGCGCTGAAGGTAAGCGTATCGCCATTCAGGTCGGTTGCATCGATGGCCAGCGAAACGCCTTCGCCGCTGTACACCGTGACCTGGCCCGGGCTGTTGAGGGTCGGTGCGATGTTGCTGCCGTCGCTCGTCAGGCGGATGTTGCGGAAGCGAGACGTGTTGCCAGAGCCGCTGTCGTTGTCGTTGACAAAGGTCATGTAGAAGCCGGTGCCGGTGTAGTACTGACCGACGGGAATTTGGAACGTCTGCCAGCCGGAGCCGCTGTATTGGGTGAAGTCCCGTCGCCCCCAGTTCTGTGTGCCATACACCTGGAACGTCAGGCTGCTGGAGATGCCGTCGTCGGTGTCGAAGCCGACGCCGTGGATCTCGCCGATGGCGGTGGAGCTGAACTCAAAGGTCAGGATCGTTTGCGGCAGAATCTCAAAGGTCTGCGTAGTGCGTTTCCAGGTGTTGTTGCTGAGTAACAGCACTTCGCCGTCGTCTTCCAGCGCAAAGTCGCCCGCGGCGTCCTGATTGCCGCCGTATGACACGATGGTCACGTCGTTAAACGAAACGCAGTCGGTGCAGCCAGGATCCGGCGGTGGATCACCGATCAGTGACGTGGTGCCGTCCAGCTCCATCAGATAGGCGGAAAGCTGGTCGAGGTCGCTGTTGCTGAGCGAGATGCCGCTGTGCGCCAGCATCGCCTCGGAGACGTCGGCCGCTGAACCATCGTGCAGATACGGTGCGGTGTTCCAAACGCTGATCAGCGTCGGCGTATCAAGTCCCGTCAGCGGGCCGCCGAGACGGTTCCCGCTGGAAGCCTTGATGGTGCCCACGTCGTGCAGGTCGCCGAGGATGCTGTCGGTAAACAGCGGCGCCGCGTGACAGCTGTCGCACTGTTTGCTGCTGAACAGCTGCCGTCCCGCCTCGCCGGCGGCGGTCAGGGTGCCGTCGGTATTCCCGTGGGGGCTCGCCTCGTACTCATCCAGGGAGCCGAGGTAGGCAGACATGGCGTCCAGATCGGCGCTGATGCCGGCCTTAGGGTCGCCGAGGGTCTGCGAGCGAGTTCCGGCGTTAAAGTCGGCGTCCGCCATCAGGCCGGTTCCCCCTGCAAAATCTCGAATCTGGTTTTCGAAGTCCTGGACTTCGTCGAAGTTACCGCTCCAGTGCAGGAACCCATGAACGGTTGCGGCGCGTCCCTTGAGGGTGATGGTGTTGCGCAGGCCTTCGTTATCGGCGGTTGCAATTCCC
>JBCDKA010000313.1:0-2874 GCA_038747195.1 Pseudomonadota bacterium
CCGAGCGTGCGGACCAGCGACCCGACGGCGCGACGGTCCCAGCCCAGCTCATTGATGCGCTGGTCGTTGGGCGTCAGGCGCAGCTCGGGCGTGGCGTCTTCGGTGCTGGGCCAGATCTGCACGTTGGAACCAGGGAACTGCTCGGTGAGCAGGCGTCGGGCCTCGCCGGCCGTTGCGTACAGGGCGGCGCTGTCGGACGACTGCAGATTCAGCGCAATCGCGCGGCCTCCGCCGAACCCGCCGAACAGCAGACCCTGCATGGGGTAGCCCGCAAAATCCGGAATCCCCGGAAAAATCTCGGTCCGCATGATCTCGATCAGCTCGTTGACGCGGCTCTGATCTTTGACCCGGACGCCGATGGTGCCCCCCTCAGGCCAGGCCCAGATGTAGTAGTTCTTGAGCGCCGGCTCTTTTTCGCCATCCATATACGGCTGCAGCCGCTCGACGATCGTGGCGTAGACCTCGTCCCGCTTCACGTCCTGGGTGGAGCCCGGAGGCAGCTGCAGAAAGGCGTCCACCGCGTCGCGCTTCACCGGGGGCAGGTAGTCCATCTGCGGGAAGAGCCAGATGCCCAGCGCCAGCGGGCCGGCAATCAGGCCAACCACCCAGGCCACGCGGCGTGTTGGCGTGTCGGTCAGACGCATCAGCGTATCGGCCATGTGGCCGTAGCCGCCCTTCGCCGCGCGGCTGCGCAGCGCCTTGGCCCGCAGCCAGTTGCCGGCCAGCGCCGGCAGCACGGTGATGGCCACCAGCATGGAGATCACCACCGCTATGGCGATGGTCAGCGCCAGGTCCGCGAAGAGCTGACCCTCCACGTCAGCAAGAAACAGCACCGGAATAAAGATCGCCACCGTTGTGGCGGTCGACGCGAGCAGCGCGCCCTGAACCTGGCGGGTACCGGTGAGCGCCGCTACCGTGGCGACCTGACCACTTTCGCGCAGGCGCACGATGTTCTCTGCCACGACAATCGCGGCGTCCAGCACCATGCCCACCGCAAAAGCGAGGCCCGCCAGCGAAATGATGTTGAAGCTGCGCCCGGTGAGCTGCAGCACAATGAAGGTCGCCAGCAGCGAGACCGGGATGGCGCTGGCGATCAGCAGCGTGGCGCGCCGGTCGCGCAGGAACCACCACAGCACGCCGATGGCGAGCAGGATGCCCAGGCCGAGGTTGCCCATGACCAGCGACACGGCCCGCTTGATAAACACCGACGCATCAAACGATTGCTCGATACCCAGCCCCGCTTCGGCCAACGGGCCGTCCCGCAGCAGCGCGACTTCGGCCTTAACGCGATTCAGCGTTTCCAGCACGTTGGCGCCGCTTTCCCGGTCGATCCGGATGCCCAGGGCGGGGTTGCCGTTCTGCACCATCACGCCGTTGGTGCGGCCGCGCGCGACTTCGATGTCGGCGATGTCGCTGAGACGGATGGGACGGCCGTCGCGCCAGTCCAGAATGAGCTCACCGAGGCGCGACGGATCGTAGCGTCCTTCAAAACGCAGCGTGTACTGGCGTCTCCCGATGTCCACAAAGCCGCCCGAAACGTCGTTGGCGCTACCCGCCAGGGCCGCCACGCGCGGCAGCTCAACGCCCAGCTCAGCGGCGCGATAGGGATCGATACGAATCTGCAGCTCCTCGGCAGAGCCGGCGTTTATCTCGATGCTGGCAACGCCCGGGATGGCCTCGATACGCGGCCTGACGACGTCGTTAATCAGTCGCTGATAGTCGTTGATGTCGCCGGGTGTGCCGGGCAGCAGCTGCACAAAAAACCACGTGAGCTGATTATTGGCGTTGCCACCGCCAAAACCCTGGCCCAGGTTGACGACCGGCTGCTCAGCGTCCGCCGGCAGCGGCGGCAGCCGATTCATGCGGCTGATCACCTCCAGCATCGTTTGCTGCATATCGGTGCCGAGCGAGAAGCGCAGGCCGACAAAAGCGCCGCCGTTGTTGGCGTTACCCTGCAGCGCTTCCAGGCCGGGAAGGCCCTGCAGCACCCGTTCCTGCGGCTCGAGGATTTCCGACTCCACCTCTTTCGGCGAAGCGGCCCGCCAGCCGGTCCAGACGCTCATCTGAGGCTGTTCGATGTCGGGCAACAGCTGGATCGGCAGACTGGTTAGCGAGGTGAGCCCAAACAGGGCCACAATGGCAACAACCACTCCCACGGCAGCGGGATTGGCGACAGCGGCGTCGGTCAGTTTCATGGTGGCCCCTCCACCAGCAATTCTCCTGGAGGGACCATAGGCCCCGCCCTTAGCGCCGGTCAGTGCTACAAGTCATTGCTGCGGTTGCCTTTCTTGTGACCTTTCGAAGTTTCCAAAAGGGCCCTGAAGCAGCATCGTTCCGTCCTTAAGTATGAACGCGGTGGTGGCGACAGGTTCAAAGCGCCGCCGAAAATGCCAGCGAGACAGAGGCACCAGATGCTGCTCGCCGCTGCTGCGCACCAGCATCAGGCGGCCGTCGCGCAGGGTGACCTCGAGGCTCGGGGGCGCCTGTGAGCCGGGAAATCGCTGCGTCACCTGCGTGTAGCGTCCAGTGAGGGATTCGAGGTGAGCCATCGGCTGCGGGACGCCCGGCGCATAGCTGGGCGTCAGACCATCGACGATAAAGTCCATCACGCGGCGCCGCATCGCCCGCAGCGTGCTGCCCTGAAAGGCGTTGATCAGCACGCAGAATCCCAGCCCGGCGTCGCGGTTGTAGGCACAGTGGGTAAGGTAACCGTCCGCATCCCCGCCGTGACCGTGAAAGACAAAGCCCCGGTGGGCCTGGTGATAGTTGCCAAGCCCGTAGCCGAAGACCAGTCCACCCCCCGCGGCTGCCGTCGTAGCCGGGTTCTCCATGCGCCGAAGCTGTTCGGCCGTGTAGTGTCGTTTCCCGTCCAGG
>JBCDKA010000314.1:0-2828 GCA_038747195.1 Pseudomonadota bacterium
AGTGAAGGACCTGACCGGGGTGATCGATCAGCGCCCGCCGATGTACAGCGCGCTGAAGCACGAGGGCAAACGGCTCTACGAGCTCGCCCGGGCCGGTATCGAGGTCCCGCGGCCCACCCGGCAGGTCACAATCCACCGGCTTACCGCGAGACGACTCGGCGCGGATCAGCTGGAGCTGGAGGTCCATTGCTCCAAAGGCACGTACATTCGGACCTTAGTTGAGGATCTGGCGCGAGCACTGGGGACCGTAGCGTTCTGCGCTGAGCTGCGCCGACTGTGGGTCGGGCCGTTTGCCGAGCGGCCGATGCTCACTTTGGAGGCGCTAGAGGCCCAGCCGCAAACGGAGCGGCTCCTGCCCGTGGACTTTCCGCTGCGCTGGATGCCGCGGGTGTCTCTATCGCCCCAGGAAGCGACGGTGGTGCGTCACGGGCAGCCGCTGACGGGTCGTCTGACCATCGAGCCGGCTGACGGAAACACGGCGCTGGACGGCGGCGAAGCGGATCGGCTGATCAGGCTTTATGCCGGCGAGGAGTTCCTGGGCCTCGCCCGACAGACGCCCGCGGGCCTGGCGCCGGCCAAGATCCTGCCGGTGTCGGAAAGACCGATTTCGGAGCCCGGGGCGGCCGCGCCGGCTGAGGACCGCAGCTCGTGAGGCTCCGAACGCTCCTTTTTTGCCCGTTTCTGCGGGTGAAATTCAGGGTTTCGGCAGGCTTGTGAAGCGTTTGGGGCAACGGTACAATACGCGGTCCGAAAATCAGGCAATACCTAATATTCGCGAGGCGTTGGCGGGCCAACAGGGGTTCGGGTGACGACCTCGCATGTTTTTGTGGAGAAAAGAATCGTGTCGCTGTCTGCTGAAAAAGTAAGTGAAGTTGTTAAGGAATACCAGCTGTCTCCAGGGGACACCGGGTCGCCGGAGGTGCAGGTAGCGCTGCTGTCCGCACGGATCAACGATCTTTCCGGCCACTTTGCCACCCATAAGAAAGATCACCACTCACGCCGTGGTCTGCTCAAGATGGTTAACCAGCGGCGCCGCCTGCTGGCCTACGTCAAAGGTAAGGACGTGGATCGCTACAAGTCGCTTATCAAGCGCCTTGGCCTGCGCCGATAACCTGCTCGACTTTCGAACCCGGATTTTCCGGGTTCGTTTTTATATGCCTCCGGCACAACGGTGTGCCGACCTAGAAAATCAAGGATAAATTTGTGGCGAAGATCACTAAAACCTTTAATTACGGCGGCCGAAACGTCACGCTCGAAGCCGGCCAGGTAGCCCGCCAGGCCTCCGGCGCGGTGATGGTCAGCGTCGACGAAACCGTGGTGCTGGTCACCGCCGTAGGTCGCAAGGGCGACGCCGGCGACCGCGGGTTTTTCCCGCTCACCGTCAACTACCAGGAGCGTACTTACGCGGCCGGTAAGATCCCGGGCGGCTTCTTCAAGCGCGAAGGCCGGCCGACGGAAAAAGAAACGCTGGTGTCGCGTCTCATCGACCGACCGATTCGCCCGCTGTTTCCCAAGGGCTTCATGAATGAGACCCAAGTCATCGCCACGGTGATGTCGCTGAATCCCGAAGTGGACTCAGACATCCCGGCCCTGATCGGCGCGTCCGCAGCACTCGCGCTGTCTGGTCTGCCCTTCGCCGGC
The DNA here is from genome assembly GCA_038747195.1 of Pseudomonadota bacterium. GTDB lineage: Bacteria > Pseudomonadota > Gammaproteobacteria > Xanthomonadales > SZUA-38 > JANQOZ01. The sequence continues at coordinate 1,642 of JBCDKA010000314.1, forward strand.
CCGATTGGGGCGGCGCGCGTTGCCTACATCAACGACGGCTACGTGCTGAACCCCGACCGCAGCGCGATGGCTGAATCCAAGCTCGACCTGGTGGTCGCCGGCACGAAGAACGCCGTGCTCATGGTGGAGTCGGAGGCTGAGCTGCTGTCCGAAGAAATCATGCTGGGCGCCGTGACGTTTGGTCACGAGCAGATGCAGGCGGCGATTGACGCGATCAACGAAATGGTTGCGGAAGCGAACGTTGAAGCCTGGGACTGGCAGGCGCCGACCCGCGACGAGAGTATCGACGGGAAAGTTGCCGAGCTGGCGGCAGGCGACCTCACGTCGGCCTATCAGATCGCTGACAAGATGGAACGCTACGGCCAGGTGGACGCGATTCGCGATCGTGTGATGGAAACGCTGTGCCCCGATGAAAACGCGGAGCTCGACCCGAAAGAAGTGGGCGCCGCTTTCTCAGCGCTGGAGAAGTCCACCGTTCGCGAGCGGGTGCTCGCCGGCGAGCCGCGCATCGACGGCCGCGCCAAAGACACCGTTCGACCCATCGACGTTGAGGTGGGTATCCTCCCGCGCGTCCACGGGTCAGCGCTGTTCCAACGCGGTGAAACGCAGGCGATTGTCACCACAACGCTGGGTACCGGCCGCGACGCGCAGATCATCGACGCGATCGAGGGTGAGTACAAAGAACCCTTCATGCTCCACTACAACTTCCCTCCGTACTGCGTGGGTGAAGCGGGCTTCATGGGTGGTCCTAAGCGCCGCGAAATCGGTCACGGCAAGCTCGCCAAGCGCGGCGTGGCGGCCGTGATGCCCGGCGACGAAGCTTTCCCCTATGTGATCCGGGTGGTGTCTGAAATCACCGAGTCGAACGGCTCAAGCTCTATGGCCAGCGTCTGCGGCAGCTCCCTCGCGATGATGGACGCTGGCGTGCCGCTGAAGGCGCCGGTTGCCGGCATCGCCATGGGTCTCGTGAAAGACGGTGATCGTTATGCGGTCCTGAGCGACATCCTGGGTGATGAAGACCACCTCGGCGACATGGACTTCAAGGTGGCGGGTACCGAAGACGGTATCACCGCACTCCAGATGGACATCAAGATCGAAGGCATCACCGCTGAGATCATGCAGACGGCGCTGACCCAAGCCAAGCAGGGTCGCCTGTTTATCCTGGGTGAGATGGCCAAGGTCATCTC
>JBCDKA010000315.1:0-2811 GCA_038747195.1 Pseudomonadota bacterium
AGCTCCTTTTCGTGATCCGACCACCTGCGGCAGCGCAGGCTCTCTATTGTATTCGGAACTTCCCGGCAAGATGCCTCATTTTTCGCACGCCGCTTCTACAGGGCCGAACATCGGCGACAAACGGTTGCCCTTGTCCCGCCGACACGGTCGATCTACGCTGGTATCACGGCAGGGCAAGCGCCCTGCGCAGCCAACGCAGGATCAGTTCAATGAGCAATATTTCCCTTTCGGTCAATGGCAAACCCGTCAGCGCAGGCGACGCTGATCCGGAGATGCCGCTGTTGTGGTATCTCCGCGACGTGCTGGGGCTGCCCGGCACCAAATTCGGCTGCGGGATCGGTCAGTGTGGCGCCTGTACGGTGCATTTGAACGGCAGCCCGGTCAGATCCTGCAGTCTGCCCCTGGCGGCGGCGGCCGACGCTGAAATCACGACCATCGAGGGACTCGCCGCGGGCGGCCAGCTCACGGCTCTCCAGGAGGCCTGGATCGAGCTGGATGTGCCTCAATGCGGCTACTGCCAGGCTGGTCAAATTATGAGCGCCAGCGCGCTTCTGGCCAGCAACCCCAAGCCCACTGATGCTGATATCGATAGCGCCATGGCCGGCAATCTTTGCCGCTGTCACACCTATCAACGCATCAGAGCCGCGATCCATCGGGCAGCCGGGAGCAGACCAAACACGACGGATGAAACCAGCGGGAGCTCGCTGTGAGCGTGCGCTTAACCCGTCGCCAGCTGCTGGGCGCCGGTGGCGGCCTCGTTGTTGCGTTTACGATTCCCGCCTGCGGCAGCGACGCCAAAGCCCCGGCCGCGGACCTCGCCAGTAATGCATGGCTGACCCTGAAACCTGACGGCTCGGCAACCATCTTTGCCACCCACCCCGAAATCGGCCAAGGGGTAAAAACCGCGCTCCCCATGATCGTGGCCGAGGAGCTCGACATGCCCTGGGAGCGCGTGACCGTGACCCAAGCACCGGTTGATGAGGCCACCTTCGGTCGGCAGGTGGCCGGCGGCTCAACATCGATTCGCAATAGCTGGGAGCCGCTGCGGCGAGCCGGCGCTACCGCGAGAGCGCTGCTGCGCCAGGCCGCGGCAGAGTCCTGGGACGTTCCAATCGAAGAATGTGAGACCGGCAACGCTCAGGTCACCCACCAGGCGTCCGGCCAGTCGCTGGATTACGGTGAGCTGACCGAGCGTGCATCGGCCCTAAAGGCCCCTGCCGAGAGTCAGATCGAGCTCAAATCCCCCGATCAATACCGGCTGGTGGGCACCCGGATCGGCGGCGTCGACAACCGGTCGATCGTCACCGGTCAGCCGCTGTTCGGCATCGACCAGGATCTGCCGGACCTGCGTTTTGCCACCTACGTCCGTGCCCCCGCCACCGGCGGGACCGTCGCCGAAGCCAACCTCGCCGATATCCGGGCGCTCCCAGGGATTGTCGATGCGTTCGTGCTGGAGCCTGCCCAACAGCCCCGAGGTCTGCGCGGCGGGGTCGCGATCGTGGCGGAAACCACCTGGCAAGCGCTAAAGGCCCGTCGCCAGCTCCAGGTGGAGTGGAACCTCGATGATGCATCCAAAGACAGTTGGGATGCGCTGCGCAGCGACGGCATGCAGCGGGCTGCGCAGAGCGGGGACACTCTGTTCGACGACGGTAACGCCGAGCGGGCGCTGGCGTCGGCGCAGCAGCAGATCAGCGCAAGCTACGTCTATCCATTCCTGCCGCATGCGCCGCTGGAGCCGCAGAACTGCACCGCCAGCGTGACGGGTCGCGGCGCGGAGATCTGGGCCCCGAGCCAGACGCCAGCCCGGGGCGCGAGCCTGGCGGCCGAAATCTGCGGGCTTGACCCAAAGCGGGTGGTCATGCACCAGACCCGCATCGGCGGCGGCTTTGGGCGCCGGCTCTACAACGACTACGTTGTCGAGGCCGTTGCGATCTCCCAGCGAGCAGGGATGCCGGTCAAGCTCACCTGGACGCGGGAAGACGACATGGCGAACGACCTGTATCGACCTGGCGGACTCCATCACCTAAAGGGCGGTCTGGACAAGAAGGGTCGCCTGAGCGCCTGGCACAACCACTTTGTGACGGTGACCAGCGACGGCGAGAAGCCGTCATCCTCGGCGGGTATGCGTCAGGGCAGCTTTCCTCAGCACCTGGTGAAAAACTACCGGGTTGAACAGACGCTGCTGCCCAGCGCCATTCCGACGGGCGCCTGGCGCGCGCCGGGTTCGAACGCGCTGGCCTTTGTGAGCAACGGCTTTCTGCACGAGCTGTCCAGTACAGCGAATCGCGATCACCTCGAATTTCTACTGGAGCTGATGGGGCGCGACCGGCAGCTGTCGTGGCGCCGAGGCTCAGGCATGGATACCGGAAGAGCCAAAGCGGTGCTCGAAGCGGTTGGGCGGCAGTCAAACTGGGGCCGCCCGATGCCGGCCGACCAGGGTCAGGGGCTTGCGTTTTACTACAGCCATCGGGGCTACTTCGCCGAGGTTGCCGAGGTGACTGTCGAAGCTAAGCGGCTCAAGGTGGATCGGGTGTTTGCCTGTGGCGACGTCGGGCCCATCATCAATCGCAGCATGGCGGAGCATCAGGTAGTCGGATCGGTCAGTGACGGTCTTTCCACCATGATGGGGCTGGAGATCACGTTCACCGACGGCCGGGCCAACCAGACCAACTTTGACCGCTATCCGATGATGCGTATGCCGAGCGCACCGCCGGTTGAGGTTCAATTCCTGGAGGACAATCCTTCGCCGACAGGGCTTGGCGAACCCGCGCTGCCGCCGGCCGCGCCCGCGGTGGTGAACGCCATCTTCGC
>JBCDKA010000316.1:0-2777 GCA_038747195.1 Pseudomonadota bacterium
CGAATCGCTACACGCTGACCGTCAGCAACGCCGGGCCTTCCGACGCGGTGGGCGTGCAGCTGACCGACGCGGTGCCGGCTGAGATTACCGGTATCTTCAACGACAGCTGCGGCGGTAGTGGAACCCTTCCGTACAGCTGCGATATCGGCACGCTGGCGGCTGGCGCCAGCGCCAGCGTCAGCTTCGATGTGCGTTACGACACCCGCGCGCGGGGGCTGGTCACCAAAACCGGCACCGCCGCGGCGATCACGCCCGACCCGGTCGGCGCCAACAACACCGCGTCCGCGGATGTGGAGCTGGTCAGCGGTCCCGACCTGGCGGTGACGATCGATGACGGCGAGGTGGGTGCCCTGCCGGGCAACCGCCTGACGTACACGGTGGAAGTACGCAATATCGGGTCCGCGGACGCGCTGGGTGTCGGGTTGACGGTACCTGTGCCCGCGGAGCTACTGGAAGTGACCTGGCGCTGTCTGCAGGCGATCTGCCCAGCGACTGACGGTGTCGGCAGCATCGACGAAACGCTGGATCTCGCCGCCGGTGAACGAGTGGTCTTTGAGATCGAAGCGCGGGTTGATCCGGCGCTCGATCCAGTTGCGGTTCCGCAGGTGACGGTCACGGCCACCGCCGACTTTGCCGGCGATATCGATCAGTCGAACAATACGGCGTCCGACATCAACCTGATGCTGGAAATCATCTTCCGCGATGGCTTCGAGGCGCTGGTGGTTGGTCTGAAGTCGGCCTGGGCCACGGCAAGCACCACCGCCCGCGGCTGGCTGGCGGCGACACCGCTACCGGAGGGCGACGCATGAAGCGCCTGGCTGTAGTTTTTGCGGCAGCGACCCTGCTGGCAGGTGGTGCTTACTACCTGGTCAGCAGCAAGCCGCCAGCTCCCGAGCTGCCGCCGGAGGTGCTGGCGCAGGTGGGTGACCGAATCATCACGCGGCAGGCTTTCGTCGACGAGATGGCGCTGCGCGGCGGTCAACGTGCCGGCTACTTCCAAACGCCGACCCAGCGTCGGGCGCTGCTCGACGCGATGATCGAACATGAGCGGATGCTCCAGGCGGCGCTCGAGGCCGGAGTAGACGAGCGCCCCGAGGTGAAGCGGGCGGTGCAGCGCATCCTGGTGGATCGCTACCGCGATGAGCTGCTCGAAACGCGCTACGAACAGCTGACGATCAGCGACGATGAGCTCGAGCGCTACTACACCAAGAACGCAGACAAATATAGCCGGCCCGAGCGCCGCCGCGCCGCGCTGATCCAGGTGTCGGTGGCGGCTAACGCGACGGATGAGGCGCGCAAGAAGGCCCGGCAGCGGATCGAGCAGGCGGCCGCCGCCGCGCAGGCGCTGGGCCCCGAGGTCCAGCACTTTGGCAACGTCGCACGCCAGTTCTCCGACGACCGCGCCACCCGCTATACCGGCGGCGTTATCGGCTGGCTGACGCCGGGCCGCAGCAGCCGCTACAAGTGGGATCAGGCTGTGATTGAAACGCTATTTTCCATGCAGGAGCCCGGGCAGATTTCGCCGGTCATCGAGACCCAAGACGGGCTCTACATTGCCCGGCTGGTGGAACTGGAGGCGGGCGGTGCCCGCCCCCTTGAAGATGTTGCCGAGGGTATCCGGATTGCGCTGCTTCGCGAAAAGCGTGAACAGGTTAAGGAAGCGCTGTTTTCCGATCAGGGCCTGGGTGCCTATATCAATGAAGGCCTGCTGGCGGAGATCGAGCCGCTGGCCGGCGCTGCGGCGGACCCGAGAGAGCCGCCGGCAATGCCTCGATCGAGTCGTTAACGCAACACCAGGGAACGGATGTTATTGCCGGCACGATGCCGGAACGGAAGGTAAGAGATGATCAGGTTAAACGCCTATTTAAATCGCGCATTACTGCTGCTCGGACTCGTCGCTTTTACCGGCGGCGCCCAAGGCCAGGCGCGCTTTACCCAGACTTTTGAACTACAGCCTGGCTGGAATGCCGTGTATCTGGAGGTTCTCCCGGATCAGCCTGATATGGAGGCGGCACTCGCCGGCACGCCGGTGGCCAGCGTCTGGCGTTTTATCCCAGACCGTCCGGGGCTGGACTACATTCAGGATCCCTCGGAAGGGCTGATGAACGTCGAAGGGTGGTTTGGCTACTTTCCAGAACCCCGGCCCGAAGCGTTTCTGAGCAACCTGTTTACCTTAACCGCAAACGTCGCCTATCTGATCGATTTGGACAGCGACACGCCGGTCACCTGGAGCGTGACCGGCAAGCCCGTGATCCGGTCTCGCGCCTGGGCCGCAGACGCCTTCACGCTCACCGGTTTCGAGGTGGATCCCGCCAGTCCGCTGACCTTTGGCGAATATTTCGAAGCCTCCTCCGCCCACCAGAATCAGCCGATCTTTTCGCTCAGCAGTCAGGGCAACTGGGAAGAAGTCACCGATCCGGCCAACACCTTTATCGATTCCGGACGCGCCTACTGGGTGTTCAGCGAGGGGCCGTCAGCCTTTCAGGGTCCTTTCCAGGTATCGGTCGATCAGGACGGTGAGCTCGAGTACAGCTCTGCGGTCAGTCAGCAAACGATTGCGATCGAAAACGAAAACGCGGTTGCAACCGATATCACGGTTCGCACCGTCTCTACCGGCACGATGCCGCTGGCCTTCGAACAGATCGACCCCGACACCAGCGAGGTAGCGTGGCCAGCATTGCCGCCATCACTGGATCTGCCGATCGGTGCCGGCGGCGACCTGCTGCTGAACCTCGGCGTTCGGCGCAACCAGTTCACCGATACCCGGATGGAAGAGA
>JBCDKA010000317.1:0-2755 GCA_038747195.1 Pseudomonadota bacterium
AAGGATCGACCGCCTGGAGGACAGCCTCGCACTGGCTTACTGCCTGAAGACCGCCGGAATCGGCGTGCCCGACCTGAGCTTGGTTGTGGGCTGTCATTTTAGTGGTGCGCGGATTGCTGGCTGTGGTATCCATCATCAGGGCTGGTCTGGTCAGCATCTCACCATCCCTCATCATCTTGGCCATGCTGTGGGTGCATTTGCCCAGTCTGGTTTCAGCGAGTCAGCCATTCTCGTTATTGACGGTGCTGGAGGCATGATCGAGCATCTGCCTGCGGCAGAGCGGACACATCTCGTTCGATCTCGCTACCCTACGAGCGACGAAGCTGCGGAGATCGCGACGATCTACGCCGCACGGAATCGTGAGATCGTCTGTATCGAGAAACACAGCGGCATGTGGATTTCCAAGGAGGATCGGGCTAGCGGCAGCGGCATGCCCCGCTTCGGAAGTCTTGGCGGTATGTACGCGAGCGCAGCGCAACAGATCTTCGGCGATGCAAACGATGCGGGAAAAGTCATGGGTCTGGCTGCGAGCGGCCAAGCCAATATCCCCGAGTCCGATTTTTTTCAGATTCTCGAGAACGGCACCCTGAGTTTTTCCGATGCGGTGTGCGAACGGTTTGGCGACAACGAGCGCTGGCCGAGCAATCGTGAAGCGCTGTGCGATCTGGCGGCTTCGGTACAGTCCGCCCTGGAAACCGGCGTTAACCACCTGGCGAGCCGATTGAAGCTGCTGACGCAGGCCAAGCACCTCACTTATTGTGGGGGCGTGGCCCTCAACTGTGTCGCGAACGAAGTGTTGATTGGCCGGGGCATTTTCGACGATATCTATATTGCACCGGCCGCCGAGGACAGCGGCCCGGCGGTGGGTGCGGCTTACTATGGGCTTTGGCAGCTGGGATTGCACCATCAGCGAGCGCGCTTCAACCACGACAGCCTCGGTGGGCGCTACGCCACCGACGCCACGTCGGCCGCCGTCGACGCGACGCCGGGTATCCGGATCGAAGCTGTACCGGACAAACATGAATCCATCGTCGACGCGCTCATCAACGGCGAAATTGTCGGCTGGTTTTCTGGTGGCAGTGAACTGGGCCCGAGGGCCCTCGGGCACCGTTCTATCCTGGCTGATGCACGATCTGCCGAAGCGAAGACCCGGCTCAACGACCGCGTGAAACACCGTGAGAGCTTTCGACCCTTCGCACCACTGGTCCTCGCTGACCAAGCCCACAGGTGGTTCGAGCTACCGCCCCATCTGCCGGAGAGTCCGCTGATGCTGCGGTCCTTTCCGTTCAAGCCGGAGATGGCCGAACGCGTTCCGTCAGCGGTTCACAACGACGGGACTGGGCGACTACAGACTTTGACCGATTCGGCAAACCCAGATCTGTACCGCCTGCTTCAGCGCTACTTTAAGCGGACCGGTGTTCCTATTCTGATCAATACGTCATTCAATGTCATGGGCGAACCGATCGTCGAGACGCCTGGTGATGCGCTCTGGTGTCTGGCCTTCACCGACATCGATCGTTTGATGCTGGAGGACCGAGTCGTCATCAAGAGCGCTACGCACAGCTTCTTGACGCTGGTGCCACAGTTCCAGTCAGTCACGTGGAACGTAAGGTCTAGAGCGCTGAATGACTTCAGGAGCAGCGACATTCGACTTGATACGAAAACGCCATGGGGGACTTTGAAGATCCCGGTTTCCCGACCGCTGCTGCCCCTGCTTAGCGTCATAGAAAAGGGCGAACTCACGGTGCAGCAGCTCGTAGGTTTGCTCGAACGTCAATATGGCCTGGAACCCAAGACCACCTTGACCGCCATCTACCTGCTGCGCAGGAAACGGGTCATCGAACTCACGGCGCCCTTGGCTGACAGTTAACCACCACACCGCCGTTTGCTCCGAGCGGCCGCTTCAGAGTCTCAGGCTCCAACGCCTGGTCCCAGCGCATCGGTTTTATCCAGGCGGCCCTTTACTTTTGGCCTAAGTGGCCAGGCTTAGGCGCCCGGTTTTTTGATGACGTTGATGCTCAGCTCGCGCAGCTGTTCCAGGCTCACGTCAGACGGGGCTTCGGTCATCATGTCCGATGCTGACGTGGTTTTTGGGAACGGGATGACGTCGCGGATGGATTCGCTTCCCACCATCAGCGCCGCCAACCGATCCACCCCGAAGGCGATACCCCCATGCGGCGGGCAGCCGTAGCGGAGCGCCTCCAGCAGGAATCCAAACTTCTCCTTAGCCTCTTCTTCACCGATGCCCAGCATCTCAAAAATGGCGCTCTGCATGCGGCCGCTGTGGATACGAATCGAGCCACCGCCGACCTCAGCGCCGTTCAGCACCATGTCATAGCCCTTGGACAAGGCCACCTTCGGATTGGCGGCAACCTCTGCCGGGTCATCGCTCACCGGCGCGGTAAAGGGATGGTGCATGGAAAACCAGCGATGGCTCGCGTCATCCCATTCGAACATCGGAAATTCGAGCACCCACAGCGGCTGCCAGGTGTCGTCCAGGAGGCTGAGGTCGCGACCCAGTCGATTGCGCAGCGCGCCCATGAACTCCGAGACCGTCTGCGCGTCGCCGGCCCCAAAGAAGATCAGATCGCCGTTCTCCGCGCCGCTGGTTTCGAGAATGCCGTCGAGGGCACGCTGATCCAGAAACTTCACGATCGGCGATTGGAGCCCGTCAGCGCCGGCCTCCCGATCGTTGACCTTGATCCAGGCGAGACCGCGCGCGCCGTGGTTGGCCACGTAGTCGCCGTAACCGTCG
>JBCDKA010000318.1:0-2751 GCA_038747195.1 Pseudomonadota bacterium
CCACAAACGCCGCCGCGGCGGCGACATAGCGGGTGACTGAATACATTCTGTTACCAAGCAAGTTTGTCATGACACAATTCTTCCAGCCCTGTGGATTAGGCGCCATAGCCTGCGACATTCGTTGACCTGCCAGCCACATTTGTTTGCTTGTGTAACAACCGGTCCGCTGCGGTCAGGGATTCGCCCTTTGTCAGCTTGGACCATTCGTGGAAATCGTCGTGATCCGATCGGTCGATCGGTTAAGCTAGGCCAGCGCAGACGCCGTCAGCGAAAAGGATGAGTTGATGATTGTTCAGCAGATCTGGACTGGGAACGCCTACCGAAACTTCAACTATCTCGTGGTCTGCCCCGACAGCGGCGAGGCGCTGGCGATCGACCCGCTGGATTACCGCAAGTGCCTCGCAGCGGCAAAGGCAAACGGCTGGAAGATCACTCAGATCCTCAATACGCACGAGCATGGCGACCACATCGGCGGCAACGGTCCTGTCCAGGCCGCCACGGGCGCGAAAATCCTGGCGCACGTGAACGCCAAGGACCGGATTCCTGATATGGATCGCGGGCTTCTGGCGGGCGACACGGTCCAGGTGGGTAAGGTGACGCTGCGCGCGCTGGATACGCCGGGTCATACGATGAGCCATATTTGTTTGCTGTCCGACAGCGACCAGCCGGCGCTGTTTTGCGGCGATACCCTGTTTAACGCGGGCGCCGGCAACTGCCACAACGGTGGTCATCCTGAGGAGCTCTACCAGACTTTTGTTCAGCAGCTGGATCGGCTCCCGGACAGCACCCGTATCTACCCAGGTCACGACTACATTAACAACAACCTGCAGTTCACCCTCGACCGAGAACCGGACAACAGTCGCGCCGCGGAGCTCTTAGGGCAAACCCAGGATCAGGATCCGAATCAGCCGCTGATCACCACGCTGGCGCTCGAACGAGAGGTCAACACGTTTTTTCGGCTGCGCAGCCCCAGCGTGATTGCCGGGCTGCGCGAAAAGTTCTCAGATCTGCCCGAAAACCCAGATCCAAAGAGTGTGTTCCTCAAGCTCCGGGAGCTTCGCAACAGCTGGTAGCTCGGCTCTAGTCGGGCTCCCGTGGGCGACTGGAAACGCCCAGAGATGACCCTGAAGTTACCTGTGGCTCAGGCGTCGAGTTCCCGAAGCTGTTTTTCGACCTCGGCCAGATTGATTTCGGTGACGCGCAGGATCTCGTCCAGCGTTTCTCGGTTCTCCAGCTCCAGTGCTCGCTCCTGCGAGTCAGCAGACAAACCGCGCCGATAGTCTCGGCGAATGGCGTCACAGCGTTGGCTCAGCTCGTCGCGACGCCGCTCCAGCTGCTCCCGGGTGGCTGTTTGAGGATTTTTGCTCATGGGACCACCACAACCGGGCATTCAGCGTGATTGGCAACCGAGCTTGCGACGCTGCCCATCAGCAGTCGGCGAAGCCGGGACGTGCCGCGACGACCCACCACCACCATCAGCGCGTTCATCTTCTTAGCGGTCCTGGCGACAACCTGAGGTGGGTTACCAAAAACCACCTCCGAGCTGGCGGCGATGTCAGCCTTTTCGATGTCCGCCACCACCGGCGGAAATAACGACTCGCGATCTTCGCGGATCTGCGCTTTACGCTCCCGCGCCTGCGCCGCGGTTTCCTCCAGCGTGTAGTATTCGAAGGGTGACCAGTCGATCACGTGTAGCAGGTGCACGTCCGCGTCGTGGCGACTGGCCAGGACTTTTGCGAAGTGGACTGCGTTCAAGCTCGCCTCGCTGCCGTCATAACCCACAATAATGACGGATCTCGCGACGCGCTTTGCCATCGGTTGTTCTCCGGTTCTGGGCCATGGGACCGCGGTCTTAGGGGCCGCGGGATAGTCGCTGGAGGGTTTTGTCCCAGGAAACCGCATCGATCCGACGGCGGCTTCAGCCAGCGTCCCTCAGCCTAGCAACGGTGGGTTTGCCCCGCAGTCCGTCCAGACCACTAGTTTGCTAGGGGTTTTTCCTGAACTCCTCAGACCTTCAGATCGCGAAGCTGAGCCCTAAGAAGCGGCGACCCATACGCCTGGACAGCTCCGCGGTCTCAGGTTTGCGCTATAGTGCAGACAGCCGGTGGCCAAATGTCACCTGCTTTGGGGGATCAGTAGTCGATTTGGCGGCCCAGGCCGGTCAGCGTGAGCCTTAATGTCGGGCAAATGCGCTTCAACTACTGATACCTGAGGCAAAAGGGGTCTGCCGGTGGTCAAAAAACAGCTTTTCTTCGCAGCGCTCTCGGCGCTGCTTGTCGCTCAGCACGCGTTGGGTCAGATAGACACCGATCAGGACGGGGAGTGGTTTCCCGGCGTGGTGTGGGTCGGCGATACGCCCCCGCTGACAACCGAAACAGCGCAGCTGGGTCACGCCATCAGTCTGGACACCGGCGTCGCCCAGGGCAGCACCGTGACGGTCCAGGGGCTCAATTTCCTGGAGCCTGGCGCGCTCAACATCGACAATGAGCTGACGCTCGACGTGACCAACGGCGGCACCTGGATCGGCAGCTCGCTAACGCTGGGTGCGAGCACCGCGCTCAACCTGCAGGGCACGTTCCTGCTGACCGACAACAACCAGAGCAGCCCGCCGCGCCTGCACCAGGGAAGTGGGGCAGGCCAGATCTTCCTCTTGCCCGGGGCTACCCTCGACGGGACTTTCGGCTCCGGTGTCCAGGCGGGGGTGCTTGCGCAGTTGAACTATCCGGGCACACTTTTTCAGTGGCAGGGGGG
>JBCDKA010000319.1:0-2740 GCA_038747195.1 Pseudomonadota bacterium
CAACGCAAAATCGATCAGCGCCATTTCCTCCTGGAGCAGATTGATGGCGGCCGCCCGATGGCCGTGCAGCACGGTGCTCTCAGGCTGAAGGGCCCGCAACTGGCTTTCGAGCTGCTGGGAATACTCGATCCAGTCGTCCAGCGCGCGGACGGTTTCGGAATCGGTGCTGACCATCGCTGGGCCAGCCGCACCGGTCATCGGATCGGCGTCCAGCTGCGGGCCGGAGCGCATCGTCCAAACCAGACCGATGGCCAGGATCGCCGCGGCCGCGGCCGCCAGTAAAGGCCAATGCGGCGTTGCCGGCGGGTTTCCGGCCCGAGTGCCGGCGAGCACCGCCGGCAGGACGTCCCGCGGGGGCGTCAGGGGCGGCAGTTCGCGGAGCCTTAGGTTGTCGGGTTGCTGAGACATGGCTGTTCCTGTGGTGTATCTGCCAGCCAGCCGCGCATCTGCTGGTGTGCGCGGCTGACCTGGGTTTTCGAAAAGCTGACCGTTCGACCAAACAGTTCAGCGATCTCTTTGTGGCTGTAGCCCTCTACGTCGTAGAGCCAGACCACCGCGCGGGTGTCGGGCGAGAGCCTGGCGAAGGCGGCATTGAGGTCCATCTGCGGCGCGGCTGACGGTGTGGTGCCCACCAGGTTGCGGGCGGCATCCAGTGCGACCAGCAGGGGGCCGCGGCGCTGCTTTCGAAGCCGGGTGAGGGCCTGGTTGACGGCAATCTTCTTAAGCCAGGCCCAGAAATGGTCGCCCCGAAACTGCTCAACCTTGGCGAACGCCAGCACGAAGGTGTCCTGCAGCACGTCGAGCGCGTCTGCCTCGTTATGGCAGATGCGCTGGGCCAGCGTGTAGACCTGCCGCTCGTAGCGACGAAAGATCTCGGTGCTGGCTTTTTCGCAGCCCTTGGCGATGGCCGCGAGCGTTTGAGAATCAGGGTTTTCGGTCACCAGGTGTCCAGTCACTGGATGATTTGACTGGTTAGATGTCGGCAAACCGGTAAAGGTCGCAGCGGGAAATGATTATTTTTGCGCCTGAACTGGTGAGGCGCTAGGCATTACCGCGCAGAACGCGGTCAGGCAGGCAGCTGGCGCTGCTCCAGGGGGGTGGTGGCCTCGAAGGTCCGGCGGATCTCGGCCAGCGTGCGATCGGGCACTTCCAGCAGCCGGCCGATGCGGCTGATCAGGTTCTCCTCCAGGGTGTGGAGCTCGCCATCGGCCCAGGCGACTCGCCATAGGTCTTCGATCAGACGGTGTTTCTGGGCCTCGCCGAAGTACTCTTTGATCAAGCTGGTGTAGATCTGAAGCGACACCGCGCACTCTGACTCAGCTTCGGCAATCGCCATGAGTTCTCGGGTCTCGTCGGTGTTGAGGTCGAAGGCGCGACGAATGGCTCGGGCGATTGACTCGCGCTCTTCCACCATCACCTTGAAGTCCGCCCGGCACATCTCCAGCAGCAGCGCGCCGGTGGCGAGACGGAGCTGGTGCTCTATCTCTTCCGGCACAACGGAGCTAGGCGCCAAAGCGGCGCGAATTCTGTCCCAGATGCTCAAGCGGCGTTCCTCTTCCCGATCGGCCACGTGACTACGCTAAGCGTCGTAATTTACTACAAACGCCGATCTAGCGGCAAAGAGCCTACCTGATTTCGGGATTAATTACTGTCGAGCAGCTTGTATTTTCGGAGGTACCCGCGTAGCTGGTCGTAGCTCAATCCCAGGTACTCCGCGGCCTTGCGCTGATTGAACTGACACTTCTCCAGTGCGTTCCGCAGCAGCCCAATTTCGAAGTCCTTCACGGTTTCCTTGAGGTCCAGGGGGCCTGACGGCTCAGCGCCCGACGCAGTGCTGGTGGCCGGTTCATCGCTGCCGCCGGGCCTGAACGGCGACTCAAACGGATCGAACTGGATCTGATCGATGGGTTCCTCCGACGGCCCCCAGCGATATACGGCGCGTTCGACGACGTTTTTCAGCTCACGAACATTGCCCGGCCAGCGGTAGTCCTTCAGGGCTTTGAGGGCATCCGCACTAAAACCCGGAAACAGGTCGTACTGGAGCTCCGCGGCCATCCGCCGTGCAAAGTGCTCCGCCAGTGGGACGATATCCTCTCCGCGGTGGCGCAGAGCGGGGAGGGTGATGACGTCGAACGCTAGACGATCGAGCAGGTCAGCCCGGAATTCGCCTTTCGCGGCCAGCTTGGGCAGATCCACGTTGGTGGCGCCGACGATTCGGGTATTGACCGAGATGACCTGGTTTCCGCCGAGGCGTTCAAACTCCCCGTACTCGATCACCCGGAGGATCTTTTCCTGGATGGCCGAGGAGATGTTCGCCAGCTCGTCCAGAAACAGGGTGCCGTTGTCGGCCAACTCGAAGCGCCCAACCCGTCGCTTCTGAGCGCCGGTGAAGGATCCGGCCTCGTGGCCAAACAGCTCACTCTCAAGAACGGTGTCGGCCAGCGCGGCGCAGTTGAGCTTGACGAAGTTTTCGTCCCAGCGGCGGGACAAAAAGTGGATTCGGGCAGCGATGAGCTCTTTGCCGGTACCGCGCTCACCGATCACCAGCACCGGCCGGTTCAGCGGCGCAACGCTGGAGACCTGCTCCAGCATCTCCAGGAAGGCCGGGGATTCGCCGACGAGGGGATTGTCTTCGCTGGAGGACGAACGCTGACGTTCGGAATCGCTTTCCATGCGCGTAATTTTACGGGCTTTGCGCTGGAAAAGGCGACCGCGATCCAGATAAGCTGCGCCGACCTCA
>JBCDKA010000320.1:0-2728 GCA_038747195.1 Pseudomonadota bacterium
GCGGTTTCGGGCCGTTTTAAGCGAGCCAATCCGCTCGCCGAAGGCCTGGGTCAGCTGCAAAAGAATCGGTCGGACCTGGAGGCGTCGTTTCTGGAGCTATTTGAAGACCTGCAGGCGTTTGCGGCACAGCGGCGCGCGGCCCTGAGCGCAGAAGGTCCTATTCGAACAGCCAGCCCGTAATCGAATACCGTCCCTGTCGCGCATAGCTGGCCACCTGGGACACGAAGTGATCCTGCGGCACGCGAAAGATGTTTAGACCATTGAAGCTGGGCGTCAAAGCGCCGTGGCTGACGCCGTCTCGAACAAAGTGCAGCAGCCCGCCCCAGTCCGGCTCCCACTCCTGGGTCAGATTCATGACGTAGGCAAAGCGGCGCTCCTTGCCGCTGTAGGTGTCGTCATGCGTTCTCAAAAAGTGGCCGGGTCGATAGAGGCAGGCGTGGGCGTCCGCCCGCTTGAGATCGGTGTTGCCCGTGAGCGCCTGCCAAAACGCTAAGGACTCGGGAGCCGCAAGCCACTGCGCCCACGCCGCGCAGAAGGTGACTTCCGCCGGCAGCACGTCTCGACGCATATAGGAAAATGAAAAGCCTGCCCGCGCCTGCCGACGCAGGTTTTCCGCGATCGCCGCCTGCTGCGCCGCGGGCATTTCTCTCAGCTCGGTTGCGCTGATGGCCAGCGGGCCGCTACGGCCGGTGACCGCCAGATCCCAGTCCTTTTCTGCGGCGAGTTCGGCCGCCAGCTGCGCGGCGCTGGATGGCGAGAGGAAGGGTGCAAGCTGGGCAAAACCGTTGTCCGCCAGCTGCTGACGCGCGGCGTCAACAGCGAGGTCAGAGCACACCTCAATCACAGGCGAAAATCGATAACCATGGGGTCATGGTCGGAGCTGCGCACCGGATCCGACTTGAACAGACCTTCGGGCCGGTTGCCTTGGCGGTAATCCAACCAGGCCGGGAAGTCTGCGTTGACGTGCCAGTAGCTCGCCGCGGCAATTTGACCGGACAGCGCTCGGCCTGCGAGGGCCTGGTCGAGCGAACCGGCGGCGCCTCGGAACACGTAAGAATACTGGGGCTCACGGCGGGACACCGCAGATCGAAAGCCCCGCCGCGTCAGGGCCTGCACCGGATCTTCCCGGGAGTAGGCGTTGAAGTCGCCGATCAGCAGCGTTTCGCTCGCGTTGAGTTCGGATTCATCGTCCAGCCAGTCGGCGATTGCCTCCGCCGCCTCGACGCGCTTGGGGTTCCAGCAGCCCTGGCCGTCTCGCTGATCAGCGTACTTGCCGCTGGCCTCACCACAGCCCTTGGACTTTAGGTGCAGCGAAACGACCGCCAGTGACCGTCCGCTCTCGAGGTGCCGGAAGGTCTGCGCTAACGGCGGTCGGTTGTAATACTCGAAGGGCCCATCCAGCTTGGTGTGGGCGCCCCCGACCGGAGCAACGACGTCGCTGGCGTACATCAGGCCTACCGCAATCTGGTCACCGCCGCGTTGCCCGCCGGGCCAGCCGATGGTTTGGTAGGCTCTGCCGCTCGCTTCACTGAGCGCCTGCGCCAGGTCAGCCGCAGCGCTGCCGGGATCGGTCCCGTCGTTTTCCAGCTCCTGCAGCGCCAGGATATCGGCGTCCAGCGCCGTCAAAGCGGCCACCAGCTTGCGCTGCTGACGCTGGTACTCGGCTTCGGTTCTGGCGCCCCGGGTGGTCGGAAAACCGCCGCCGCTGCCGTCCCCATTAAAAAGGTTGAGCACGTTGAAACCAACCACCCGAAGAGAGCCTGCCCGCGCCGGCGCGGCTGGGGCGGCTCGAGGCTGACTCTGTCCGGGCGTGACCGTTTCGGTCAAGCGCAGCCGATAGCCGCCGCGGTGGTCCAGAACGCCGGTCAGGTTGCTCACCTTCTGACCTATGGCGGGCAGGCCGGCTTGGCCGTCGGGCCACCAGCTGATCTCCGTCAGGTCGCGTCGATCGGAAAGATCGTCCAGCGTCATCGACCGGCGAAGGTTATTGACGCGCATCTCGCTGGCGATGCGGCCGGGCTCGGCAACCTCGGTCGGCGACAGCAGGCGCCCGCCGGCGGCGACCACGGCCTGCCCCGATCCGCCAAACCGGGTGACGCCGCTTAACCGCATGTCGCTGGTTACGGTGATCAGCATCCCCTCCAGGCTTTCGACGTGTCGTCCGCGAAGCGGCAGAAAAACCGGGCTTGGGGCGGGTACGGCCGCCTCGCCGCAGGCCTCGAAGCGGCGGCTCTCAACGGCCGTCAGAGTGTTGTTCAGCTCGGTGACCGTGCCAGCCACCCGCACGCGGTCGCCGCTGTCGGCCTCGACGCCGACAGCGAACAGGGCATCGGAAGTCTGCGGATCGTTATCGGGAGCAGCGCTCTGGAGAAAAACACCGCTGATGCGGTTCTCCTCGTCACGATGGACTGCCGTCACGATGCCCTCGACGGTCACCTGCTGACCGACAAGCTCGCTCCGGGGTTTGCTGCCTTGAATTTGTCCGATGGTGGTGGCCGGATCGCCACAGACCAGTGGCGCCTGGGTCTGGCAGCCGCCCAGGATCAGGAACAGGCCGAGGCCGGCCGCTTGGAGGGCCCGCAAGGTAGGGCTTACTGGAGCTGGTCGACCATCCATTGCACGGTGACGCGAACCTGCTCATCGCTCAAGTCCATGCGCCCACCGCGAGCGGGCATGAGGCCGGCATCACCCTGATAGCCCTCGATGGCGTGCTGGACCAGGGTGTCCA
>JBCDKA010000321.1:0-2721 GCA_038747195.1 Pseudomonadota bacterium
CCGTCGTTCTCTGACTCGTACTGACCGATGTAGGCGTTCGCCTGCAGGCCTTCGAAATCGTCGCGCGTGATGATGTTCACCACGCCGGAGATCGCGTCAGAACCGTAGATGGCTGATGCGCCGTCTTTCAGAACTTCGATTCGCTTAACAACGGCAACCGGGAAGTTGTTGAGGTCAACGATCCCGCTAAGGTTGGAAACAAAGCGACGACCGTTCAATAGAACCAGCAGTCGGTTGGAACCGAGGTTCCGCAGGTCGAGACGGGTTTCACCGTTACCGCCGTTGTTGAACTGCGTGTTCAATGCAGCGCCGGCAATCGGCAGGTCCTGAAGCAGGTCACCGATGGAGGTCAGTCCGGAACGCTCGATTTCTTCACGCTGAATGACGAAGACCGGGGATGCGCTTTCAATGTCGGCGCGCTTAATTCGCGAACCGGTAATTTCTACGCGATCAAGGACTGCTGCATCCTCGTCCTGATCCTGGTCCTGCGCAAGCGCAGTTCCGGTCAGTCCGACAGCCATCCCGGTGGCCACGCTGCCCATAAGGGCATAACGCACGGCACTGGATAAAGGATTGCGTCTGTTACTCATATGTTGAGACTCTCCCAGCTTTTCGATTGGCACTCGAAAACAGTTTTTCGGGGCTATATCCCAGGTATGCACCTAGGACATAGGTCATAGTCGCCTGTGTCGGCGATGGCCGATGGTAGCACTTAGCGCAACAGAGTAAAACCCTGCTTTTCGTAGACCAAAATAGGGGAAAAACCGCAGAGCAATGCGGTTTTTCCATGTTAAAACGTTGTTAAACCGTGACTTTTGGGCTGTTGGCGCTGCTCAATTTTTAAACCGAAGTTTGTTGCCCTGCGCACCGGGATGTTGCAGCTATTGCGGTAATTATTGATCAGCGGCGGTCAGCAGGGGTCAATCGAGGCGGATTGAGGACCTGTTCATTCAGCACAAACGGCTGGTCAGCGGCCTGCCCCGCCCGATAGCGCTCGAGCAGCGCAGCCAGAGACTTTTGCTGGTCAGCGGTCAGCTCCGGGACGAGGCTTTGGGTGGCCGACTCGTGGAGCACCGCAGCCTGCTCGAAGGCGCCGCTGGCGGCCTCCGCCATCGCCAGGCTGATCTTGAGCACCGGCCCCGGGTAGAGCTGGCTCAGATTTCGGGCAGCGTTGAGGGCGTTGGCACGGGCCTGCGGTGGCGCATCAGCGCAGGTGCTGGCGAGCCGGATGTAGAGCAGCAGCGCCGCGGGATCTTCCGGCCGACGCTGCACCAGCTGCAGCGCGGTGTCGATGGCATTCGGACAACTCACCGCCCATTGGGCGACCGCCTGGCTCATCAGCAGCTCGTCGCGCTCGGGCTTGAGCCGGGATGCCGCGGCAAACTGCTCCGCCGCCTGAGACATCTCCCGTAGCCGCAGCGCCGCGGATCCCGCCAGCAAACGCGCACGAAAGTCTTCAGGGTCCAGCTCGACCGCCGTCCGGTAGCTCTCGAGCGCCTGGGCGTCCTGCGCCTGCAGCTCCGCCAGCACCCCGAGGTTTCGCCAGGCTGGTGCATGGCCGGGGTTTGCCTGGAGCACACGCTGGAGCGCTGCCCGGGCGCCCGCCACATCGCCGCCGCTTTCGAGCACCCGCGCATAGTTCACCCCCACCGTCGGGTTGTCCGGGCTGGCGGCGAGCGCCCGTTCGAGCAGCTCACGAGCGGCGGGCAGGTCGCCGTTGGCTGCGGCCAGCAGCCCCTGACTCATATAAAAGGCGTAACTCTGGGACAGGCTTCGCATCTCGTCCCCGGCGGGGTCGTCAAACCGCGGGGACTGTTTGCCCGCAGCGCTCAGCGCCTCGCGCGCACCCTGACGATCACCGCTCGCGCGTAGCGCGCTCGCCAGCGGGTGCTGCAGGCGGCTGGCGTCCGGCTGCAGCTCCAGCGCGCGGCGCAGCCGGCTCACAGAATCTCCATAGCGCCGCTGCGCCAGCCGCAGCAATCCCTCCTCAGCGAGCAGCGCGGCGGAATCCTGGTGCTGCACCATCGCTTGGGCCAGCATCTCGTCCGCTGCCTCCAGCCGCCCGAGACTGAGCAGCACCTGAGCATATAAGACGGCAACCGCCTCCTGCTCGGGCGCCAGCGCTAAAGCCTCCGCCAGCAGCGCCAACGCGTCCTCGGGGCGGGCTGCCTCCATGAGCGAGAGCCCGGCGAGGTACGGCCAGCGCCAGCGGTCGGGGGCCAGCGCCTGAGCGTGCTCATACCAAGGCAACGCCTCGGCGTACTGCTCATGCGCGTGGTAGTACATGCCGAGTCGGCCTGCGGCGCCCGGATAGCCCGGCGCCGCGGCCTGCTGGGCGATCAGCTCGCCCAACGGATCCGACGGCGGCTGCGCCGCCGCCACCGGCACCAGCACCACCATGAGCAGCAGCGAGTGTGGTATCCCCCGCACCAGCACGGCCCAGGTCATCCGGTCGGCTGGACGATCACGTGGTAGCGACCGGGCTCAAGCCCCGCGTGGCGAGTGACCTTGCCGTCGAGCCAGCGCAGCTCGACTTCAAAGGTGCCGGCGTCGGTGGCCAGCCCCCCGAGACCAAACAGGATCCGGGGGTCGTGGGCCGACAGGTAGCTGCCGTCGGTGCGGGAGCGGCGAACGAGCTGACGGTCGCCCAGGCGCAGGGTCGCCTGTACGCCGATCGCCGGCCCGCCCTGGCTGTCGGTCACGGCCAGGCCCAGCCAGCCA
>JBCDKA010000322.1:0-2710 GCA_038747195.1 Pseudomonadota bacterium
GGGTGGTACGCTATTCGCCGGCCGGTGTTGAGCTGGGTGAAGTCACGGGCGCAAACGCGGGCGGTCTTGCCGGCGCGACATTCCTGGCGCTCGTGGGTCCGGAAGGTAGCGCGGATGATTTGAGCCAGCCGGATCAGCTGTGGCTGGTGGGTGTGGCCACGCTGAACGCCGGCGCACTGGTCGCCGATATGCTGGTGACGGACGGCGCCTCCTTCGGCGCTGATTTTGACCCCACCGCGGTGCAGCGGATTCCCTGGGGCCGGGTCAACGTGGAACTGCTGGACTGTAACCGGGCCGTATACCGCTGGGAATCGGACAACCCGGCCTACGGTAGCGGCGAATTCGAGCTGGTGCGCGTGGCGCCGAATCGGGCCGAGGGTCGCTGCGAACGGGAAGGTGTGTCGATCGACGCAGCCGGCGGCGCCTGGTTTGGTGGCCCGCAGCGGGACGGGGAGGGGTTGCTGATTGACGTGCTTAATGATGCCCAGGCGCTGATCACCATCTATTCCTACCGTCCGGCGGCGGCCACGTTCGTCCGCTGACGCCGAAAAATTCTAGCCGCCGCGGCCGGCGGCGCTCCCCGAGGCCAGTTCGCTCCGCGTAACCTCGCCGTCGCCGTTGTCATCAGCGGCATCGATGAGGTCGATCAGCCGCAAACGATATTCAGCCACGGTGAGGCGGCGGTCACCGTTGCTGTCCGCCCGGGCAAAGATGAGCTCCTGCCGGACGCGGTCTTCCGGGGTTTTTGCCAGCACATACTCGTTTGGGGTGAGCGCCATAGAGCGGTCCCGGTCGAGCGGGGTGAACAGAAATGCCAGGTGCTCATCCACCTCGGCGGCTTCGATGAAACCCTGCTGGGTGCAATCCAGTACGTCAAACATGGGGTAAAGCAGAAAAGCGGCAAGCTCCTGTTCGCTCGGACCCTGCGCCGTCGGCGTGGTGGCGCAGGCGCAGAGCAAGGCGGTCAGAAGCAGTGAAGTGGGCGCCCTCAAAGCGGCAAGCCGTCGCCGATCAGGGTGAAGCCGGCGAAAACCAGTCCGATGGCCAGCACCCAGCTGCCACAGGCCCGGGCGGCGGTTCGGCCCCAGCGGTAGCGTTCCACCAGCAGGTCACAAAGAGCCAGCGCCAGCGTGATCAGCAGGTAGGAGGCGAGCCCGACACCCAGCGCATACAGACCCTGGGCGTACCCGGCAAGGCCCAGGTTCGCGTTGGCAAATCCATGGCTGAATCCCAGCACGGCTCCCAGCGTGAGAAACGACCAGCGGGGCAGGGATGGGGCGATGGCGGCGATGAGGCCAAGAATCATCATCGACGCCAGGTTGATGACGGCCATCGGTTGCTCCACCGCGGCCAGGCCGGGTGCCGCGAGGGCTCCAGCAACCACGGCGACGGGAAATACCGCCAGCACCCATTTTGCCACGCGGGCGCCAAGCAGGCCGCCCAAAAGCGCCAGACCGAGCCAGGGCACCAGGTGCTGCATCGAGGTCAGCGGATGCAGAAAGCCGCTGTAGAGTTCCCCAAAGCGGGTTGAGACCAGGTGCGCTGAGGCGGGGAAGCACATCCCCAGCGCCAGGCCGCCGGCCACCGACCTTGCGACCAGGCGACACACTAGGCGCTGCCGAAAAGAAAAAACGCGCCCACCGCGGCCACGGCCGCTCCGCAAGCCCGAACAAACCAATCGCCGGCCGGCCATTTCAGCAGCAGGCCGAGCAGAATGCCGGCTAGGTGGAGCAGCCCGGTGGCGACGACGAAACCGACGCCGTAGGCAAGGGGATTGGCCGCCTCCGGAACCTCGGTGCCGTGAGCGTGACCGTGGAAGATGGCAAACACCCCCACGATCACACCGGCCAGCGCCACCGGCGCTTTGAGCTTCATCGCCACCAGCAGGCCCAGCAGACAGGCCGACAGCGCAATCCCGTATTCCACGCCCGGCAGCGGCATCTGCAGCAGCCCCAGCAGCGCGCCGGCGGCCATCACGGCAGGAAACACAACCGGGAGCAGCCAGATGCTGGGCGCGCCGAGCTGTGCGCCCCACAAACCCACAGCGACCATGGCCACCAGATGATCGAGACCCAGCACGGGGTGGTGCAGGCCAGCGGCCAGCCCGCCTCCCACACCGGTTTCGCTATGGGCGAGAGACAATGCGGGCCAAAGGGCCGCAAAGAGTAAAAGAGCCGCCCTCGAAGCCCGAGCCGTCTGTCCAATGCGTTTCATAATCCTGCCTGCACCATCATATTCATGCGTTCGATAAACCAGAAGCTGGCGACCGCGCCCAGGGCGTACACGCCAACGGCCTGGGCCCGTTGGGAAAAGCCAGCCTGGAGCTGCTGGTGGGCCCGCATCAGCAGCAGGACCAGCAGTACGAAAGCGAGCTGCCCCAACTCAACACCCACGTTGAAAAACAACAGCGCCAGCGGCAGGTTCTCCGGCGGCAAACCGACGTCGGTTAGAGCGCCGGCAAAACCAAAGCCATGCAGCAGCCCAAAGCCGAAGGCCACGGCCCAGGGATATCGGGCGCTCAAGCCCGGCTGGCCACGCCACAGCTTGATGATCTCCACCGCGACAAACACGATGCTCAAAGCGATGGCTGCGTTCACCGCCCGCTCCGGTACGCCGACCCACCCCAGTGTGGCAGCCGCGAGCGTGATGCTGTGGGCGATGGTGAAGGCGGTAATGGTCTTCACCAGCATCCAGGGACTGGCTACCAGCA
>JBCDKA010000323.1:0-2693 GCA_038747195.1 Pseudomonadota bacterium
AAGCTGTGGAGGTGGTCTTTGAGCAGCCGGCGAAACTCGGTGGTGATTTCATGACCCTGCCGCCGCAGGAGACTCATCGCCTCAAAAAACGGGGCCTGGCTGACGTCGCTGGCGGCACTGCCCGCAGCCCCGAGCAGCTCGTCTTTCGCCGCCTCGAGAAGCTCCGGCAGCGCTTCATCGACAAACTTCAGTGCAGCCTGCTCAAGCGCCTCAGCCGCCGGCCCTGAAGCGGCCTGTGGTGCTGATCCTCGATCTTCCGGGACGTCGAAACCCTGCTTCTGGGCGACGACACCCAGGGCTCGGGCCAGCTCGGTTTCGTCCCTGCCAAAAGCGAGACCGAAACCCAGGGCGCCCACGCGCGCGACGGTTACCTCGGTCTGCACGCTGACCGACGTATCGTCAACGACGATGCTGAAACCCAGCTTGTCGCCCTGGCGAACGTTGCGGGCGTCTGGGTGATCGGCCACGGCGCCCTGATCCATCAGCGATGCAAACAAGCCCCCGGGGCAATAGTCCTCAATGACAATATGAACCTGCCCGTGGTCGGGCACGTCCAGAGAGGCGGCGTGTCGGACGGGCAGCCGCGGGTGGCGCCGGCGTTCGTCAGCCTGGGGTGTCGCGTCTTTTTGCATTCAGCGCTTCTTAGGGCTCAGGGGCTTTTTGACGTCGCCCGATTCTATCGACAGTTTTCCTGCTGGTAGTGCCGGTTACGGGAAAGTTTCCATTTCTTTACAAAAATTCCTCCGGCAGGCGCCTGATTATCCCATAGTTTCGTCTTAAAAACATGTTGTTAGCGCGATTTCTTTGAGTTCTTTAGGAGCCGAACGCGTGTGCCGGCATCCTGTTGTGGTCTCCGCCTGCTGGACGCAGGGCGGTGAGTCTGTTCAGGTTGTTTAGACAAACCGTGGGCATAATGGGTATATGAATCGAGCGCTTTCTTATTGTTTTGGCGCCGCGGTGGCGGCGTTTATGGCTCCACCGGTGGTCGGGGCTGAGTTTCTCGGTGTCCAGCAAAACAGCATGCGCTGCGGCCGAGACATCGTGAGAGTGGGCCAGCAGGCCTTCCAGCTGATCGAAAAGTGCGGCCAGCCCGCCTACCGCGACGTGGTCGCGTTGACCCGGCTCACCGACGTTGCTGCCGTGACTCGGGGCGATCGACTGCTGGCCGCCCGCGACAGCAGCGATCTGGTCACGGAACAGTGGGTCTACAAACCTGGCCGCGGGCGTCTGACCCGTGTGCTCACGGTAACGGGCGGTGTGCTGACCGACATCCGCCTCCACGAACGCCAGTAGCGGTTCGCGGGGGCGGGGCTTCCACAACCCTTAGTCAATTGTGGCGCCCGGGGTCGTACCTATCTCTGGTTGGAAGGCGGACAGGAGCTGCCTCCCGTAGTCTTCCAGAGCATCCAGCACCGGCTGCTGATCGACCGCTGAGGGTGACCGTCGCGCCTCCGTTAACGCGGCCGTAAACTGTTGTGCCGCGCTGGGCTGGCCCCGCAGCAGGCGATCTCGGCAATGGGCCTGCCAGCGTTCGGCCTCCATCGGCGACAGCGTCTGTGGCCAGTTGCGGGCGCGGTACATCAGCAGCAGCTCCGCGTACCTCGGGTCGTCAAACGCATCACCCATCTCACCCAGAACCTCGGGGTTACCTCGCCGCACCGCCTGTGCCAGTTTCCGGTCGTGAGCCGAAGCGAAGCCGCCGCTGTAAAGCGACCAGTCGGCTTCGTCGATCGGGGCAAAATCCGAGCCGGCGCCGAAGACCTGCTGGAGCTTGCGGGTGACCTCGGGCAGGGCGGCGACAAGCTGCTCGCCGTGGCGCAGGCAGCGCGCCAGGTCGAGCTCAATCCGCGGCTGATCGACCCCCTTGAGCACTCCCAGCGGTGCCAGGACAGGCGCACGATTTACGGCGATCGCCTTAACGCCGATTCGCTCGACGCCGTCCGGCAAATCCCGGCTGGGTGTGAAGACGCGGTCGGCGATGGCATCCGGATCCAGCGACAGCAGATCGTCGGGCGGCTGCGCCAGGTCCACCGCCAGCATCGCGTTGGGGTTGCTCGGGTGCGGGCCGACCGGCAGCACCACCGCCAGGCACCCGCGCCGGGCGGGGTAGCGTGCCGACACGTGCAGGATCGGCTGGTGCTGAGTCAGCCGGGCCAGCACGTCGCGCTTTCTACGCTGCTGGAAAGCGTAGTCAAACAGCCTCGGCTGGCGCGAGCGCAGCAGCCGGGCGAGCGCGATCGTCGCGTCAACGTCAGCAAGCGCGTCGTGTGCGTCACTATGTTCAATTTGATTGGCGGCCGTCAGATCTTCAAGACGAAAGCTCGGGTCGCCGGAGTCTTTTCGTGGCCAGCTGATCCCGTCTGGCCGCAGCGCGTAGCAGAGTCGGACCACGTCAATCAGGTCCCAGCGCGAGTTGCCGTCGCGGTACTCCCGCTGATAGGGATCGTAGAAATTGCGAAAAAGCAGGTAGCGCGTGAACTCATCGTCGAAACGGATGCTGTTGTAGCCACACCCGCAGGTGCCCGGGGCCGCCAGCTCGTCATGGATCAGCTGAGCGAAGTCCGCCTCGATCAGCCCTTCCGCCGCCTGCTGCGGCGTCAGGCCGGTCACCAGGGCCGCCATGGGGTGGGGCAGGTAGTCTTCCGTCTGGCGGCACAGCACCATCAGCGGCTCACCGACGTCGTTCAGCTCAA
>JBCDKA010000324.1:0-2657 GCA_038747195.1 Pseudomonadota bacterium
AGCCCGTAACCGGAATAGCTGCGCGCGACGTGCACCACAAATCGCAGGTGCGCCATGATGAGCCCGCGAGCCGCCTCCAGATCACCGCTGTCGCGGAAACGTCTGGCCAGCCCCTGCTCTTCGTCGAAGGTCAGCACGGGCGCCTGGTTCACCGCGTTCACGTAGGACTCGAGGCTCCCGGTGGCCGAAGGTACAGGCAGATTTTTTGACACCAAAGCGGTACTCATCGCTAGCTCCAGTTTTAGCACTCTTCAATTAGAGTGCTAAGTGCCGGTTAAGTTCCGCCTCAAGCTCAACAGTGTGGAGGAGGCGATCCAGAACCGAATCAACCCAGAATCCTAGCAAAAATTGCCCAAAATTTCTAGTCAGAACGCGTTGGTCAACGTACCGCCATCCATCGTCAAGGTGGTGGCCGTGGTGTAGCTTGCACCGTCGGACAGCAGGTAGAGGATCCCTTCGACCATCTCTTCAGGCTGTGCATGGCGCCCGGCGGGGGTGTATTTGAGCATTTTCTGCACCTGAGGGTTCTCGGTGAGCGCTTTGGCGAGGCGCGTTTCCACCACCCCGGGGCAAACGGTGTTCACGCGAATGCCGTCCGGCCCATACTCTTTGGCAAAGCCGACGCTCATGTTGATCATCGCGGCCTTACTCATCGCGTACAGCAGGTGCTGGCGTGCCGGCTGCAGTCCCTCAATGGACGCGACGTTGACGATCGACCCGCCGCCGTTTTTGGCCATCAGCTTTACCGCCCTGGCGCTCAGAAAATAGGGTCCCTTGAGATTCACCGCAAAAGTCTTGTCGAACGCCCATTCCTCAGCGTCACCGGCCATGCCGAAATAGGGGTTAGTGCCGGCGTTATTGACCAGACAGTCCAGCCGGCCAAGCTCTTGCTCAACTTGACCCATAAGCTGATCGATCTCCTCGACCCGTCCAACGTGGCAGCTCATGACGGTCGCCTGGCCGCCATGCTCGGAGATCGAAGCGGCGACATCGGCCAGCGAATCTTTGTCCCGGGAAACCAGCACAACGTGGGCGCCTTCAGCGGCGAGCTGGGATGCGACCGCGGCGCCAATCCCTCGTGAGGCGCCGGTGACCATGGCGATTTTGCTGCTGAAACGCTTCGGGTTCGATTGGCTCATAGCTTGTTATCCTGCTGCTGGGTCCGTGACGAGAGCACGCGAGGTTAGCCGAGGGGCGAGGATAAAAAAAGGCACATCGAGCGAGGGGAGGGGAGGGGATTACTCGATGTGCCCCGACAAACTCCTTATGTCAGCCCGGCAGCCGAGCTGCTCGAGGGCCATCCGTTGCCCACCGCCTGGGTAAGGCGGTGCCAGGCCAGTCCGTTTTGCCAGGACTCAAAAGATACGGACGCCCCTGTGTCATTTCAAGAGATTTAAATGACCGTATGAATGAATTGAATTCATCTAAATAACAAAAAATTCACGTATTACTGGGCCAGAAGTCATGATTCTAGGCCAATAAGCATGAATTGGCTTCATTTGAGGGGTGCCCTGGGTTGGTGGCCAGACTGTTGGCCGGGTGTGGCTAGCGACTTCGACGCAGCCAGGGCCGTGGATCGATGGGCGTGCCGTTGCGACGCAGCTCAAAATAGAGCGCCGGCGCGGTTCGTCCGCCGCTCGCTCCGGCAGCGGCGATGATGTCGCCGGGCCCCACCCAATCGCCCACTTCGCGATAAAGACTTTCGTTAAACGCGTAGAGCGTCAGATACCCGTCCCCATGGTCAACGATGGTGAGCAGGCCGAAGCCTCGCAGCCAGTCGGCGTAGGCGACCCGGCCATAGGACACTGCGCTCACGGGGGCCCCCGGCTCCGCTTCGATCAGCATGCCAAAGCGATGCATCCCGTCCGCTTTGGCGGAGCCGGCACCTTTGGCAATTCGTCCGGCCACCGGCAGCTGCAGGTTGCCAGCAGGTGTGGGTAGCCCCGAGGCCGCATCCAGCTGATCGGGAATGTCAGCGAACAGTGTCGCCAGCTCCTCCAGCAGCCGGTTGAGCCGTTCCGTGTCAGCACGCAGCTCCTGCGAACGCTGCTGCTGACGATCGATGGCTGCGCGGAGTGCAGCGGCCGCCCCGGCACGCTGGCGCCGGCTGGCCTCCAACGCTTGCTCTTGCAGCCGCAGCTCGCCGCGCTGCTTTTCCATCCGCTCGCGCACCCCGGCAGCTTCGAGTCGAACTGCCAGGAGATCCGCAAGGCCGTCGCGCAGCCGGGTGAGCTGCCTCGACCTGGCCTGCGCCAGGATCCGCTGAAAGTGCAGCTGCCGTGCGGCGGTTGAGAACTCATCGATGCTCAACAGGGTCCGCAGGCCGGACCCCCGACCGCTGATCCAGGTCCGCCGAACCAGGCTGGCGAGACGACCGGTTTCGGTCGTCAGCTGGCTCTGCAGTTCGCTGGCGCGCTGTTCGAGCCGTGAGATCTCGTCGCCCTGCTCCGCAATCTGGTCGGCCAGTGTCGCCATCGATCGTCGGGTCGCGCTGATGTCCTTCTCGACCGCGCGCAGGGCAGCGGTTTCCCGGGCGTAGCCGGATTGGCTGGTTTCCAGCTCCCGCTGGACCTGTGCCAGCTTGCGTCGCGCCTCAGCGAGCTGCTGCTCGAGCTGCTGCTGGTCCTGAGCCTGGGCCGCGGCATCCAGGGTGGGAT
>JBCDKA010000325.1:0-2652 GCA_038747195.1 Pseudomonadota bacterium
AAGCTCTATATATGCACCTCCCAAGGGCAAGCCGCTTCCTGCGTCTCGCACGGTCCCCGCCACCGTACCGATGCCCAGCCCGCCGGCGACCTCACAGAAGAACCCGGTTTTCTCAAAGGTCAGCTCGTAGGGTCCTACCCCGCCTTCAGGACACGACTGCACCCGAACAAAGAAGAACCCTTTGCTGTTGCGGGTTTAGTTCGGCAACGCCTGAGCCTCAACGCAGCTGCCGTCGGGGAAGCCGGGATCAAGCCCTACCAGACCACTTTCAAGGAATAGCTGGGGTACCGGGGCCGTACCACTGGGCTGCAGGCTGACGTTGATGTTGCGAATGCAGTTCACGTTTTGCTCAACCCGGTACCAATCGACCTCACCGGGGTACGCGATCGTCCCGCTCCTTGCGGCGTTGTCTTCCGTAACCATGGACACGATGTCTGCAGAGCCCGGCAGCTCGGCCTGCGGATACACCGGCAACCCATCCCGGTTCACCTGCACGGCCATGCACCATTGATTCACTCGAGCGGCCTGGCTGCCGGCGTTTTCGACGACCAGCGAAAACGGCCCTGACCCGGTAACGGGCCGGTTGCGCAGCGCGGCAAGCCGCTGGCTCGGCGCTAGCGGACCCAACACAGCGGCTTCGCCAGTCGCGTTGCAGCGTCGATCCGCGCGCCAGGGCGCACGATCACTGAACACGGCATGCGCATCCGCAGCGCTGCAGTCGCTAGGCTGCAGGAGGTCAAGCTCGCCCCCGGCGAAGTCCAGCGCGAGACCAAGATCACCGATCTCTGGGTAATCCAGGCTGACCGAAACCGTTGCCAGCGTGATCGTCTCCTCCGGGCCGGGTACCCGGCATGCCGGCGAGCCGGGATCAGGGCACTGGTCGGCGGTATCAAAAGAAAGCGGCAGCAGAAGATTTCCCGAGCCCTCGACCGGCGCCGTGGTGCAGCGCACCAGCGTATCCGGGGCAGCCGTCTCAAGCTCCAGCGCCGAGTCCGACAAAACCCGCAGATGGATGAATACTTCGTCGGACAAACCGCCAGGATCTTGCGCGGACAGCTCAAGCGTGTAGAACGTGTTGCCCAGTGCGGCCGCCGGGGTTCCTGATATCACGCCTGTCGTGGTGTCCAGAGTCAGGCCCTGCGGCAAGCCGTTTTGGGTGTAGATCAGCGGATCGTCCTCCGGGTCGGTGAAGTACGACGAGATATCCAGCGAGAATGCGGAACCAACCCGCGCGCTGTGAAGCCGCTGCCCGAAAACCGCCTCGGGCGGCCGGTTGGCGACAACGGGTATCGTGCCCTCGATCCGCATACACAGCCCCCGCTTGGAATCGGGCGACCCCGTCAAACAGTTCTGCGGAGATCCCCATTCCGAGTCGCAGCTGTTGCTGCTCGATGTGCCGCCAACGTCGCGGATGACCCAGGGCGCAGAGAACACGCCGCCAAGATTCGCCTGATCCCAGTGCCAGGTTTCGCACAGCCCGAGCGTGCAGTCAGAGCGCGCCTGCTGCACCGACATCCAGACGATGTCCTCCAGCTCGCAGCTGTGGCTCTGGGGAAGGTCGAGGGTCAGGACGTCATCGGTCAACACGTCCACCGGAAGGTCACAGAGCAGCGCGTCGGGAAGCGACTCCTGACACCTTGGCCCGCAGGAAACCGTTTTGCTGGAATAAAACCGAACCCGGCCTTCCGTTGTGCTGTCGGCGAAATTCTGGCTTCCGAAAGCGGTGATTCGTTCCGGGCGCCACACCTCGCCGGCGGCGACCGTAAAGCGTGTCGCGCTGGCCACATCGAAGCTGCTGCCGACCGGTTGATAGTGACTCAGCGCCAGGGACCCACCGCTCTCGCACTCGCTCGTGTTGGCTACCAGGGTCATCAGGCCGCTGCTGCCCGTGACCGACACCTCAAACACCAGCTGGTTGTTCAGCTCGTTGGACTCAGGCAGTGCATCCAGATTGTCGACAAGCACGCCCAGCCAATAGTTGCCGGGCTGAACGCCAGCGGGAAGCGTGACGTCGGCTGCAAAAATGGTCGTGGACTGCCCCTGATCGAGTGGAATCACCGACCTTCGCCCTAGGAACTGATCCTGATCGCTGATGACCGAGTCTGTCGACAGGTAATAACCCAGCGAACTGCTGACGCCGGTTGCGCCGCCATTGTTGACCACGCTGAGCTGACTGAAGGTCAGGGTTTGGCCGGGCCCAATTTCGGTGACGCTGATGCCGGGAGGCTGAGCCGACAGGGTCAGATCGGGATCCACGATCGCCCCAACGGTCAGCGGCGTACTGACAAAATTATTCGACTCATTCAGCTCTGGCACCTGGCCAGCACGATCGACCAGGATGCCGATAAAGTATTCACCCGCCGGCGTGTCGGCAGGAATCGTTAGCGTGGGCCCGCCCCAGTCAAAACTTCCGCCCGAGGGCAGGGAAAAATTGGAGTTGGTATCCAGGAAAACGTCGTTCGTGGAGATGGTGGCGTTCGTGGAGAGATAGAAACCGTTGGAGAAGCCGCCCGACGGCAGCAGGCCGACATTGGCAACCGTCCACGGTGAAAGCTGAACTGTCTCGCCGGGCGCAACCTCAACCGGGTCGACGCTCGGCTCGCCGCTCGAGACGATCAGATCTGCCTGGGCCATCGCCCCGCTGCATAGGCC
>JBCDKA010000326.1:0-2650 GCA_038747195.1 Pseudomonadota bacterium
CGACCTCTTCCGGTCGTTTCATCGGTGAGGGCACGCCGTTGAAGTACCGCACGGGGCGCACGCATGCATAGAGATCCAGCACCTGCCGCAGCGACACGTTCAGCGAGCGGAAACCGCCGCCGACCGGGGTGGTGAGCGGCCCCTTGATCGCCACGACCAGGTCTTTGATGGCTTCCAGCGTTTCGTCTGGGAAATAGTCGCCGTCGTATAGCCCCGCCGCCTTTTCCCCCAGATACAGCTCCGCCCAGTGCACCTTGCGGCGACCACCGTAGGCCTTCTCTACCGCTGCGTCCCACACGCGAAGACTGGCGGCCGTAATGTCGCCCCCAATCCCGTCCCCCTCAACAAATCCCAAAATGGGATTGTCGGGCACAACCAGCTTGCTGTCTTTGACTTCAATCCGGGTGCCGTTTTCGGGGTATTTGACGTGTCGATAGCTCATGAAAGCTCCTTGCGAATGGTTGGTTCAGACCGCCTGGGCGCGGGCTGTTTTAGCTGAGTCAGATCGTTCAACCTCAATCTGACGAAAATATTCGTCCGAAACGCCGGTGACGTACTCGTTGGAAAAGCACGACGTGTCGAAGCGGGTGATGCCGGGGTTGCCCTCGCTGCAGGCTGCTACCAGATCGTCCAGCGACTGGTAAATGAGCCAGTCGGCTCCAAGCGCCTCCTGGATTTCTTCCTCGCTGCGCTGATGTGCGATCAGCTCCTCCGCCGCCGGCATGTCGATCCCATAGACGTTGGGATAGCGAACGGGCGGCGCCGCCGACGCGAAGTAAACCCGACGCGCACCGGCATCCCGGGCCATCTGGATAATCTGTTTCGACGTGGTGCCGCGGACAATCGAGTCGTCGATAATCAGCACCGTCTTGCCCCGGAATTCCAGGTCAACCACGTTCAGCTTGCGGCGCACCGATCGCTGACGTTCCTGCTGTCCCGGCATGATGAACGTTCGCCCGATGTAACGGTTCTTGATAAATCCCTCCCGATACTTCACGCCAAGCTGGTGCGCCAGCGGAATCGCCGCGGTTCGAGAGGTGTCGGGGACGGGGATTACGACGTCGATGTCGTGATCCGGGCGGAGTCGCAGGATCTTCTGAGCGAGCTTCTCCCCCATGCGCAGACGCGCCTTATAGACCGAGATATCGTCCATCATGGAGTCGGGCCGGGCGAAGTAAACCAGCTCAAAGATACATGGCGTGCAGTGGATTTCGTCCGCGCACTGCTGACGGAAGCACTCACCCTGCTCGCTGATGAACAGCGCTTCTCCCGGCTGAACGTCGCCGATTAGCTTAAAGCCGAGAACGTCCAGCGCCACGCTCTCCGAGGCGATGGCATATTCCACGCCAGCCTCGGTCTGACGCTGGCCGTAGACCAGCGGCCGGATACCCCACGGGTCCCGCACGCCCAGCAGCCCGTAGCCGGGAATCAGCGCCACGAAGGAGTAGCCGCCGCGGCAGCGCCGGTGCAGTCCTTTGACCGCGGTAAAAAGGTTTTCCGGTGACAGCGACAGCGCAACCTCAGGGCGGAGCTCATGCGCCAGCACGTTGAGCAACACCTCCGAATCGGAATCGGTATTGATATGACGCCGGTCAGACTCAAACAGCTCGCGCTTGAGCGCCTGGGCGTTGGTCAGGTTGCCGTTGTGGCCGAGCGCGATCCCGAAGGGTGAGTTCACGTACATGGGCTGGGATTCTTCGCTGGCGTCTCCCCCGGCCGTGGGATAGCGGACGTGGCCGATACCCCAATTGCCCCGGAGCCCCCGCACGTCGTTGGCGGTGAACACGTCGTTGACGAGACCGTTGCCCTTGTGAAGATGCATCTTGTCACCCGCACAGGTAACGATGCCGGCCGCATCCTGCCCGCGGTGCTGGAGCACGGTCAAACCCTCGTAGAGGGTCGCAGCAACCTCTTCCCGTCCTACAATTCCAATGACGCCGCACATGGGTTCATGTCATCCTGGAGCGTGGCAGTTAAGGAGCCCCGGCGGGCGGGGTCCGGCAGTGCGCATTCTGCCGTTTTGGCAGCGCTGTTGGCAAGGCGCAGCGTCGTTGAGCGCCGGGCGGGCTCACGCCGCGTCGGGGCTGTCCCCGGTCCCATCCCGCGCCGTATCAGAATCCGGCTCATCGCCGCCGGGGAGCGGCAGTTCAGGCAAACCCAGAGAACCCGGTGGGCCGCCCTTCAGGTATTCGCCGAAATCTTCCGGGAGATAGCGTGAAGACCAACGGGCAAGCGCTTCGAGTCTCGGCAGCGCCAGGGAGTTCTGCCACCACGGGTCGGCCGGCAGCGGGGTCAGAGATAGCAGCGAAACGCCGACGACCAGCAGCAGCGCGCCGCGTGCCGCGCCGAAGAACAGCCCCAGAAAGCGGTCGGTGCCCGACAAACCGGTTTGGCTGATTAGCAGGCCGAGCACGTAGTTCAGCACGCCGCCGGCCAGGAGCGTGGCAAAAAAC
Source organism: Pseudomonadota bacterium (assembly GCA_038747195.1). GTDB lineage: Bacteria > Pseudomonadota > Gammaproteobacteria > Xanthomonadales > SZUA-38 > JANQOZ01. The sequence continues at coordinate 2,454 of JBCDKA010000326.1, forward strand.
AGGGCGGCAAACGCAATCGCCAGCCGCACGGAGGGAACCTCAACCCGCTCGCCGATCAGCGGCGCAACCTGATCGGCAAACGTGAGCGCCACCCAGACCGCGGCAATCCAGATGGCCAGGGCCATGAACTCGCGCACAAAACCGCGAAAGAAACTGATCAGCATGGACAGCCCCAGAATCCCGAGGATGGTCCAGTC
>JBCDKA010000327.1:0-2638 GCA_038747195.1 Pseudomonadota bacterium
CATCGAGCTGAGAAATGTCGAATGTTGGCGAGGACCGACCCAGGTCTTTGCCAGCCTTTCCCTCACGATCGGTCAGCACGAAAACGTCGCAATCCTGGGCCCCAACGGCGCCGGCAAGTCCACGCTGCTGAAGCTGCTGGCGCGAGAGATTTACCCGGCCCCCAAGCCCGAGTCGTCGCTCAGCATCCTCGGCGAAAGCCGCTTTGAAACCCGGCGCTATCAGGCGAAGCTGGGTTTGGTTTCCCACGATCTGCAGCAAACGTTTCCCAGCGCGGCGACCGCCCGGGAAGCGGTGCTGTCTGGGTTCTCCACCAGTCTCGGTACCTCGGGTGTCGTGTATCGCTACAGCGATCAGGAACAGGAAACCGCTGATGCTTTGCTCGATCGATTTTCGCTAAACGGCAGGTCCCTCTATGCTCGTATGTCGACCGGCCAGCAGCGCCGCTGCCTGCTGGCTCGCGCGCTGGCGACAAAGCCCCGACATCTGGTGCTGGACGAGCCGCTGGCTGGCCTTGATCCCGGCGCGGCGTTTGGGCTGCTGGAAGAGTTTCACCGGCTGCTGGACAGCGGTATCAAGCTCGTTCTAGCCACCCACCATGTGCACGAGATCCTGCCGCAGGTTGAAAGGGTGATATATCTCAAGGCCGGGCGAGTCGAAGCGGATGGTTCGCCGGAGCGGCTGCTGACGGGTCCGCGCCTGAGCGAGTTATACGATGTGTCCGTGCACGTTACCCGGGAGCAGGGTTACTGGCTGGCGCTTCCTGCCGAAAAGCGCTGAGCAAAATCGGCTCCCGGCCCCGGCAGCAGGCCCGACTTGCCCTCGAGGTGATGGCAGACATAGTTCGAAACCGTTGGGCCAAGTAGCCGGTAGAGCCGGGTTGTGAGCGCCAGCGCCTCGCGACCGGGCCAGGTTTTGGCCAGTAGCTCTTCGGGGAGGTCTGCGTCTCGGAGCAGCAGGCGCCGGTAGTCATGAATCAGCAGCGTGCGCAGCAGGAAACAGGCGTGGTCTGACAGCTGCTCGCCGTTTTCCAACGCCTGCAGTGACGGCTGGTAGGCGCTGCAAAACGCCCGGTAACTCTCACCCAGCTCCTTCAGCTTCCAGCTTTTCACCGCGAGCTGCTGGAGCACTTCCAGCGAGGCATCGTCCTCGGTTTGGGCGCTGAGGACCGTCACCTTGCCGGCCAGATTCATATCGGCCAGGGTTTCATCGAGCGCGGTGCGGTCGTGGCTAGGGTGCGCCATCATGCCCGGAGAGAGCGTGCCGTAGCCGAGCCACTGCAGCTCGCGCCGCAGCGCGTCACGTTCCCGGTCGGTCAGAAATCCGGCCAGCACGAGCATCCATTGTCCGTCCCAAACCGATTGCCCCAGGTTGTAAATCCGCTGGGCGGCGCTGCGATAGCTGCGCAGGCCCTTGGCGCTGAAGCTGTAGTAAGACCGACGCCCAATCTGCTCGCTGGTCAGCCAGTCGTCCTGAGACAGGCGATAGACCGAGGTTCGAATCAGGCGTTCGCTGAGCCCAAGCGGCGCCAGGGCGCGAATCAGGCTGCCTAGCCAGACGCAGTTGCCGTGCTGCGAGATCGTGTCGCCAAAGACCGTGATGATCAGCGACCCGGCGCGAAGCGGTCGGCGGCTGCGAAAAGCGGCAATCAGCGGAGCAAGCGTGTCCGGAGCCAGGGCAGGAAGCGTCATGAGAATCGTTGGTTCCTGATTAACATAGCAATTTTATGATACAGAAAATCTCATTAGCATTGGTAATCAGGTATCAGGTTGGCCAAGGAAGCCGTGATGGTCTGACCTGAAATGTAGCGTAAACCCGCTGCGTGCCGCCAATCGACAAGCTGAATTGGCGCGCGTGCTGGAGGTACTCATGGACCAACAGGCCGCCCTAGACACCACCCCGGATCCGACTGCTGTGGACTGGCTGCAGATCTCGCGTCTGCTGCTCACCAGTCGGCTCATCGATCATATCGAAGAGACGGAGCTGGTGCCGGCTCGCCAGGTCTTCAATCAATTTTCTGCCCGCGGCCATGATTTTGCGCAGATCCTGCTGGGGAGTCGGCTGACCCATACGCACGACGGCGCCACCGGCTACTACCGATCGCGTCCCCTCGCGCTAGCGCTCGGCCTCACGTCCGAGGACGCCTTCGCCGCACCGCTTGCGCGCAGCGGCGGCTACAGCGACGGACGCGATATCGGTGTGGTCTGCAATTTGCCGGGGGCAGGACGCCTCGGGCGCGGCGCAACGCTGCTGCCCATGAGCGGGGGTGTCGGCGCTCAATACACGCCGGCGGTGGGCTGGGCACAGGCGATTGCCTACCGCACCGACGAGCTCAAGCAGGCGCAGTGGCGCGGCGCGATTGCGGTGGCAACCGGCGGCGACGCCTCGGCTTCCACCAACGGATTTTGGTCGGCGCTGAATATCGCCACAACCCTCAAGCTGCCGATGCTCTTCTACATGGAGGACAACGGCTACGGGATCTCGGTGCCCGCGCCGCTGCAGACCCCGGGCGGTGATCATGTCGCTAACCTCGCTGCCTGGCCCGAACTCAAGATTCTCGACGGCGACGGTACCGACCCGATAGTGACACCCGGCCTGATCGACGAGGCGGTTGCACACTGCCGCGATGGCCATGGCGCC
>JBCDKA010000328.1:0-2559 GCA_038747195.1 Pseudomonadota bacterium
CAGGGGACGGCGATCAGCGAAGCCACAAACATGACCAGCGAGGCGCCGGCCAGAATCCACAGCACCTGGGGGGTCAGCAGCTGCTCAAGCATCCGCGCAATTTAGCATGCTAGGACCGAGCCCAGCCTGTTTATCGCCAGTCGGGACAACTCTGAAGAAAGGCAAAAAAATTGGCCAACATCGTGGAAATTTCCCCTTTTTTCGGGAAAATGTAATCAGCACACAGTCCGACAGGGATGACGCCTCGACCCAATGTCTCAGCTGGTGGTAAAGACGCTCGGCGAACTGACAATTCACCGCGACGGTGAGGCGGTGCCGCTGCCCGCCTCTAAGCGCACCCGCGCGCTGCTGGGCTATCTGCTTCTCACCGGTCGGTCGCATCGTCGGGAAAGTTTGTGCGAACTGCTGTGGTGGAAACCTGATGATCCCCGCGGCGCGCTTCGCTGGTCACTCAGTAAAATCCGCCCGCTGGTCAAAGCGGGGGATGAGGACCGGCTCATCACCGACCGCGAACGGGCCGGCATCGACAGTACCCAGATCGAAATCGACCGCCGAAAGCTCGCCGCGGAGATCGACGCTGAAGATACCGCGCTGGCCAGACTGGAACAGATCTCTGAGATGCTGGCCGAGACGCTGCTGGACGGCTGCGATCTGTCCGACCAGCCCACCTTTGCCCACTGGCTGACGGCCCAGCGCCAGGAGATCGAGCGCTTGCGCGAACGGGTTATGGCTCGGCTCGCCACCCATCCAGGCCTTGCACCGGGCCGATTGCTGCCACTGGCTCGGGCGTGGTGTGAGGCCGAGCCGTTCAGCCGCCGGGCCGCCAGCAATCTGATCACGCGGCTCGAACAATTTGGCTTCGGTGATGAAGCTCGTGAGCAGAGCGACGTTTACGCTCAGCGCTTCAGTCAGGCCGGCGTGGACTGGAGCGCACCTACCGGCGTGTCCAGTCAATCGGCCTCCGAGGCTGTACCGGAACCCGCCAGCGCGGGGCCATTCCTGGACCGACAAAAGATCCAGTTCTGTATGGCTGAGGACAACGTCCGGATCGCCTACGCGACGGTCGGGCAGGGGCTCCCGCTAGTAAAGGCGGCGAACTGGCTGAGCCACCTCGAGCTGGACTGGGACGCGCCGATCTGGAGTCCCCTGTTTCGTCAGCTCGCCATGGACTATCGATTGATTCGCTACGACGAACGAGGAAACGGTCTATCGGACTGGGACGTAGACGATCTGACCTTCGATGCGTTTGTCACCGATCTTGAGTCTGTCGTTGATGCGTCTGGTCTGGAGCGCTTCGCGCTGCTGGGCATCTCTCAGGGTGCCGCTGTATCAATAGCCTACGCGGTCAAACATCCCCACCGGGTCTCCAAGCTGATTTTGTTCGGCGGCTATCCCGCGGGCTGGCGCATCGATGCCAGCGAGGAGATTATCCGGGAGCGAGAGGCGATTATGACGCTGACAGCCACCGGTTGGGGTCAGGACAACCCGGCCTATCGGCAGATCTTTTCGTCAACCTTCATGCCAACCGCCACGCCTGAAGAGCTTGAATGGTTCAACGAATTCCAGCGCGCCACCGCGTCGCCGGAAAATGCGGTGCGCTTTTTGTCCGCCTTTGGCGACATCGACGTCAGACATCTGCTGGGTAAGCTTCAGGTGCCCACGCTCGTTATTCACTCCCTGCGCGATCAGCGCATTCCGGTACAAACCGGCATCGACCTCGCCACCGCCATTCCCAACGCTGAGTTTCTGGGACTTGAGAGTGACAACCACCTGCTGCTGGGTCGTGAGCCTTCCTCACAGGCGTTTGTCTCGGCGATCCGGGATTTTCTCGGCTCCGCGTCGAGCACCAACAACCGCTGATTTTCGCCGACCGGCGAGGGATTGTCCGTTTCTAGACGTCTATTAGCTGGACGGCTGAGTAATGGATGATGATGACGTTGCTGCTTCAAATGGCCCTGGCGCTGGGCCTGCTAGGAATTCTGACCGGAGCGTTGGCGGTGGTGCTGACGGTCGCCGGTGCCGTTGACCGCTGGCGGCATCAGCGAAACGGTAAGCCCCTCGCCCGGTGATAACCATCGACGCTACGCAGGCACCGAAACGCCCCTAGCCTCCTTCTCGTATCTGTTCAATCGGCCTGCGCTGCCTCTACGGAGCGGAGGCAGTTTCAAAACCATCGCCGAAAATCCGGTTGGGCGTGATGTCGGTCGGCACCGGCTGCGCTGCGTCGGGCCGGGGTAAATCGTCCACGCCTGGCACATCAGGGTTGGTCAACGCCACGTAGTCCGCGATGAACTGACCCCAGGCGGGCGGTTCGTACAGCGGAGGACCGCTCGACGCCAGACCCTTATTGCCTGGGCCGCTGTTCCAAACGGTGCCGGCGGCGAAGCTGTAGTTGGCGCCGTCGTAGAATCGCTTCGCATCGCTGGGGAAGAAGATCGATACGCCTAGCGCAAACGACACGTCGGTGCCGACAGACGTGACGCCCTCGGAGTTAAACGAGCCGACCAAATACTCGGTGAATGCCCTGAACTCAGCTTCGGTAATGTCGCTGCTGAGCAG
>JBCDKA010000329.1:0-2528 GCA_038747195.1 Pseudomonadota bacterium
CGCTTCACGGCATCCTCCTCGACCTGGGCGTGTCGTCACCGCAGCTCGATGAGGCGGAGCGCGGGTTCAGCTTCAGGCTGGATGGCCCGCTCGACATGCGCATGGATCCGGACAGCGGCGTCAGCGCGGCCCAGTGGCTTGCCGACCGCAGCGAGGCGGAGATCGCTGACGCGCTGAAGCGATGGGGGGAAGAGCGTTTTGCCCGCCGGATCGCCCGAGCCATCAAGAAACGCCCTGCGCCACTGACCCGCACCGGGGAGCTCGCTGAACTGGTGCAGGGTTGTGTCCCGCGCGCTGAGCTGGGCAAACACCCGGCGACCCGAACCTTTCAGGCGATCCGCATCGCCGTCAACGCGGAACTCGAGCAGCTCGAGCGGGCGCTTGCCGCGAGCGTCGCTTCGCTGGCTCCCGGCGGTCGGCTGGTGGTGATCAGCTTTCATTCGCTGGAGGACCGGCTGGTCAAGCGATTCATCCGACGCCACGGGGCGGCCCCCGGCAACCGGCGCCTCCCGCCGGGTGCTAGCGGACCGGGTCCGCTGCTCGAGGCGTGCGGCAAGCCGCAGCGTGCTGACGAGAACGAATGCCTCGCCAACCCGCGGGCCCGCAGCGCGATCATGCGTGTTGCGGTCCGCACCGAGCAGGCGGCAGCAACATGAGGCGGGCGTTGCTGCTCTTGCTGGTGGTGGTCAGCGCGCTGGCGGTCGTTTGGACCCGGCACAGCAGCCGCAGCCACTTTGCCCAGCTGCAGGAGCTGCAGCAGCGCAGCGACGAGCTGAGCGTGGAGTGGGGCAGGCTGCAGATTGAGCAGGCGACCTGGGCTGAGGGTCACCGGGTGGAGGTGAAGGCCACCGGCGAACTTGGCCTGGTCAAGAAACGTCCCGAAGACGTTGTGGTGATTGTGCCATGAACCGCCGCAGCTCCGAGCGTATCGAGGTTCTGCCGAGCCGCTTCTACGTGCTGCTGCTCGGCATGGGTCTGTGTGCCGTAGCGCTCCTGGCCCGGGCGATCGACCTGCAGGTACTGCGGCAGGAGTTTTATCAGAACGAAGGGGACGCGCGTCACGTGAGGCAGGTGGAGATCGCCGCTAGCCGGGGCATGATCCTGGACCGCAACGGTGAGCCCCTGGCCATCTCCACGCCGGTTCAGTCGATCTGGACCAAGCCGCGGGAGCTGCTGGAAACGCCGAACGGTGTTGCGCGCCTGGCGTCGGTGCTGGGCCTGGAAGAGGAGGCGCTCAACCGCCGCCTGACTCAGCGTATCGAGAAGTCTTTTGTCTACGTTAAGCGCCGCGTTGCCCCGGCGCTGGCCGAGGCTGTTGCCGAACTCGAGCTGCCCGGCGTTCAGATGGAGCGCGAATATCAGCGCTTCTACCCCGCCGGTGAGGTAGCCGCGCACGTGCTGGGTTTTACCGATATCGACGACCAGGGACAGGAGGGGTTGGAGCTGAGCTTCGATGACTGGCTGCGCGGCTCGCCGGGGTCCAAGCGGGTGATCAAAGACCGCCTGGGCAAGACGATCGAAAACGTTGAGCTCATCAAGTCGGCAACGCCTGGCCGTAATCTCAACACAACGCTCGACCGGCGGCTGCAGTACCTGGCCTACCGATCGCTGAAGACGGCCGTTATGGAGTTTGGTGCTCGCTCAGGTTCGGCGGTGGTGTTGGAGGTGGCGACTGGTGAGGTACTGGCGATGGTCAACCAGCCGTCCTACAACCCGAACCAGCGCTCCGGCCGCTATGAGCATATGCGCAACCGGGCGATCACCGACTTCTTTGAGCCCGGGTCCGTGATCAAGCCGTTTTCCGTCGCGGCGGTTCTCGAGAGTGGTCAGTATGCGCCGGACAGCGAGGTGGAAACCGCGCCTGGCTATCAGCAGCTTGGGGCCTATACGGTTCGCGACGCAATCAATTATGGAACGCTCGACCTGACCGGCGTCATCACCAAGTCGAGTAACGTGGGCATCAGCCGCCTGGCACTGTCGCTGAACGCTCGCCACCTGTGGGATGTCTATCAGCGCTTCGGGTTTGGCCAGATCACCGGGTCGGGATTTCCCGGCGAGTCGCCCGGCATGCTGCCTGAGCATACCCGCTGGCGCGAGGTGGAAAAGGCCGCCGTGTCCTACGGCTACGGCCTGTCGACCACGCCGCTGCAGCTGGCTCAGGCCTACGCGGCGATCGCCAACAACGGCCGGATTCGTGCGCCGAGCTTCGTCAAAGGTTCGGTCAATCCGGATCGCGCGGTGGTCGATCCCACAATTGCACTCGAGCTCAGCAACATGATGGAGACCGTCACCCGCGACGGCGGTACCGGAACCCGGGCGGCTGTGCCTCACTACCGCGTGGCGGGCAAGACCGGCACCTCGAGAAAGGCCTCAGCGAAAGGCTATAACGATCGCTATGTGGCGACGTTTGCCGGCTTCGCGCCGGCCAGCGCACCTCAGATTGTGGTGGTGGTGTCGATCAACGACCCGTCGAGCGAGGAGTATTACGGCGGGCAGATTGCGGCGCCGACGTTTCGCGCGGTGATGGA
>JBCDKA010000330.1:0-2504 GCA_038747195.1 Pseudomonadota bacterium
ATTTGTTCGCTGTAGGGAAAACCGATACGGCGTTCGATGGCCCGCGGCAACGCGCCGCTGATCAGGGCGTCGAGATAGGCTTCGCTGTGTACGCGTTTCAGGGCCTGAAGTGACGCAGCCGGCGGCACGCTGAAACGCCCGGCCGCCAGCCTAGGCTCCCGCCGCAAGCGTTCGCGCAGCAGCGAGTATTTGCTCATGGGAAACCGGTGCTCCGCCGGGAGGGGGAGCACAAACTGGTCGCAGTAAAACAGATTAAAGGCCTCGGGCGACGGGCCTGCTGCCGGCTCGGTCACCAGTACTGCGGTATCTTCCTGCAGGGTTCAGTGGGTCTCAGGCCTGCAGCGCCTCGGCAACCCGGCGCTGCTGTGCGGCGAGCTCGGCAGGCAGCCGCTCACCGTAGCTTTCCAGGTACGTACCGATTTCGCTCAGCTCCTGCTGCCAGCCCGCCAGGTCGAGGCTCAGCAGCGCTTCCAGCGTTTCCGGCGCGAGGTCCAGTCCGCTGACGTCGAGATCAGCGGGGGTCGGGAGCAGGCCGATCGCCGTATCCTGAGCACCCACCTCGCCGCGGCAGCGGCCAACAATCCAGCGCAGGACCCGCATGTTTTCGCCGAACCCAGGCCACATAAACCGCCCGTTTTCGTCTTTGCGGAACCAGTTGACGTGAAACACCTTAGGAGCCCGGCTGGCCTTTTCGCCGACGGTGAGCCAGTGGGAAAAGTAGTCGGCGAAGTTGTAGCCGCAAAACGGTTTCATCGCCATGGGATCCCGCCGCACCACACCGACCGCGCCGGTGGCGGCAGCGGTGGTTTCCGAGGCCATGGAGGCGCCGAGCAGGACGCCGTGCCGCCAGTCTTTGGCCTCCATCACCAGCGGCACCAGCCGCTCGCGACGACCGCCAAAAACAATTGCCGAGATCGGCACACCCTGCGGAGCCTCCGCCTGGTCGCTGTAGCTCGGACACCGCTTGATCGAAACGGTGAAGCGTGAATTGGGGTGCGCTGCGGGCCCGCTGCCGTCAGTATAGTCCGCTCCGCGCCAATCTCGCGCCGGACGCTCGTCGGACTTGCCTTCCCACCAAGGCTCATTGGTGCTGGTGACGCCCACGTTGGTAAATATGGCGTCTCGATCCAGCATCGCCAGCGCATTCGGGTTGGTGTCTTCGCCGGTTCCCGGCGCCACGCCGAAGAAACCCGCCTCGGGGTTGATCGCCCAAAGCTGGCCGTCCTCGCCGATGTGCATCCAGCAGATGTCATCACCCACGGTCCAGATCTTCCAGCCTTCCTGCGACTCCGGAGGAATCAGCATCGCCAGGTTGGTTTTTCCGCACTGGGACGGAAACGCGGCCGCCACGTAGCTGACGTTGCCTTGCGGATCCTCGATGCCAACAATCAGCATGTGCTCAGCCAGCCACCCCTCCTGCCGGGCCTGGTAGCTCGCGATGCGCAGCGCGTGGCATTTCTTTCCCAGCAGCGCGTTACCACCGTAACCCGAGCCGAAGCTCATGATGGTCAGCGACTCCGGGAAGTGCATGATGAAGCGACGATCCGGGTCCAGATCGCCGGTGCAGTGCAGCCCTTTGACAAAGCTGCCTTCGCGCTCGATCCGCGCCAGAGCATCGCTGCCCATGCGGGTCATCAGGCGCATGTTGGCGACCACGTACGGACTGTCGGTGATTTCCACGCCGCAGCGCGCCAGCGGTGAGTCGATCGGGCCCATGCAGTAGGGCACCACGTACAGCGTGCGACCGACCATCGAGTCCCTAAAGAGCTCGTCCATTTTCTGGCGGGCTTCGCTCGGGTCCATCCAGTTGTTGTTGGGGCCCGCTTCCTCCGCTTTCTCGGTGCAAACAAAAGTGAGGTGCTCAACCCGCGCCACGTCACTGGGATCAGACAGATGCAGGTAACAACCCGGGTGCGTTTCCTGGTTCAGTTCCTGAAGATCGCCGCTGGCTTTCATCAGGTCTACCAGCCCCTCGTACTCCTGCTGGGAGCCGTCACACCAGTGAATGTTGTCGGGACGGGTGAGAGCAGCAACCTCCTCCACCCAGTGAGCCAAAGCGGGAAGCTTGGTAGCCATGAAAATCCTCGGGAACGAGACGCCGTAGTGAGGCGCAGGACCATAACGCTCCAGGGGGCGGAATTCAACGTCTGCCGAGCTCTCGAAGTGGCAGTTGACGATCGTTTACGGGGCTGCGATCCGGCGGGAATCCTGCGGTCATTTCTCGAAGGCGCTCGCAGGTGTCTGAGCGGCTGACAAAAAGCGGGAAAACGCTCGCAAAACGGGCCCCCAACGCCGCCTTGTCGGGACATACACTTGCCATTGACAAGTATTATTGCCTCGCCGCATACTGTGTTCATGGAATTAAACAGTCGTTTGAAAAAATTCGAACGCGCTGTTACCTCGCAAGACGGTACGCGTCTTCACGTGACAGGCTTCGGCGAGACTGTACATCCCCCTGTGCTGTTGCTTCACGGCGGTGGCCAAACCGGCTGGTCCTGGCGCAA
>JBCDKA010000331.1:0-2455 GCA_038747195.1 Pseudomonadota bacterium
AAGTTCGGGGATCAGATTCCGCTGCTCGGTCGTATCGCCGGTCTGACGGATACCTATGACGCGATGACCAGCCTGCGGCCTCACACCGACAAGGTCTACACGGCGGCACAGGCAACCGACTTCCTCTACGACCATCGGGACGTACTCTTTCAGGGCCAGCTGGTCGAGGAGTTTATCCAGGCCCTGGGCATCTACCCGACGGGTACACTCGTCGAGCTGTGCACCGGCGAGGTTGCTCTGATCAAAGAGCAAAACGTGTCGCAGCGAATTCAGCCGGTGGTTCTGATGGTGCTGGGAAGCGACAAGCGGCCGCTTGACAAGCTGGAGCGAGTCGATCTGCGCAACTACAACAGCACCCACGAGGACAAACCGGTCAGCATCAACCGCGGCCTTGCCTCGGGGGAGTTTGGCCTCGACCCCAACGTGATTATGGAGGCCTACGAGTCTCAGCGGCCGACCTGGCGCAAGCTCGCCTTCGGCTGATCCCCCGGGCCGCCAGGCCCCTTACCGTGTTTCCTTAGGTAGGTTGTGCCGCCTGCCGCGACCCCCTCAGTCTCCCGCAAACCCGCTATTCCGCCGGCTCATGCGATAATGGGGCATGACCGTTCGTTCCCTGGCAGCCATTCTCGTTGGCCTGTTGGTGCTGCTGCTTATGATCGCGCTGATGATGTCGGCCGACCTCCTGCTGTCGGTGTGGGAGCGGCTGCGCGAGGTGGGGCCCTGGGCACCCCCGGCCTTCGCCGCGGTCATGGTGCTCTTTGGTGGAGCCGGCACGCTGGTCGGAATCCGGCTGCTGCGCGGCCCGACGCGCTCCCAACCTCCCTCGCCTTCGGTGGTGGATGCCGAAACGCTGCGCGAGCGAATCGACCACGCGGACCAGCGAGGTGTCGCGATCGGCACGGCTCAGGCCGAGCTCCGCCGCCTGGATCAGCGCAAGGATAGTGGCGAGGTGTATCTCGCCATGTTCGGCGGCGCGTCAGCCGGCAAAAGCTCGCTGATCGAAGCCCTGCTGCCGCAGCATGATTTAACCGCCGGCGTGACCCTGGGCACCACCCGCCGCATTGCCCACTACGCGGGCGACCGTGGAGGCCGGCCAATCCAGCTGGCGGACGTGCCCGGCTTTGGCCACGCGGCAACGAAGGACCTGATGGACGCGGCCCGGGATGAGGCGATACGGGCGCACCTGGTGATCTACGTGGCTGACGGCGACCTCGACCGCCATGATGGGGAGGAGCTCAAGCGCCTGGCCGGTTATGGCAAGCCCGTGATCGTTGCGCTCAACAAATCCGATCGGTACACCGCCGAGGAACTTGCGGCGTTGTCCGAGCGGCTGGCTGAACGCAGCGGTGCCGACATTGCGTCGGTGGTGACCGTCAGTGCCGGCGGCGAAGAGCAGGTCTTGCTGCAGGAGGGCGGAAACGAGAAGCTCATCACCCGCCAGCGACCGGCCCAGGTTGATGCCCTGTGGCTGGCCGTCGATCGCCAGCTTTCGCGTCAGGAGCTTGAGGGTGAACGCGAGCGCAGCTCGCTGAAGCTGGCGAGCGAAAAACTCCAGCGCGCTGAGGCCGACCAGCGCAGCGAGGCGGGTCAGGCACTGACCGAAAAATATGCGCGCCGGGCCGTGATCGGGGCTTTGGCCGCCATCACCCCCGGTTCCGACCTCGTGATTCAGGCTGCCCTGGCCACGCGCTTTCTGCGAGAGCTTGGGGAGCTTTACGAAATCCCTGTACGGGAAATCGAGATCGACCGTTTCCTCACCCTCGCCGGCGATCGGCTCAAGAAAACCACGGCCCTGGTCCTGGCGGTGACCGGGAATGCCTTCAAGGCATTTCCGGGCATCGGCACGCTCACCGGCGGCGTGATCCATGCAGCGGCCTACGGCATGATCTTCGACAGCCTGGGCCGATCGATTTGCGCCTCGCTGGAGGAGCGAAAGTCGCTGGACCCGGTGTGGGCCGCAGATCGGTTTGAGAAACAGCTGGACGAATCCGTTGAAGAGAAAGCGCTGGGCTACGCCCGCCTGGCGCTGACCCGCTGGAAGGCTGAAAACCGCGATGACTGAAGACGGCCAGGAGCACCTGCTTAGCGCCTCACGAAATCTCCGTGACCTGCTCGCTGACAGCTCGATTCCCCAGGATGTTCGGGAGGAGCTGGAGGCTGACTACCACCAGGTTGAAGCCATGACCGAAAAGCTCGCGCGGGGTGAAATCCATCTCGCCGTCTTCGGCAAGGTCAGCGCGGGCAAGTCTTCGCTGCTCAACGCGCTGGTCGGGCGGGAAGTGTTTTCGGTCAGTCCGCTGCACGGCGAGACGCGGCAGGCGCAGACCGCGCGATGGGATGAAGGCCACGCGGGCGGCGTACATTTGATCGATACGCCGGGCATCAATGAGCTGGACGGCGAGCAGCGTCTCGCCGTGCAGCGGACTGACCGAAAACACTTCCCGCCCGACCAGCG
>JBCDKA010000332.1:0-2452 GCA_038747195.1 Pseudomonadota bacterium
CGCAGCGTCCCCGGATTGCCGCTTTCGCCAACGCCGGGCGTTGGACCGAGGGTGACGTCGCGGACGTCGCCGCGGGGGATCAGCTCGGGCCGGCGGTAGGGTTTTCGCGTCTTGGCCGCCGGCTTGCGCTCGGGTTCTCGGGATTTCATGACTCGTTTGTAGCGGCTGACCCTACCGAAGTCAATTCAGCCTCTGTGTCTTCCGGTGAAATTCTGTAGCCATCTTGCTGCACTGACGCAGCACCACAGCACGTAGAGGCTGAACCCGCTCCAGTCGTTTTTCTGCTGACGCTCCTCGAGCCACGCGGGGTCTATATAAGGCTGCCAATGTTCGGCGAGGCTCAGCGCCTCCTGCACCTTCTCCCAATGGTCTTTGAGGACCGCCTGGCGAAACATCGGTTCGAGGCTGGTCTTGGCCAACCGCTCCGTCACGGCAGCAGGCAGGCGTCCCCGCATCGCCTGGCGCGTGACCGGTTTGGTGGCGCCGGTGTGTGGATCGAGCCAGCAGTGGGCCGGCAGGCTGAGGAAAAACTGCACCAGCTTCCACTGCCGGTAAGGAAACCGATACTCCACGCCCCAGGCCAGCCCCTGCAGGTACCCCAGGTGTGCGGCGCGGGCGGTGCTGCTGTTGAGGCAGCCTTCCACGCGATCGATCTGGGTGATCGGTCCGTAAATCGGGTGGTCGCGCCCGGCGGTTGTCAACAGGGAGCGGCTATGGTCCGTCAGCCAGGGGCGAACGGGGCTTCGCCGGCCGCGGGAAATGCCGTTGAGCGGACCCAGCCGGCGCACCGTTGGGTCCCGCCAGAAGGCTGGCGTTGCCCGCAAGCGTTTGGCCAGCGTGCCCAGAGACGCCAGCGGCTGGCGAAAAAAGCTGTCCCGAAGCGCATACGGATACCCCAGGTAAAGCTGGTCGGCAAAGTCGCCGGTCAGCACGCCCCGGTGACCCTGCTGACGCGCCCTCACCGCCAGCCGCCAGCGCAAAGCCTGGTACGCATCCAGCTCTGGACCGCAGGCGAGGGTCGGCGTCTTCTCAAAAGCGTCGCCGAGCGGCTCAGCATCGTCACAATCGATTTCGGTCAGCGCCAGCCCTAGGTCATCGCAAACCCGCTTCGCCAGGTCATGTTCCCCACATTCCGGCCAGCGCTCGATCCGATAGGTCAGGGCTTGGCGCAGGTCACTCAGAGCTGCCGCCGCCGGGCTATCCAGTCCGCCGCTGATTGCGACGGCATCACCGTCAGACCGGGTGGCTGCCACCGCGCTGCGCAGGTTTTCCAGCAGTCCTTCTCGCTGGTCGGCGGCGCTGAGCCGCCGCACCGTCGGGTCGTAGTGAAAGCGCCAATAGCGTTGCGGCGTTGGATTCGTGTCGGGCGTAAGCTGCAGCCAGTGACCCGGCGGCAGCGAACTCACGCCGGCAATGGGCGACAGTGACGGTGGCGGCGGTTCGGCGGCGAAGACGCTTGCGAGGTAGGCAGGCTCCGGCTGCGGTTGATCCGGCCACAGCATGCGCTCGTCGGTGGCCACCCAGCGGGCGTCCTCGGTTTCCGCAATAAACGCCCCGCGGGTCCCCAGCGGATCTCGCAGTAGCCGCAGCGTCCCCTCGACCCGATCGATCAGCATCATGACATAGCTGCCGCTGAACCATTCGGCGACCTGCGGGCCGCGCGCTGCCAACAGCTCTAGCGCCTCCCGGGTCGTCGGCCCGTCGGGATCGAGCTGCCCCCACACCAGCCCGACGTGGCGACTGTCGAGCTCGATCAGCGGCTCGAAGTCTTCGTTATCATGCTTCGCTTCCGGTCGCAGGGGATGCCCCAGTGCGCCGACACGGAGGCCCTGCCACGCGAAACATTTCTGAGGCTGATCGAGCCGGAGTCGGGCTCGCGCCAGGCGCTCATCGAAGGCCCGCTGCGCTGCTGGGTCGTTTCTCCTGGGCTCAGGGTCACGATGGATTTTCGCGAGCAGCGCGCCGCTTACCATCTCGGATCCCTGCTGTCCGCCCGCCCCCGGTCGAGAGCGCGGTTCAGCGCCTTCGCCAAGCCTCCGGCCAGCCGACGCAGATAGCCGAGCGGGTGGCCGCCAAAGCCCCTGGCGTCCATGAAGCGGCGCGACGGAAAAACCAGCTGCCGAAGATATCGTAGGCGGGGGCGGAAGCGGGGCAGTGCGCGCAGGTCCTGCAGCAGGGTTGAGCGGCCGGACACGTAGTGGCGGGTTCGCTGCCGTGCGCCGGCCAGCAGGCGGTGTCGCGCGGTCTCGGAGAAACGGGTGCCTAGCGTCTCCGAGCAAAGCTCGAGCGTCGCGCTGGCGATTGGCGCTAAGCCAAGTCTCGTTGCCAGTTCGACGAGGTCAGACCGCTGGGAGGGGGACAAGAGCTCCCAGATCAGGTGCAGGTCGAGCAGCCACTTCATCGCGGGTCGATCCGCGTGGTGACCCAGCAGGTGCGCGGCGGCATGCAGCCA
>JBCDKA010000333.1:0-2452 GCA_038747195.1 Pseudomonadota bacterium
GTCCTGCATGACGCGAATGGCGTACTCCCCTGCCGGGAGCGAATTCAGGCTCAGTTCAACCGAGCCCTCAACCGCCGGCACGATGAACGCCGCCACCGAGCCGCCAGATCCGCCAAACGCGGCTTCGCTGCCGAGGATCTGCAGACGAAGCGGTCCCTCAGCGCTTTCGATATTGACGATCTCGATGCGGAGCGGGTTGCCGCCGACGGTTTCGGCAGTCACAGACATCGGGGAGCACCAAAGTCCAGCGCTGAGTCCGAGGACGACGGTGTAGCGAGCGAAAGAAGAAATTACCATGCGGTTGCTGCCTATTGGTTGTAAGTACGGCGGTCAGTGTGCACGGTCTCTTGGGTCACAACAGGCTGACGCGACGAATCGGCAATGGCGGCGACGAAACGGTATCGCGCTGCCTTGAATCAGCCGTTCGAGCGTCGATTGCGGCACCTGGGGTATCCACTGCGGCAGATCCTGCCGTCGACGCTAGCGGGACGGACAGGCTCTGGCGCTTCGCTTAAACTGAGGCTTCGCCAACGCGGACCCAATCGTTGGAATCAGCGACGTCACAAGACACCCAGCGCCGCGCGCTGGCTCTGTTCAATGAAAGCCTGGAGCAGCCGGAGGCCGACCGCTATCGCTGGCTCGCAGCCGAGTGTCAGGAGCAACCAGAGCTCCTGGCGCTGGTGCTCAAGCTGCTGGCTGCAGACCAGGTGAAAGACAGCCTGTTGGATCAGCCGGTGCTGCCCAACGTGCTGGCGGGTCCGGGAGATCGGGCTGGCTCATTCGAACTGCTCGAGGAAATTGGTGCTGGTGGCGCGGGGCGGGTGTTTCGGGCCCGGCGGGCTGACGGAGAGTTTGAGCAGGAGGTGGCGGTAAAGGTCTTCGAGACCCAGCGCATGTCCGGGCCAATGCTGGCGCGCTTCCACGCAGAGCGGCAGATCCTGGCAACGCTGGAGCATCCGGGCATCGCGCGTCTCATCGACGGTGGTACCACCGACAGCGGACTGCCCTACGTCGCCATGGAGCTGATTCGAGGCCAATCGATCACCGCCTACTGTGCTCAGCAAAAGCTGGATGTTCCCAGCCGCCTGGCGCTGCTGCAAAAGGTCTGCGACGCGCTGGATGTGGCGCACGATCGAGGCATCATCCATCGGGACATCAAGCCCGGGAACGTGCTGGTTGATGAAGACGGGGAACCCCGCGTGATCGATTTCGGCATCGCGAAAGTCATCGATCCGGGTGCTTTTGGCCTGCCCGACGGCAAGACGTTGACCCGGTTTCAGGCGTTGACGCCGGAGTACGCGAGTCCGGAGCAGGTGCTGGGCGAGAAGGTCAGTCAGTCCACCGACGTTTATTCGCTGGGCGTCATGCTTTACGAGATGCTGACGGGCGTCCGGCCCTATCAAATCTCCACGCTCACGCCCGCTGAGGTGGAGCGCACGGTTTGCCATACGATTCCTGATGATCCCAGCGAGCGGGTTTCGAAACGCCGATCAGCACCGCCGCTGGGGCTCACCAGTGCCGGTGAGCTCAAGCGTCAGCTTCGGGGAGACATCGATCGAATCGTGATGACGGCTCTGAGCAAGGAGCCCGACCGGCGCTATCGCTCCGCCGGTTCCTTGTCGCGGGATATTGAGCGCTACCTGTCAGGACACCCGGTCAACGCGCGCGGCGCGTCTCGCCTGTATCGAACCGGCAAGTTCCTCCAGCGTCATCGGACGGTGTCGATTGCGGTGGCGGTGGTGATCATCGCGTTGTCGGGTGCGCTGATCAGCGTGACTCAAAGCGCACGCCTGGCCCGACAGGAAGCCGATCGCGCTGAGGCGGCGAAGTCGTTTCTGCTCGAGATGATTTCGACGTCCGACCCGTTCCAAAGTGGCGGTGAAACGACGATTGCCGACGCGGTGCTGGGGTCGATTCCAAGCATCGATTCGGATTTTGCCGGACAGCCAGCACTCCAGGCGGATTTGCGCTACACGATCGGGATCGCGCTTTCCGGCCAGGCTAAGGTGGAAGCGGCACGGGAGCAGCTGCAGCTCGCACTCGCGCACTTTCAAGTGCATGGCCCACCTCGCAACGAGGCCAAGGCGCACGCGCAACTGGGTACGATTCTTTGGAATGAGGGTGATTTTGAGAACGCCCGAACGGCCTTTGAGAAGGCCAAAGCTCTCGCTGCGAAGGATTCATCGACGCTCGGTCGGACCGTTTATCTGGACACGCTGATCGGGCTGACGGGGCTGCTGCCGAATCTCGAGCGCTATGACGAGGCGGTTGATCTAGGGCTTGAAGCACAAACGCTGATCGCTCAGGGCGTTACGGTCGATACGCTGAATCATGCCGTGCTCTACAACAATCTGGCGGTCGTTTACGACTATCAGGAGAACTATTCGAAGTCGGTTGAGGCCTACGAGAAAAGCATCGAGCTGCATCGGGAAATCAGTGACGCGCATCCCGA
>JBCDKA010000334.1:0-2418 GCA_038747195.1 Pseudomonadota bacterium
GCGCAGCCGAATGAGCTGGATCGGCTCCAGCAGATCGACGGTGTAGCCCACATAGAGCCTGGGGGAGATCTGTTTGCCGACCGCCACCGCCAGCCCGCCCAGCTCCTGAGTCAGGCTGATCTGCGGCAAAGCGCCCTCGTCACCGAGCGCCCCGAGTCGCTTGTTGCTTTGCGCGAGCGCCAGGCCCAGCGCGGCACTCGCCACCTGGTCTGACTGGCTTTCGTTGAGGCCGTTGCCTCGCTCACCCAACACCAGCATCGCCAGCTGGTCTGCTTCGTTCATCGGCGGGTCCGACTGGAGGCGCGCGCTCAGGCTGGAGGCTCGGCCGCTGACCTGGATGCCCACCTTGGTGTCACCCACCTGGCGATAGGCGAAAAAATCGAGTGCCGGATCGTTAAGCGGGGTCTCAACGTAGTTGAGCGTGCCGCGTTCAATGGTGAGCCGCTGGCCAAATGCGCCGTAGCTGCCGGTCAGCTGGAGTTCGCCGTTGCCGAGCGTGGGGCTCTTGGGCTTCTGCCGTACCCGCAGGCTGCCGCTGATCTCACCGCGCAGCCCGTAGCCCGTCACCGGGACGGGCTCACCGAAACTCACCCGCACATCCAGCTCGCTGGCCGACTGCGGCCGGGATTGCTCATTGGTCTCCGCGTCGACGATCACCACGTCCGGGCTGGCCTGCACGCTGCTGGAGCCGGTAGTCAGCGCCACCATGCCCTCATCGATGGTCACCTTGCCGGTGACACGGGTGATGGCGCCGTCTATTCGGAGCGAGAGGTCCGGGCTGGCGACCAGGCTGAGCGTGTCGCTGTCAGCGATCAGCAGCTTTTCGCCGTTCAGGTCCACCGCGAGCTGCAGCGATTCGTCCAGCACAGCGCTGCCGCGCAGCAATCCGCGGCCGACACCCGACTGCACGGTGCCCTCAAAGGTTCCCTCTCCGGCGGCGGGCAGGCGAATAGCAAAGTCCAGCAGCGGCGAGATGTTGAGCCTCGGCACGGCTGCGGTGACCTGCCGGACGCTGGCAGTTCCCGTCACGGCGGCCTGCTGCGCAGGTCCACGCACCGTTAGGTCGAGCGTCAGCGGCCCCCCGTCAAGATCGACGTCGGGGAGCAACGAGGACATTAGATCGAGACTGTCCGTCTCCAGGCCGACGCTGGCATCGATGGATGGCATCGCAAAGAGGTCGGTGACCACCCCGGCGGCCGCGAGCGAGCCGTCAGCCAGGTCCGCGGAGAGCTTGAGATCCGCGCTTCGGGAGCTGCCGATCAGCGACAGCTCCAGATCACGCAGCGGCCGCAGCGGTTCGGGATTCGGGCCTGACTCGAGGGTTTGCGGCGCCGGCAGTTCGATACCGCCCAGCTTGGCGCTGACGTTGATCCGGTCCGTTTCGGTGTTCTGACCTGCTGTCGCTTTCACATCTTGCGCCAACGCGGCGGTGAGGGTTACCGGCTCGATCAGCGTGAGCCCCGACGGCGCCGTCGGCCACCAGCGCCGCCAGCTGCTCGCGCTGATCGCGTCAGCGTCCAGCGACAGCTCCAGCTCCGCAGAGCGGCTTTCCAGGTTGTTGCTGGCCGCCAGGCAAAGCTGCATGCCGGTGCCGCTAAGACATCCCGGTTCGAGCTGCTGCGCGTCGGCGGAAACGCTGCCCCGCCAGGACTCGGTGACGCGAAGCGCCGGCAGGTCTTCCGGTTCGAGCATCAGCTCGTCCACGACAAAGCGATAAGTGTCGGCGGCCCAGCGCCCGTCGCTTCCCAGCCGCGCGTTGAGCAGCGGGCTGTCAGCTTCGAGCGTCGTTCGATGCGATGCGGGACTTCCCTCGAGGGTCAGCATCGCGCGGCCAAACTTTGCTTGCGGTGCGGTCAGGTCAGTGACGTCCAGCGTCGGGCCGGTCTCGGTCAGCGCCAGCTTCACCTCGCCGAGCCGGTATTCGCCCAGGGCCATTGCCTGGCCGTCGATCCTGCCGGTCAGGGGCGGCCAGGCGTCAGCCCCGGCGAGCTGCGTTGGATCGTTGGCCAGTTCGACGAGTGCCGCCGGATTGGCCACCAGCGTTGCCGTCATCCTGCCCGCAAGATCCGGCCAGAGCGATTGCAGATTCTCAAAGTTGAGGTCCAGGTTGAGTTGATCCGGTGCGGGGAGAGCCAGCTCAAGCTGGTTTCCAGCACCTGCAGCGAGGGTGAGCTGTCCGGACGCTGGCGTGGCGCCGGCCAGCATCAGATTGCCGTTCAGGGACAGCGGTGGGTCGGTTCCTTCGCTCGCCAGGTCGAGCGTGAGCCGGCTTGCCGGCTTGCCGTTCTCGCTGCGGGTTTGGGCCCGTACGTTTCCCGCCATGAATCCGGTGAGTGCTGGGTGCACCCGGGCCAGCTTGACGTCATCGATCCGCAGATCGAGATCCGCGTGCGGCAGCTCGCTCAGCTTGAGCTGCGC
>JBCDKA010000335.1:0-2385 GCA_038747195.1 Pseudomonadota bacterium
CGGCATGGAGTGGCTGGAGTTCCCCTGGCAGGCTGACGTGGCGCTGGTCGCCGGCGGCGCCCTGGCGACCGTTCCCCTGATTCTTTCCCTTCTGAAGCGTCGAGTGCACCACCTTTACGTCAGCAGCTGGTACCTGCTGGCCGCGCTGGTCTGGTTCCCCATGCTCTTTATCACCGCCAACATCCCCAACCTGTTTGGCGGGGTCGAGCAGGCGATGTTGAACTGGTGGTACGCCCATAACGTGCTGGGCCTCTGGCTCACGCCGCTCGCTCTCGCTGCGTCCTACTACTTCATTCCGAAGGTGGTCGGCGCGCCGATCTATTCCTACGGCCTGTCCCTGATCGGCTTCTGGGCGCTGGCTTTGTTCTACTCGCAGGTTGGTCTGCACCACCTGATCGGCGGGCCGGTCCCGACGTGGGCGGTCACCATCTCGATCGTGCACAGCGTCATGATGTGTATCCCGGTTCTCGCGGTGGCGGTGAACCACCACATGACCGTCGCGCGCCACTGGCGGCTGCTGATTTACTCGCCGACGCTGCGGTTTGTCACCGCCGGCGCTGTCATGTATACGCTGGCTTCCGTGCAGGGGTCGATGGAGAGCCTGCGGGCGGTCAACACCGTGACCCACTTTACCCACCACACCGTGGCTCACGCGCACCTCGGCGTTTACGGCTTCTATTCATTCATCATGTTCGGCGCGATCTACTTCATCATGCCGCGCGTGACCGGTCGCGAGTGGCCCAACCACCGCGCTATCTCCGTTCACTTCTGGCTGGTGATCGTCGGCTTTGCGGTGTACTTCATTCCGCTCTCTATTGGGGGATGGCTGCAGGGTCTGACCATGCTCGATCCGGCTAAACCGTTTATGGAATCGGTGCTGATCACCAAGCCGTACCTCCTGGCGCGCTCGGTTGGTGGCGGCCTGATGACCCTCGGGCATCTGGTGTTTGCCACCCATTTCCTAATGGCGCTCAGCGGCCAAGGGGCCATACGCTCCCAGGCCACGCGGTTCCGCATGCGCCGCGCTGAGGTGGCCTCGTGACTCGCGCGCTCGGCATCATTGCAGCCGCTGCGATGATCTTACTGTTCGCGGCGCTTATGATCGTCGTGATGCCGGCGGTGCAGCTACAGGCCGCCAGCCAGGCGCCGGAAGGGCTCGAACCGTATTCCGAGCAGGCCCTGCGGGGGCGCCAGACCTACATCAGCCTCGGGTGCGTTTACTGCCACAGCCAGCAGCCGCGTGACCCGAGCATCGCGCCTGACGGTTTGCGCGGCTGGGGTCGGCCGTCGGTGCCCGGCGACTATGCCTATGACGCGCCCCATCAGCTCGGAACGATGCGCACCGGTCCCGACCTGATGAACATCGGCGCGCGCCAGCCCAGCATCGACTGGCATCTGACCCATCTTTACAACCCCAGGATTGTGATGCCCTGGAGCACCATGCCGGCTTATCCCTTCTTGTTTGAGGAAACCGACGTTGTGCTGGACGGCGACACGCAGGTAAAGCTGCCCGAAGAATTCTCTCCCGGCGTTTTCGACGTGGTGGCCAACCCCGAGGCGCTGGATCTGGTGCAATACCTTCTCGAGCTGGACCGCAGCTACCCGGTCGACGAGATCCCCACCATCGAAGTCGCCGATAGCCAGGGGGAGCCGTGAGTCCGCAAGACCAGACCCGCGCCCAGCGCCGCGAGGCCCAGGAACCCACCGAGCTCAGCAACCCGGTGCCGTGGCCGGTGGCCGTGATTGCGATCGGCTTCATCCTGTGGGGTTTCTGGTACTACTTTCAAAACGTCGGCTACCCGGCCATGGCCGGCGATCGTCGCTCGGCGATTGTCATTGATCCATCCGCCAGCTTTGACGGCAGCGTCGTCTATGCCGGCAACTGCGCAGCGTGCCATCAGGGCAACGGCAAGGGACTGGCAGGGGTGTTTCCGCCGCTGGCAGGTTCCGAGTGGGTCCTCAAAAACGACGATCGCCTCGTCCAGATTTTGCTGCACGGCATCAACGGCGAAATTGAGGTCGCAGGGGCCACCTACCAGGGCGTGATGCCGGCTTTTCCGCAGCTGGTTGACGGCGAGCTTGCTGCGGTGCTCAGCTTCATCCGCAGCGAATGGGGCAACACCGCTGCGCCGATCACCGCTGCAGCGGTGGAAGCCGGGCGGCAACGCTTCGCGGATCGCGACGGCCCTTGGCAGGGCGGCGCGGAGCTGAACGAAGTCTTTCCACCCGAGTCGTAGTGTCCAGGCAAGACGTTCTGCGCATCGATGGCATGTTTTGCGCGGGCTGCGCAGCCAGCGTCGAGGCGGTGCTCAGTCGCTGCAGCGGCGTCCAGCGAGCCGCGGTGAACTTCGCCGCCGAAGCAGCCGTGCTGGAGTGGGCGGGCGA
>JBCDKA010000336.1:0-2374 GCA_038747195.1 Pseudomonadota bacterium
CGTTCCGCCGATGCCGAGGCCCTGACGCTGGCCGAGGGTGTAATACATCAGCCCATCATGGCGCCCCAGCAGCTCACCCTCAGCGCTGCGGATTTCGCCGGGCTGATGGGGCAGGTAGGTTTCGAGAAACGCCTTGAAGTCGCGCTCGCCGATAAAACAGATGCCCGTGCTGTCTTTCTTGCCGGCGACGGGTAGCTCCAGCGACCGGGCCAGCGCGCGGACGGCGGGCTTTTCCATTTCGCCGATTGGGAACAGCGTACGCGAGAGCTGCTCCTGGCCGAGCGTATAGAGAAAGTAGCTCTGGTCTTTGTTGTGATCGAGGCCCCGCAGCAGCTGCCAGGAGCCGTCCTGCTGCCGGTTGCGGGCGTAGTGGCCGGTGGCGATAAGCGTGCCGCCCAGATCCTCCGCGTGCTCGAGAAACGTTTTGAACTTGATTTCCCGGTTGCACAAAATATCGGGATTGGGCGTGCGGCCGGCAGCGTACTCGGCCAGAAAATGTTCGAACACGTGATCCCAGTACTCGCTGGAAAAATTCCGCGTGTAGAGCTTGACCCCGAGCTTGTCGCAGATCGCCTGGGCGTCAGCCGCATCCTCCTCCGCCGGGCAG
Source organism: Pseudomonadota bacterium (assembly GCA_038747195.1). Taxonomy (GTDB): domain Bacteria; phylum Pseudomonadota; class Gammaproteobacteria; order Xanthomonadales; family SZUA-38; genus JANQOZ01. The sequence continues at coordinate 608 of JBCDKA010000336.1, forward strand.
GTGCCCAGCCGATCGTCCTCCTCCCAGTTCTTCATGAACATCGCCGCAACGTGATGGCCGCGATCTTTTAGAACCGCTAACGAGGTGGCGGAGTCAACGCCACCGGACAGCCCGACGATAACCCGGTCGTTGCTTTGGCTGCTGTCATTCATCATTCGATCCAGTGTAATAACCTTAAGGCGCCATGGGGCTCAGTCGCGTAGTCGACCAGGCTCCGGGTGATCACCGGGCTTCGCAGCGGAAGCGCTTGTGATTCCAGCTCCGCCTGCGTGAGCCAACGAATTCGCTCGATCCCGTCGTCCAGCCTTGCTGTCGGGTCGTGACTGCGCAGCGCCGCGGCAAAGGTAAAACGCAGAAAGCAGCGGCCGCTGGACGGATCCTGCCACTGATATATGCCGACGAGGCTGCTGGGTTCAACCCCACAGCCGGTTTCCTCCAGGGTTTCCCGCCGGGCGGCCTGCAGCAGCGATTCGCCGGCTTCCAGGTGCCCGCTTGGCTGGTTGATCACCAGCTCGCCGCGGACGCGCTCCTCGACAAACAGAAAACGACCGTCGTTTTCGACGATAGTTGCGACGGTGGTATGGGGCTTAAAAATCACCGCGCAAGGATACCCACGGTCGGGCTTAAGCGGTAGCGTCTTCGCCTGGGGTGGGTGCGCTGAAGCCCTGCTGGCGTACCAGCTCGACAAAACGCCGCGCCTGCGGCGTAAAGAAACGTCCGCGCTTCATCACCAGGCCATAGTTGCGGGGCGGGAAGTAGCGACTCATGTCGGCGACAAAAAGCTTTTCATCACCGCGCAGACAGACTTCGGTGACCACGGAGATCCCCATGCCGAGTTCGACATAACGCTTGATCACCTCCCAGCCACCGACCTCGAGCGCGACGTGATAAGGCACCTCATGCTGCTGAAACGATAGGTCTACGATGCGCCAGGTCGACAGCCTTTTGGGCGGTAGGATCAGGCCATAGGGTGACAGGTCGGCGAGCCGGATGGATTTTTTGCGAGACAGCGGATGGCCGAGCGGCGTGATCAGCTTGGGTTGATACTCAGCGATGGGCTCATAGCGAATGTCGGGCGGTACGTCCAGCATGGACCCCACCGCAAAATCGACCTCCTCATTGCGGATCATGGTGAGACCGTCTTTGCCCGTCACGTTGTGCAGCTGGACGTGGATGCCGGGATGCTCCTCCCGATAGCTGGAGACGAGGTGGGGCAAGACGTAGAGGATGGTGGACTCACCCGAGGCGATGTCGATCGTGCCGGTTTCCAGACGCCCAAGCGCGGCCTGGAAGCTTTCGCCGAGGGAGCCGATGCCATCAACCAGGGGTCGTGCCAGCCCATAAAGGGTGGTTCCCTCGGGGGTGAGGCGGATCTTCGGGCCGTGGCGTTCGAACAGCTGCGCGCCCATCCGCTCCTCGAGGGCGCGAATCTGCAGGCTCACGGACGGCTGGCTCAGAAACAGCTCTTCGGCAGCTCTGGACATGCTCCCGTTTCTCGCCGCGCAGCAAAAAGCCCGCAGCGGTTTAAGGAGGTCGCCCTTATAGAAATATCGTGAAGATTTTGTGACGACCGATTCGGTTGGGTTTTTAATGGGTTATGTCCTAGCATTTGGTTTTTTAATACTTAATATTGATACATTTAAGTTGATAAATAATCAAGGCGGGCTAGATTTGTCGCATCGACCAATCGTTGAAAGGACCGCGATGATGGACCAAAGCACCGAAACTGCCCCAGAGAAAACCCTCGATCAACAGTGGAGCGAAGAC
>JBCDKA010000337.1:0-2350 GCA_038747195.1 Pseudomonadota bacterium
CCAAGCGCCCGCGCCGCGGCGGATAGCGAACCTTCCTCTGCCGTCGCAAGAAAAGCCCTTACCTGATTCCAGTCGAAGCTTACCGCCTGCCAATTCATAATTTATGCATACCAAATATAGAAATATTGGGAATTTATGTTTTGTATTTGCATAGATAGCATGACACCTCCTTTGAGAGGAACCAAGTCATGCAGTACACCAACGCGCCATTAATCCCTGTCTTTTCCCGCTGGGTCGGGTCCTGGCAGATTCGCGTGGAGCGGCGCCCTCTACACCCGGAAGCGCTGGCCGAAGCCTACAATCGCGAGGCCCCTCGCTGGACGGCGCTGACCGACAGACTCGGGTATGGCCAGGCTTACCAGCGCCTGTTTGAGAAGCTCATCAGCGGCGGGACCATCCCGACGAGCACGGCGCCGCTGCGCGTGCTCGATTGCGGCGTGGGAACGGGATCGTTTTCGCTCGCGCTGGCGCGTGCCTGGGGCTGGCCCCTCGTGCTGAGCGGTGTTGACGTGTCGCCGGCGATGATCACCGCAGCCGACGCCCGTTTCCGCGCCGCCAACCGGCCGGCCCGACTGCTGGAAGCATGCGTTTGTGCGCTGCCGTTTGCCGATGCCAGCTTCGACGTTGTGGTGGCGGCACACGTGCTCGAGCATCTGCCGAACCCAATCGACGCGCTGAATGAAATCCGCCGCGTGCTGCGGCCGGGTGGTCGGGTTGTTGCGTGCATGACCCGGCACTCGTGGCTCGGCGCCTACATCCAGGCGAAGTGGCGCACGCACCGGCTGACCCACGACCGAGCTCACCAATGGCTCTGTCAGGCCGGCCTCGCGCCGACGAACACCCGAGCCCACCTGACGGGCGTGGCGGGCCTGACGAGCCTTGTCGCCATCGGACAACATCAACAGGCCGGCATCGCCGGACCGGAGCAAAACTTATGAGTACGATCACCATGAACCCACCACACGCAGACGCACGCTTTTGGAATCGCATCGCGGCGCGCTACGCCCGCAAGGCGGTGCCCGATCAGGCTGCCTACGAAACCAAGCTCAGGAAAACCAGCGGTTACCTGAACATCACCGACCGGGTGCTGGAAATCGGCTGCGGTACGGGCAGCACCGCACTGCATCATGCCTCCCGAGTTGCCTCGGTGCTTGGCACCGATATCTCGCCCAGGATGATCGACATCGCTCGCGAGAAAGCCCGGGCAGCGGGCGCCGACAACGTGGCGTTTGAGGTGTCGAGCGTCGAAGACCTGGAATCTGCGCCGACGCCTTATGACGTCATCATGGCCCACAGCATCCTGCACCTGGTCGAAGACGTCCCGGCGACACTGCGGCGGCTGCACCGTCTGCTCAAACCCGGCGGGCTGCTCATCTCCAACACGCAGTGCATCGGCGACAGTGCCCGGTGGCTCGGTTGGGTGGCGCCGATGGGTCGACACCTCGGGGTCTTGCCGAGAGTCAACGTGTTTCAGGAAGCGACCTTTTTTGCATGGATCGAAGATGCAGGCTTTGCCGTGGAGGAAGTCTGGCAACCGAAACCCAAAGCCAGTCACTACGTGGTGGCCCGCACGGTTTAACCACAGCCTGTTCCCGGCTGGACCGCAGTGGTCCAGCCGGTTGTACCTCACCCTCCGCGGACCGCTACCCCTCCCGCCCTTAGTCCGCCGGCTGTCGCGCAGCACTGTGTATAGGTTTTGACAGCTGTATATATGTGTGTATACTGTGTATATTGATTATTAACAGTTGACGGCAAGCCACACCGATGGGCCACGACTTCATCCTGTCGCAGAGCGACGGACGACCGATGTACCTGCAGATCATGGAGCAGATCAAGCTGCGCATTGCTGTGGGTGACTGGCAGCCCGGTTTCAAGCTGCCGTCGATCAGGGAGCTAGCCGTGGACGCAAAGGTCAGCGTGATCACCATCAAAAGGGCGTATCAGGATCTCGAAAACGAAGGCGTCATCGTCACGCAGCAGGGCAAAGGCTCGTTTGTCGCGGCGGTCGATGACCTCGGCAGTCGGCTCAAAGAGGCCGAACTCGATCAGCATTTGATGCAGGTCATGAAGACGGCAAAGTCGCTGCGGCTTGACGTCGAAGAGCTGATCAGCCGGCTGCGAAAACGCTGGCCAGACGCATGAGCCAGGACTCCAGGAATAGCACCATGAATAATAACGAGACACCTGAACCATTGATCAAGCTGAAGGGTGTAGGCAAGTCCTACCAGCATTTCGAGCTGGCCGACGTCGACCTGTCGCTGGAGCAAGGTTGCGTGATGGGTTTCATCGGCCCCAACGGTGCCGGCAAGTCCACGACTATTCGAATGATCATGGGGCTGATCAAGGCCGA
>JBCDKA010000338.1:0-2335 GCA_038747195.1 Pseudomonadota bacterium
GGTTGGGACCTGGGTGTCGAGCAGCAGTTTCTGGACGGCGATCTGGTCATGGACCTGACGTATTTCGACGCAGATCTGGAGAAAGAGATCGTGTCGTTTTTCGACGTGACCGACTTTCTCTCCACGGCGATCAATCAGGATCAGGACAGCGAAAGAAGTGGCGTGGAGTTCAGCTTTGACTACTCGCCCGAAGCGCCGTGGCGGGTGTCGGGGACTTACACCCACATCGACGCCAGCGAACCTGCCGGCACCGAAGTTCGACGACCCGAAAACACGGCGAGCTTATCGGGCAGCTACGTGTTTGCGGATAACCGCGCCAGCGTCGCTGCCAACCTGTTCTACAGCGACAGCCAGCTGGACACCGATTTCCGAAACTTCTTTGTGATCTTCGCCGCGGAACGAACGGAGCTGGACAGCTATTTTCTGCTCAACCTGAACGGCAGCTACCGCATCACGCCGCAGATCGAAGCATATCTCCGGATCATCAATGCCCTCGACGAGGACTATCAGGAGGTGCTGGGTTACGAAACGCCCGGTCGAACGGCTTTTGTCGGCCTGCGATTCGATCTTTGACGCCACTGGGGAACTCGACAGCAGCCCACGGCATCTGATGGCATGTCGTCATGGCTAAGGTGGGCCACAGGCAAGTCATTTCTTTTCGTTAATGGGGTCAAACGGGACAGGAGGTCCCGTTTGACCGCAATCAGTGAAACTTCTCGCCCGCCATCGGGCCGTCTTCGTCGTCGATGACCAGATCGCGGCGAACGGAGCGCCCCAGCAGTTTGGCGCAGAGCATAAAGTCGTTCTCTGCCGCCTTCTTCACCTGATCTACGAGCTGGCTGCCGCCGCGCTGTTCCGGGCCGATGCTCGCGCTGTACGTGGCGTAGGCGTGCAGCTGGCCGATCCGCAGCTCGATGGCGTATTCACAGACCAGGAGCTTGTCGCTTCGATCATCTTCCTCCCATTCCGCGTAGGCCAGCCGGCAGAGGCCGTCGGGTGAGTCCACAACCACGCTGTCCAGCTCAAAGGCACTTGGCGCGGCCGGCCCGTCCATCAGCTCAAAGGTATGGGCGTGACCCAGAAAGAGACGACCGATTTGGTCAGCCGTGAGGTGGATCGTCACGCGGTCGTTGAGGCGGTCGGTCATGGTTTGTGCTCCCGGGCCAGATACTCATGGGACTGCATTTCGGTCAGCCGGCTTAACGTCCGACGAAACTCAAACGCCAGCCGTTTTCCCTGGTAAATCCCGGCCGGTTCGACCGCCGCCGAAACGATGAGATTTACGTTGCGATCATACAGTTCATCAATCAGGTTGATAAAGCGTCGTGCCGGGTCGTTCATGCCGTCGGTGAGAGCCGGTACGCCGCTCAGGATGACGGTGTTAAACCGTCGGGAAAGCTCGATGTAATCAGCGCTGCTGCGGGGCTCTTCACAGAGCTCGGCGAACGTGCACCAAACGATGCCTTCGGTGCAGGCCACGACATCCACCTCACGACGATTGATCCTGAGGGTGGTCGCGCGGTGGATCTGCCCTGGCGCCAGGTCGCTCAGCGCCTGCTCCAGGCTCGCGTCAGCCTCGTCGCCCAGCGGCCAATGGTAGATCTTCGCTTGCGTGAGAATCCGCAGCCGGTAGTCGGTTTCTCCATCGACATTCAGCACTTCGGTGTGTCGCTTCAGCAGCTCGATTGCCGGCAGAAACTTGGCGCGCTGAAGTCCGTCCCGATAGAGGCCGTCCGGCTCAATGTTAGACGTTGCTACAAGCACCAGCCCGCGCTCGAACATCGCGTCCAGCAGCCCGCCGAGGATCATGGCGTCTGCGATATCCACGACAAAAAACTCGTCGAAACACAGCACGCGAGCCTGGCTGATCAGCTCGTCGGCGACCGGGATCAGGGGATTGGCCGTGCCCGCGTGGACGCCGAGGCGCTCATGGACGTCTTCCATGAAGCGATGAAAGTGAACGCGTCGTCTGCTGGCGATGGTCAGACACTCGTAGAACGTGTCCATGAGGTAAGTCTTGCCGCGGCCAACGCCACCCCAAAGGTAGAGTCCCTTGGGAGCTTCAAGCGTGCGACCCAGCAGCCGGCTGAGCAGCCCCGGGCGATCTTGCTCGACCTCCAGCGCCTGAAACAGCTGATCCAGACGCTTCACGGCCTCCAGCTGGGCCGGGTCTTCGGTGAAGCCTCGGTTTTTGATGTCGTCCTGGTAGCGCCCCCAGGGGGTTTCGCTCATCGGTCGCTAAGGTCCAGCTGTCGCTTGATACCATTTTTCAGAACCCCACGGAGATCCATCAAGCGCCGATGGAACTCGTGATCAGCGTCTTCCATCGGGATGA
>JBCDKA010000339.1:0-2274 GCA_038747195.1 Pseudomonadota bacterium
GCCTCGGCAAAATCCGGGATCAGGCGATCGACCGGTTCAACCATCAGGTGTACGTCAATGGGTGCACTGATGCCGTAGTCACGCAGCGCCTGGCAGACGAGCGGGCCGACCGTCAGGTTGGGGACGTAGTGGTTATCCATGACGTCGAAATGCAGCCAGTCGGCGCCGGAGGCCAGCACCGCAGCGGCATCTTCGCCGAGGCGGGCAAAATCAGCGGAAAGCAGGGAGGGGGCAATAACTGGCTGCATGTTAATCCTTTCAATCAGCGCGGGTTGCGCTCGTTGCGAATCTGGTCGTACGCCGCTCGAATCTCGGCGGTCTTCTGTTTCGCCAGCTCCAGCATCTCCTTGGGCAGACCCTTGGAAACCAGCTTGTCGGGGTGGTTTTGGCTGGTCAGGCGGCGGTAGGCCTGCTTGACGGCCCGGTCGTCCGCGCCGCGCTTAAGGCCCAGCACCTCAAACGGGTCTTCGAAGCGCCGGCTGCGGTTCGACTGGACTGCGGTGCGCCGGTTGATCATCAGGTCGACCTCATGGGCGCTGACGCCGAGGGCAATCGCACATTTCTCCACGATTGCGTGAGCCTGGTAGCTTAAGTTTCCGTCGGCACAGCCCGCGTCCAGCAGCACCTCGATCAGCAGGCGGGCCAGCTGCGGCTGCGATCCGCCGCTGCTGCGCAGTTCGCTCAGCGTGATCCCAAGGTTAAATTCGTTGCGTTTGCCGCGGTTAAACAGGCGAATCGCCAGCTGGCGCTGTTCAGCGGTGAGCTGCATCCGCTCCATCACCTGCTGGGCCACCTGAATTTCCCGCTCGGAGACGCGGCCGTCCGCCTTGGCGATGTGTCCCATGATCAGAAACAGCGCCTGGAAGAACGACTGCTGGGCTGCGCTGGCGTCGAACAGGGAGAGGTGCCCGAGGTTCATATCCACCGCGTGCCCGATGGCGGCGCCGACAAACAGGCCCACGGGGCCACCAAACCCCAAACCGATCGCGCCACCGACGATTTTTCCGTAAAAACCCGCCATCAACCAACCTCAAAATGCAGTCCCTATTGTAAGGGAACGGCGGGCCAATGAGTTGGGCCGCGGACCGAATCGCTGGGTGCGTGGGCGATCGAGGGGAGCCGGTTGTAGCGCTCGGGAGCTGTACAATACCGGTTTGTCTCACTGGACCCGCCATGCCCGACGCTGAGCTGATTTTCGAGACTCACCTCGACCACCTGCCGCTGCTTCACCGCGGCAAGGTGCGTGACGTCTACGACGCCGGCGACAATCGACTGCTCATGATTACGTGCGATCGCCTTTCGGCGTTCGACGTGGTGCTGCCCACCGCCATTCCTGGCAAGGGCGCGTTGCTCAACGCCATGTCGCGTTTCTGGTTCGATAAGACCCAGCACCTTATCCAGAACCATCTGCTCGACGACCCGGCCGAGGACATCATCGGTGATCACCCGCAGCAGGCCGCGCTGGTGGCCAGGTCTGTGGTCAGCCGTCGACTCGACGGGCTGCCGGTGGAAGCGATTGTCCGGGGCTACCTCGCCGGCTCCGGCTGGGCGGACTATCAGCGCGACGGTCAGGTTTGTGGCCACCCCCTCCCGGCCGGCCTGAGCCAGGCGCAGCAGCTGCCGCAGGAGATTTTCACGCCGTCGACCAAGGCTGAGGTGGGTAATCACGACGAAAATATCAGCCGGCAGCAAGCCGCTGACCTCATCGGCAAAGACCGTGCGAGAGAGTTGGAAGAGGTCAGCCTGCAGCTCTACCGATTTGCGGCGGACTACGCGCGCGAGCGCGGGATCATCATCGCCGATACGAAGTTTGAGTTTGGCCTGAATCAAGACCAGGAGCTGGTCCTGATGGATGAAATCCTCACCCCGGATTCCAGCCGCTTCTGGCCCGCGAGCGACTACCGCATCGGCATCAGCCCGCCGTCGTACGACAAGCAGTTCGTCCGAGACTATCTGGAGACGTTGGACTGGGACAAAACGGCGCCAGGGCCCGCGTTGCCGCCGGAGATTGCGGCCCAGACCGCAGCCAGGTACGCCGAAGCCATGGAGCAGCTCAACGGCCGCTGAAACTGCGGAACAGAGCCGTGTCAGCGGCGTGCGAATGTTTTACCATTTTATTTCCCGATATCGTTGAGCGTTGGAATCCCCTGTTATGAAATCCGTCCACACCTGGTTTGAGCAATACGGCGTCAGCCACCAGAATCCGGTCAACAAACAGATCCACTGGGTCTGCGTACCCCTGATCTACTGGAGCGTCTACGCGCTGCTGAGCGC
>JBCDKA010000340.1:0-2245 GCA_038747195.1 Pseudomonadota bacterium
ATGGACTGAAGGCACAGAATTATCCGTGCGGCCCACTTGCGGGTTTGTGTACTACCTCGCCTCGCCGGACGACAACGCCGCCCGCTACCTCTTTCGCTCCCCGCTGGACGGCCCGGCGAGGGTTGAACGACTCACGCCGGACGGCCCATCCAGCGTACACGCCTACGACATCTCGCCCGACTCGCGCTGGGCTCTCCACACCGCCTCAACCCTTGGGTCTCCTCCGCGGGTGGACTTTGTGGCGCTGCCCGACCACCGATCGCTGCGGACGGTGCTGGACAATCAAAAAGTGGTCGACGCGCTGGCCGCCACGCCGCGGGGTGAAACCGAGTTCTTTCGGGTAGCCATCGAGGATCGCGTCGAGCTCGACGGCTGGATGATGAAGCCGCACAACTTTGACCCGAACCAAAAGTATCCGCTGCTGATGTACGTCTACAGCGAGCCGGCAGGCCAGACGGTGATCAACCGCTGGCGCAGCGACCGCCACGCGTGGCATCTGCTGCTGACGCAGCAGGGGTACATCGTTGCCAGCGTGGACAGCCGCGGCACGCCGGGCCCCAGAGGTCGGGCATGGCGAAAGTCGATCTACGGCCAGATCGGCATTCTGGCTTCCGAGGATCAGGCGCGCGCGGTCAGGGCGCTGCTGGCTGAGCGGCCGTACTTAGATCCGGAGCGGGTCGGCAGCTGGGGCTGGAGCGGCGGCGGGCAGATGACGCTCAACGCGCTGTTCCGCTACCCGGAGCTCTACCACACGGGGGTAGCGCTGTCGTTCGTCAGCGACCAGCGCCTTTACGACACCATTTACCAGGAGCGCTACATGGGCCTGCTCGAGGACAACGAGGAGGGTTATGTCCAGGGCTCACCGATCACCCACGCCGCCGGTCTAAAGGGCAATCTGCTGATGATTCACGGTACCGCGGACGACAACGTGCACGACCAGAGTTCGGTGCAGCTGATCGACCGGCTGATCGGTCTGAACAAGACTTTTACGTTCATGCCCTATCCGGACCGCAGCCACAGCATCGACGAAAAGCCCAATACGAAGCGACATCTCTATGGGCTGATGACCCGGTTCCTGCTGGAAAACCTGCCGCCAGGCCCCCGATCAGCGGCTGTTCAATAGCCGAAAGGGTTTTCCAGCGACGGGCTGGGGGTGGTGAACCACCGCGGACCTTCAGCGGTGATGTAGAAGTGGTCTTCCAGGCGTACGCCAAACTCACCATACAGGCACAGCATCGGTTCGTTGCTGAAGCACATGCCCTCGGCCAGCAGCGTATCGTCACTGCGAACCAGGTACGGCCATTCATGGATGTCCAGGCCGAGACCGTGACCGGTGCGGTGGGGCAGCCCTGGGACCGCGTAGTCCGGGCCATAACCCAGTGACTCCAGGTAAGACCTCGCAGCCCTGTCGACATCGCCACAACGGGTCCCCGGCTGAGCTGTGGCAAAGGCGCGGGCCTGCGCCTGCTGCTCCGCCATCCACACCTCGCGCTGACGCTGACTCGGATTCCCGAAAACGTAGCTGCGGGTGATGTCGGAGTGGTAATGCTGCACCCGGCAGCCCGTGTCGATGAGCACCATGTCGCCGTTGGCCAGGACCTGCGGGTCCGGGACGCCGTGCGGGTAGGCGGTGGCTTCGCCGAACTGGACGGCACAGAAGGTCGAGCCGGCGGTGCCCATCGTTCGGTGCGCTGTGTCGATGAAGTCGACGACCTCCGTCGTCTCAATACCGGGCCTCAAGATCCGGGCAGCGCTCTTGTGCACGTCCAGCGTGATGTTCATGGCCTGCTGAATCAGCGCCAGCTCGGCCCGTGACTTCTGCATCCGGCAGCCGGCCGTGACCGGCCGGGCGTCCACGAAACGCAGACTGTCGCGAAGGGCGGAAATTTCACCGAAGTGGTGGAAAGGCGTCGCCTCGTCGATGCCCACCGTGCCCCCGGCTACGCCGCGAGACTCAAGGACCTGATGGACGAGCTCAAACGGCGACTCGTGCTCCTGCCAAAGGTTGAGCTTGCCCGGCACCTTCATAAAGGCGGAGAAAGTGCGCTCCTCGAAGGCCGGCAGCACATATTCGACAGGTCCATCCGGAAAAATGATGGCGCCCACCAGGCGCTCGGTTAGCGACCATTTCGTCCCGGTGAAGTAGAGCAGGTTGCTGCCCGCACACAGGTAAATCGCCTGCAGATCATGCTGGCCCATCAGCGCCCGGCCTTGGGCCAACCGCCGCTCGAACTCGGCTAGCGGC
>JBCDKA010000341.1:0-2213 GCA_038747195.1 Pseudomonadota bacterium
GTCAGAATAATCGTGGGCGGCAGCTTGCCCGCTTTACCCAAGTGATCCAGCACATCAAGGCCCGACATCTCGGGCATACGCATATCCAGCAGCACCACATCCGGCTGCAGCTCGGGAATCAGTTCACAGGCGGAGCGGCCGTCGACCGCCTCGCCAACCACCTCAATTTCTTCAGCGAGCTCGAGCAGCGAGCGAACTCCCTGACGTACCAGCGTCTGGTCATCGACCAGGCACACTTTGATCATATGATTGCTTCCCTTGGTAACCATGCATTGAGGCTGAAGCCAGCCCCGGGTCCAGATTTCACGGACAGATTTCCGCCGAGCTGCCTCACCCGCTCGCCCATCCCCGTCAGGCCGTTTCCTTCGTTGACCCGCGGCGTGCCTCGACCATCGTCACGCGCAGTGATCGTCAGCCCCGAATCGTTTTGCGAAATCGAGAGCCACAGGTTCTCGGCGTCCGCGTGTTTGACCGCGTTGGTGATAATTTCCTGAGCGCAGCGCAGCACCACCTGCGCACGTTGTGGGTCATCCACGTTTAGCTGTTCCGGGATATCGAGGTGAATCGTCGGTTTCGGAACGCCCTCGGACAGTCGCATCAGCGCTTCGGTCAGATTGATGCTGTCGCCGCCGCGCATAGCGCCCACCACCTCTCGGACGTCACTCAACAGGAGTTTTGCAACGGTCTGGGCCTGCGTCACGTGATCGACCGCTTTGCCGGTGACAAGATGGCTCGCCACCTCAAGATTAAGACTCAGCGCCGTGAGGTGGTGCCCCACCAGGTCATGGAGCTCGCGGGAGATTCGGACTCGCTCCGCGATCCGCGTGCTCTCTGCGAGCAGCGCCTGCGTCGCCCGCAGCTCAGAATTGACCTTGCGCAGCTCGTCCCTGGCGTAGCTTTGGCGACGCGCCACCAGCGAGATAACAAAGGTGAAGCTCGAATACCCCAGATATAGGCCGCCGAGCAGCACAGCCTGCTCCATGGTGACGTCAGGAATCTGCCCAACGGTCCACGCCAGCAGCAGGTTTTGGACCAGCAGCCAGGCCACGCCCCACGACAGCGGCAACGCCCAGGGGAGCACGCCGGCCACCACCACGAGCAGGATTCCGCCGAGCCCCGAGCTGCTGACCCCGGAAATCTCCAGCGCCGAAATGCTCATCAACGCCAGCAGCAGCAGATGGAGCCGGGTTCGTGCGGGTCGTCGCTGGATCGAGTTTGAGAGGATCCAGTAGGCAACACCGAAGGTCAGCTGAGCGATGCCCCACAGGAGGTAGCGCGCCCTCGGCATATCCCCGCCACCAAGCTGCGGCGCCATCACCAGCGCAAAGCCAACGCAGACCCAGGTAAACAGGCCAGCAAAGCGCAGGAGCTGATTGGTATTGAGGATGCGGGACACCTTTAACGCCGGATCAAATTAACGGTAAAGTTTACCAAACTCCCGCTCCGGCCGTGTCGACCGGCTTGGCCGCAGCCTGACGCGTGCGGTCCATCGATCGGGGACAGCACGCCATCCACCTCCGAGTCAACGAGGGACAACATTGGTCATCACTATCCGCGACGTACGCCCCGACGAGCTTCCTTGGGTCCAGCAAACCAACAACGACGCAACGCCGGCGGTCAACCACCTGGAGATTGAACGCCTCGAGCAGCTCTATGGGTATTCAGCGCTTCTGCGGATCGCCGAACTTGACGGCACCCCGGCCGGGTTCCTGCTGGCAATGACGGCGGACAGCGACTACGACAGCGTCAACTACCGCTGGTTTCAGCAGCAGTACGAGCAGTTTGTGTACATCGACCGGGTGGTGATTGCCCCAGGTTTTCGCCGCAAGGGCGTCGGACGTGTGCTGTATGCCGACATTCAGTCTTTCACGGAGCAAAACGCGCCGCTTCTGACCTGCGAGGTCAATCTGAAGCCCAGCAACCCGGGATCAGTCCTGTTCCACTCAACCTACGGCTTTCACGAAGTGGGGCAGCAGGATACCGAGGGCGGGGACAAGCGCGTCAGCCTGCTGGCCATGCCGACCCCGGCGTTTGAGTCGCTGGACCGAGGCTAGTGGGCCGTCGTCAAGCGGCCTGCTGAGGGGCCCCGGCGCCGGCAATCTTGCCGGTTGCTTTGAGCAGCAGGCGGCGGAATAGCGATAGCCGATCGACAAACAGGCGCCCGGCGAGATGGTCCATCTCGTGCTGCAGGCAGACCGCGGACATGCCCGACA
>JBCDKA010000342.1:0-2204 GCA_038747195.1 Pseudomonadota bacterium
GCGTCTTTTTCACGCCCCGCCTCCCGGAAAAGGTCCGCCGCTTCTGCGGCAAGCTCAACGGATTGATCGAAGCGCCCCAGCTTTCGCTGAATGTCCGCAAGCGCGGCCAGAACCGAGGCCTTCTGAAGCGGGAATGCGTTCAGGCGGTCGGGCAGATTTTCCTGGGCTTTGTCCAGCAGCTGATTGGCCGTCAGCGGCTCATTCTGATTGGACCAGGGGTCAGCGCCGTCAAACATCTCCAGCAGAAAGTCTTGCACCGCCTGGGCCTGCTCGGCATTGGCGTTGGCCTGAACCAGCGCCTGGCGAGCCCGTTGGGCCTGCCAGAGGGTGCTCGCGATTCCAATGGTGCCGATGGCGGTTGTCAGCAGCACCGCGGTGACGCCAACCTTGTGGCGTCGAACGTACTTGCTCAGACGATACAAGGTGGTATCCGGACTCGCGACGATGGGCCGGTTTTGCTGCCACAGGCGCAGGTCCTGGGCTAGCTCAGCGGCCGACGCATACCGGCGCGATGGCTCGGGGCGGGCGGCCATCGCCACGATGTTCGTCAGGTCAGCATCCCGACGGCGCAGTGCCGCCAGCGCGTTTGTCGCCAGCCCACCGTCAGCGTCGAGATGCTGGCTCGGCGCCTGCCCGGTCAGCAGCTGAAACAGTACGACCCCCAGCGCGTAAACGTCGGTGGCGGTAGTGATCTGGCGTCCGGCCTTTTGCTCCGGGGCGGCATAACCGGGGGTGAATGCTCGAGTTGTGGTGGCCTCGGCGTCGCTCTCTTCTACCAGTCGGGCGATGCCGAAGTCGAGCAGCCGCACGCTGCCGCGGGAATCCACCATGATGTTGGAAGGCTTGAGGTCCCGATGCACCACCAGGTTCTGCTGCGCGAACGCCACCGCGTCACACACCTGGAGAAACAGTCGCACAATGGCCGCGGTCCCTAGGCTGTGTGCGCCGACGTGCTCGTCGATGCGCTGGCCGTCGACGAACTCCATGGCGATGAAGGGTGTCCCGTCCTCCGCCAGGCCGGCATCCAGCAGTCCCGCAATGTGGGGATGCTGCAGCGCTGCAAGGATCTGCTGTTCGCGATCGAAATGGTCACGAAGCCGGCTGCTGATCAGGCCAACGTTCAGGAGTTTCACCGCCGCGATCTGATCAAAACTGTCGGTGTCGCGGCGCGCGCGATAAACGCTCGCCATGCCTCCGCGGCCGATTGGATCTTCCAGCAGCCAGTCACCGATCCGTCGCCCGGTCAGTGCGCTGTTGGCGCCCGAGGCGTCGGGTACCCACTCGGAGACGGTTTGGTCCAAGGGGCTTTGGGTGGTGAGGTGCGCATCGATCAGCTGCTTGAGACGCTGCGCCACCGCCGCTCCCAACGCTTGGCCAGCCAGCCAGCCTTCCAGGTTGTCCGGTTGTTCTTGCAGGTACCGACTAAAGGCCTCGTCAGCCTCCCGCCACTGGCGCTGCTGCTCCGGTGACAGGCTCATGGCGGCGGCGCCGATTGCCCGAGCTGCGCATGAAGAAACGCCCGCGCCCGGCTCCAGTCGCGTTTGACCGACCGGGCGGATCGCTCGGTCAGGTCCGCAATCTCGTCCACCGTCAGGCCGCCAAAGAATTTCAGCTCCACCAGATCGTGGAGCTGGGCGTCCAGCTCGCCGAGATCCGCCAGGGCTTCGTTCAGATCCAGCAGCGTGGCGGTGGGCCCCAGCTCACCCGAGATGTTTTCCGTCAGCGTTATTGCCGCCTGGTCGCCACCGCGGCGCTGGGCGTTGGCCTTGCGCGCGTGATCGATGAGGATCTGACGCATCGCTTTGGAAGCGCACACGAAAAAGTGCCGCCGATCGACGAGATCCAGCCGACGCGCCCCCGACAGCTTCAGGTAGGTTTCATTGACGAGCACCGTCGGCGTAATCGTATGCCCGGCCCGGGCGCCAGCCAGCCGTGCAGACGCCAGGCGCTTCAGCTCCGGGTAGATATCCTCAAACACCTGCTTCAAGGCATCGCCGTCGCCATCGCGGGCGGCGGCCAGCAGCTGGGTGATCTCTGTCATGGGGCCTCTCTGAACATCCCTTCTCAAGTGTAGACCAACCCCCAAAAATTTGGGTAAACGCTCAAGTTCACCTGGCAAATACTGAATAGCCGTAACGGCTGTTTCGGAGGCCAGCTATGAATACTCGACCCGTTGTTGTGGCAGCAGCGCTGCTGCTGGGGCA
>JBCDKA010000343.1:0-2200 GCA_038747195.1 Pseudomonadota bacterium
CGTAGCGTTGCCGGGGTCGAGTTCCAGGATGGCCCGAAACCGATCCAGGGCCCCCGTCTCCGGGGTCATGATGTCGCCACCGGCCAGCGCTCGGCGGGCCTCGCGAATCTGGCCCTCCAGCACCGAAGAGCGCGTGTTTCGACTGCCAGACCTCAGCTGAGGGGTCCACTCCTGGGAGTTATCAACGTTGAGCGAGTCGCCGAGCCGCCGCGGGCGAGGGTCCACGGCGGGAACCACCGCGGGCAGACCGCCCTCGGCAATTCTTGCCTCCGCCGCTTCCGCCTGGGCGCGGCTCGTTGCGGGCATGGATAGAAGCGCCGCTGCCAGCACCAGCGCATACGCCGCGCCGCGTGCTCGCGAGTCTGTCGCTGGCAACACACCAGCGTCGGCACCGGTCGACGGACCGTCCGTGAAAGTCGAAGTGAGCAACACCCTGCTCATGATCATGCTACCCCCGTGCATAGTCTCATGAGCGCAAACTAATCTGACCCGCAAGGTCAGTTTGTGACGTAGGCACGCCCCGCGGCGCTTTTCTTTAGAGGGGATCTAGAAAAGCGCTATAAACACCTGTTAACGCGACGTTTAATTGTTTGAAACAAATCTTAAATTAATGTTTCAGTTGCATTCAGGCAGCGGCGTCAGGTTGCGGAGTGGGCGCGCCTGCTGCCAAATACCGCCCAACGGCGGGGCAAATTCCAGCGAAGTGTCGACGCTTCCGCCGAGCCTGGAGTCATAGAGCAAGCGATTTTCCCCGACAGCCTGCGAGCTGACCGGCGTCGCAGTACAGCTAGGACAAAAACCGCTGAACTGCGCCAGCGTCAGCGCCTCATCCTGCTCTGAGCCCTGTCCCAGCACCCAGCGAGGCAGGCCGGTCGGTCCGTAGAGGTAGTTCACGTGCACCTGATCGCCTGCGGCGTTCAGAATGGAGTACCCAAAACCCGGCAGCTCGGGAGAAAACCAAAGCCCGGTACGAGCCACGCTCGCGCCGTTCGAGGCGCAGCTCAAATCGCTGATGATGACCTGATACGGTTCGCTACCGCTTCGCCCATGCAGCTGGAAGTTAAAGATGGCGTTGCGAGCCGTTTCGAACGTGAGGGAAATGGCGCCAACGACAGTCGGCCGCGCGGTCGCGCCGTCCCACCTGAACTGATTGAGGTCAGCCTCCCAGAAATCGTCACCCGGCGTGTAGGGCGCTTGAGCCAGGTACCAGGTGGGCGTGCCGTCTTCAAGGTAGGTGTACCACTCGAGGATCAGCTGGTTGTCCGTCTGATTCAGATTGAACCCGGCACCGTCTCGAGCCGGGTTGAACCACAGGCCCGGCAGCGGGCCGTTGGCGGTTTCACCGCTGGCGCCCTCAAGCTGCTGGGGCGGCTGCCGCTCCATCGCCATGCTGATCGTCATGCGCTGGTGGCTGCCGCTTTGGTTGATGGGCACGAGGTAATACCGACCGCTGGTGACGGGCACCACCGTTCGGCCGCCGCCGCTGCCGCTCGCCACCACCTGGGCCGCGTCGTCAGCGGGAACCACCGACGGCGGAGCAAATGCCCTCGCCTGGCTGCGTAGTTCCCACTGAATATCGCCCGGCGCGTCGAGATCGAGCGTCAGCTCGGTGGCGCTTGCCGGCACGTCAACAAACAGGCGCGCGTGCCCCTGGTGGGGGGCCAGCGTCAGCTCCGTCGATCGATCCGGTTGCAGCAGCAAAGGCTCCCGGCTCAGCAGATCAGGACTGCCCGACGAGCCGCCGCTCCCGTCACTGAGCCGGCTCAGCGCCACGGGTATCACGCCCAGCGGGGGTCGGTTCTCCGTCGCGCGGGGCAGCAAGGCGCCTACCCAGAGTTCGCCGGGTACCATCTGACCCTGGTCCCACGTCAGGCGCACCGGGAACGACTGCTGGAAGCCGACGTTGCCCGGGCCGGTGGCGACCAGTGAGCGGTCAGAAGACGGCGTCGGTGCGGCCACGGTCAGCGAAACTGCATCGATCGCGCCGGTTTCGCTGGCCCGCCAGTTCTGCAGCAAAATCCAGTAGCGTCCGGGCTCATCGATCATCGTCAGGCAGACTTCGACGGCGGTTGGTGAGGTGCTGCGACAGATCTCCTCGTCCGCGTCGGGTCGTGTGTTGCCGTTGAGATCCCGACCCACAAACAGGTCGAGATCGGTGGCGGGGTTTTCCGCGCCGGTCTGCGCGTACAGCAGCGTGCCC
>JBCDKA010000344.1:0-2199 GCA_038747195.1 Pseudomonadota bacterium
ACCAACCTGGAGCTGGCCCGGGATCGGGTCCGGGCGGGTTCAGCCAGCAACGCCGACATCTACCGCTGGGAGGCGCGCCTGGCCGGCGCACGCTCAGATGTCCTAGCCGCCCTGGCGATCCGAAACCAGGCTTATGATTCCCTGAATCAGATCCTCAACCAGCCGATGGGGACCCAGCCCCGGCTCGCTCAGCCGGCGCCGGATGACCCGTTCACGATGACCGGGCAGGAATTCGACAAGCTGATCAGCAACCCGAGACGCTTTCAGTGGTTTGTGGAATACAGCCTCGAAAGGGGCTTGGAAAGCGCGCCGGAGCTGGCCAACATCGATGCTCAGCTTGGCGCCATCGAGCGCGACGAGCTGGCCCGGCGCCGCGCCTTCTGGCTGCCGGACGTCAGCCTTCAGGCACAGTACACCGACAGCATCAACGCATCGGGCCGCGGCGCGGGAACGCCGCTGGACGAACTCGATGACTGGAGCGTATCCGTCAACGCGAGCTGGCCGTTGCTTGACTCGGGGGCCCGGCGTTCGCAGCTGTCACGCGCGCGACTCCAGCGAGAGCAGCTGGTCACTCAGCGAGCGGCGATCGCCCAGCGAGTGGAGCAACGCGTTCGCGCGGCCATGTACGAAGCGCAGGCCAGTTACGTCAACATCGAGCTCTCCGAGAGCGCTGCCGTGGCCTCGCGCCAGAATCTGGAGCTTGTGTCGGACGCCTATCGGCAGGGCGCGGTGTCGATCATCGATCTGCTGGATGCCCAGAACCAAAGCCTGCAGGCGGACCTGGCGGCCAACAATGCCGTTCAGGACTTTCTGATCGACATCATGAACTATGAACGTGCAGTGGGCAGCTTCGACTTTCTGCTGCCGCAGACCGAACAGCAGACGCTCGGTCGGGAACTGTCGACCTACATCGAGGAACGGGAGGCGCAGCGCGCCGGCAAGGGGGTACAACGGTGAGGATCAGGATAATCACAGGAGCGCTGGTGACGCTGACGCTGGCCGCCTGTCAGGAGTCTGATGCGCCGCCAGCGGCGGAAGCGCTGCGGCCGGTTCGGGTGATGGTCGTCGACGATGGTGGAGACAATCGGACTCGTTCCTTCACCGGGATCACTCAGTCCACTCAAGAGTCCCGGATGAGCTTCCGGGTGAGCGGCACGGTGATTGAACTGCCGGTGCAGGTGGGTGACCAGCTGGGGTCCGGCGACCTGCTCGCACGCATCAACCCGTCAACCTACGACCTCACGGTCCAGCAGTCGGAGGCTGGACTGGCTCAAGCATTGGCCAACCAGCGAAATGCGGACGCCAACTACAGCCGGGTCAAGGAACTCTACGAGAACACCAACGCTTCGCTAAACGATCTGGACAGCGCACGCGCCGGCGCCGAGTCGGCAAGGGCCCAGGTCCGGTCGGCGCGCAAGTCGCTTGAGATCGCCCAGCTCAACCTCTCTTACACCGAGCTAGAGGTTGCCTCCGACTGCACCGTGGCAGCGGTTGAGGTGGAGCTCAACGAGAACGTCAACTCCGGCACCACCGTCGCTACCGTGAACTGCGGTTCCGGCATCGAGGTGAGCAGCAGCGTGCCGGAAAGCCTCATCGCAGGCCTGGAGCTTGGGATGATGGCCAGGGTCGAGTTTGACGCGGTACCTGGGCGAACTTTTGAGGCAACCATTACCGAGCTGGGTCTGGCGGCGGCCAGCAGCTCCGCGACCTTCCCCGTCGTTGTGGGGGTCAGCGGCACCGAAGGCGCCGTGCGGCCCGGCATGGCGGCTGAGGTAACCTACGAATTCAGCAGCGGCCAGTCGCCCGATACCCACCTGATTCCGGCTGCAGCCCTGATCAACGACGAACGCGGCAGCTTTGTCTATCTCGCGCAGCCGACCGCCAACGGTGAGGCAACCATCGAACGGCGGCCCGTGACGGCCGGCGAGCTGACGGCCGGCGGTGTGGAGATCCTCTCCGGCCTGGACTCCGGCGACCGGGTGGTCACCGCTGGCATATCGGTGATCCGCGAGGATCAACGGGTCCTGCTCCCAGGAGCCTGACGCTTTTGAGCCTCACCTCAGCGGCGATCGAGCAAAACCGCGTTACGGCGGTTATCGTTTCCCTGTCGATTCTGGCGGGGCTGATGGCCTACGCCGCGCTGCCCAAAGCCCAGGATCCTGGCTTCATCATCCGCACCGCGGTCGTCACCACGCAGCT
>JBCDKA010000345.1:0-2183 GCA_038747195.1 Pseudomonadota bacterium
ATCAGAGCGCCTAGATTGATCACCACCGCCAGCCCAAGTAGCCACAGCGACAGCCAGAAGATGACCAGGTAAACGGCGGTGAGCAGCAGCCTGAGCCAGGAGTCGGTGTTGGACCAGGGGTCCGGACTTGGCGCTGGTGAGATCTGCTCGGCGCCAGAATCGGGTTTTTCAGCCATTGGGGATCCTCATCGGTTGAATTACCGGGAAAAAAACCATATTTCTCGTTCAGGCTCGATTCACGATCAGTGCTTATACTGAGCCTGCTAACTAGCGGGAGACCGTAACATGATCCGACACATATCCATCGTCCTGATGGTCACAGCGCTGCTCGGCGGCTGCGCCAGCTATTCCGACCGCTATGACGACCTGGACGTTTACGGATACGGCAACAGCTACGGTTACGACGACAGCTATGTGGTCGACGAGGTGGTCTACGGCGGCCACAGCTACGGCGGCTTTGTCGGCGGCGCCGGGTTTGATCCTGGTTTTGGCCCAGGTTTTGGCCCAGGTTTTGGGCCTGGTTTCGGACCCGGCTTTGGGTCTGGCTTTGGTTTTGGCTACGCCCACGATCCGTACTGGCGCAGCAGCGCCTTCGGCCTGTTCTATCAGGATTTCCCCAGCTACTTTGTCTGGTCGCCTTACCGGCGTTTTTACCCGGGCTTTGGCCACAACTTCGGCTTTGGTTTCGGCAGCACCTTTTTTGGCCCCTACCGCTACGCGGACTTTGGGTTTGGGCATTTTTCGCCCTTCTTCGGCTACACCTACCGGCCGCGATTCAGCTACTTCGGCTTTTATAGTCCAACGTATTACAGCCCGTCCTACTTCTACGACTACGGACGTCGCGATCGGCGTTTTGCGATCCGGACACCCCGGGCCGGGGCTGCGCGGAACGAAGCGCGCCGGCTGGCCGGTAACGCGCGCCCAGGCGTCTTCGCCAATCGCTCACAGAACGGTCGGGCAAAGCAGGAATTCCCGGTCAACGCCCGCAACAGCCGCACGTTCAGCAATGGCCGCACCGCCAGCGGCGCTGGCTCCTTTAACACACGTGCGGCGGCGGGCGGCAACAGCCGGACGTTTACTGACCGAGGTCAGCGGACAAGTCGAACACAGGGCGCCAGCCGAGCCGCCACGGCCAGCCGCTCGCAGCGCGTCAACCGCGCTGGCGTGAACGCTTTTGGCGGCACACGCATCGCCGCTGGCGATCGCCAGCGAATCAATCGAAGCGCCAGCCGGTCGAACGCCGTCCGTCAGCCGGCGGCCGCGGTCTCGCGATCGACGCGGACTTTAAGCCCCAGCGCCCGCAGCACGGCGAGAACGTCGGCGACCTCGCGCCAGCGTTCGGCGGCCGCCGTCAACCGACCGGTGAAGGTCGAACAGAACGGTCGCTCGGTGGTGACCCGCCCGTCCGCCAACCGCCAGGGAAGCTTCCGCACCCTCAACAGCCGGCCGCAGTCGCGGTCCCGCCCCCAGGCGCGCACGTTTGGGACGACAACCCAGCGGAACGCCGGTTTTGCGTCCCGCACGCCGGCGAGATCCCAGGCCAGCTCTCAGCCTCGAACGCAGGCCAGAACACAGGCCAGATCTCAGACCAGACCGCAGCCCAGGACGTCCCAACGAAACTCAACAAATCGTCGCAGCACGGTGCCGGTCAACCGAACGCCGGTGGTGCGCTCCTCCGCCGGACGAGTGCCCACCCGGTCGACCACTCGATCGACCAATCGCAGCAGCGGCGCGCGGAAGCCGGGCGTGGTTAACCGGCCAGCCGCAAGGTCCCCCGCCCGGTCGGCCCCTCAAAGCCGCAGCTACCGACAGTCGACGCCGCGTCAGCCCGTGCGTCAGCCGGCACCTCGCAGGCAGCAGCGCGCACCGGCCCCGCGTCAGTCAGCGCGTTCCGCGCCGCCCCGGCGCAGCTCCGGTGGCCGCAGCCGCTCAGGCAGCCGAGGCGGCCGCAACTAGGACCCTGCTGGGGTATCGACCGAAAGCACGTCAAGAAATTACGGCTGCAAGGACCATCCCTCCACCCGGCCAGAGGCCGGGCGGAGGGCGCCATTGAGGGAGGAAGACTCGCAGTCTCAGCGGGACAGCTGAGCCAGTTCGCAGCGCAGCTCCGACCTTCTTGTCTTGAGCGCATCCACATCTGGCTTGCCGCTGGGCATCCGTTCCAGCTCAAGCTCAATCTTTCC
>JBCDKA010000346.1:0-2182 GCA_038747195.1 Pseudomonadota bacterium
GAAACCAATGCCACCAACGTGTTTGTGGTGCACGGGGACAAGCTGCTGACACCACACGCGGATTCCTGTGTTCCAGGCGTGACCCGGGCGACCGTACTCGAGCTGGCCGGGGAACTGGGAATCCCGACCGAGGAACGAAACGTATCGCTCACCGAAGCGCATGCGGCTCAGGAGATGTTTACCACCGGCACCATGGGCGAGCTGTCCCCGGTGGTCGAGCTCGATGGTCGGCAAATCGGTGACGGCGGCTGCGGTGCCATCACGCGCCAGCTGCAGGACGAATACGCAAGCCGCACCCGTTCCTTGGGCGAACCACTCCCGTTCTGATGGGGCCGGCAAAAACCAGGACCTGGCGCACCTATTGAGTGGGTGTCGTGGGCTATACTCGACGCTGACTTGAACGAGGCACAGGTCATGAAACGAACTCTGATGCGCGCCGCGGTGCTGCTGTTCCCGACGGTGCTGGTTGCTGGGTGCTTTAAGCAGCCGACCAAAGAAGAGCTGTGGGAGGCCGACACGGCGCGGCGCGAGCAGTGTGACGAGATGTTGAAGGAACTGCAGAACGCCAAAGATCGACCGCTGATCCGGCTGACGCTCCAGGAGAACTACAACCAAACCTGCGTCAACAACTACCCGGATCCTCCAGGCTGATAACCCCCTTGGAGCTGCCTTTTGCCCCGGCCTGCGAGCGAAACCAGGAGCCAATCCGGCAGGCGTTGAGCAGGGTCTTTCCCCGGCCGGCGCATATCCTGGAGCTGGCGTCCGGCACGGGTCAGCACGGGGTCTACTTCGCTCGCCACCTTGACCATCTCACCTGGCAATGCACAGATCTGCAGTCCGTGCTGCCCGGCCTTGGCGCCCGGATTAAGCAGGCGGGGCTGCCCAACCTGCCGCCGCCGCTGACGCTGGACGTGAGTCGCCCGGACTGGCCTCAAACTTCACCTGAGCTGACGGCGGACGGGATCTTCGCTTGTAACATCCTGCACATCGCCAGCTGGCAGGCGGCGGTGACCCTGTTTGCGGGGTGCGCATCGCTGCTGGACGCCGGGTCCACCCTCGCTCTCTACGGGCCTTTCAATGAGAACGGGTTCACCTCTGAGGGCAATGCCTCGCTGGATGCGTGGGCCCGCGAGTCCTTTCCCGGCGGCGGGCTGCGGGAGCTGGCGGATGTTGCCCGGCTGGCGACGGACAGCGGCTTTTCTGAGCCTGAGGTGGCGCGGATGCCTGCCAACAACCTCCTGCTGACGCTGGTGCGCGCCGCTTGATCACCCAGACCGCTCTGGCGCTGTTGCTGCTACCGGGACAAAGCACCTGGCAGCCGCAGGGGCCCGCGCCAATCAGCGGCGGTCAGGTCGAAAACGTGGTCGGCTCGCCGGTGGCCGGTGCGGTCAACGCGCTTGCACCGCACCCGGAAAATCCGGACGTGCTGTTTATCGGAAGCGTTAACGGCGGCATCTGGCGTACAACAAGCGCCACCGCCTTGGTGCCGCAGTGGGAACCGCTCACGGACGACCAGCCTTCCCAGTCCATCGGGTCGATCAGGTTCGACCCCACCGACGCCACGCGTCAGACCCTGGTAGCAAGCATTGCCCGAACGTCGGCCTTCAACACCGAAGGCGGCAGCCGCAGCGGCGCACTGCGGACGACCGATGGCGGCGATACGTGGGTTTTGCTGGACGGTTTGGCGGGACGCAACCTGGTGGCGGTGGAAGCTAGCGGTGACGTGCTGCTGGCCGCCAGCGACGGCGGCGATAGCGGCACCTGTGAGGATCTGGGGCTCTTCCGCAGCGTTGATGCGGGCTTAAGCTGGGAGGTGGTCGACAACGGCCTGCCTGTAGCGGTGATCGAAGCGCTCGGTCGTGACCCGGTCGATCCGGACGTGCTTTACGCCGCGGTCCTGCTCGCATCACTCTGCCAGCCCGAGGGCCAGAACGGCCTTTACCGGAGCGAAGACTTTGGCCAGAGCTGGGTCAAGGTCAGTCCACCAGCGGCCGTATCAGCCATCGATACGCTGCTCGAAGACGTTCCGGGCAGCCACGCGGAGCTGGCCGTGGGCCGGGCGGGCAACGTGTTTGCGGCGCTCGTGCCCGGCAGCACCCGCCGCCTGGAAGGCGTCTTTTTTAGCGGTGACGGCGGCGACACCTGGCTGACGCTGGACCTGCCGGGAAGCTTTGAGCCCAGC
>JBCDKA010000347.1:0-2168 GCA_038747195.1 Pseudomonadota bacterium
GACCTCGTTACCCAGCGGGTCCACCAGGCCGAAGGCACTGTCGCCGCCGAACTCGCAGGTCAGCGGGAAATCGTCGTCCCGGTTCACCTCAATGCTGTATTCGTCCTGTTCGATCTCCACCACCTGCGTCTGGGAGATTTCATCTGCTAACCGAACAAGTTCTAGCGACGGCAGCACCGGAAAGGGTCCGCGGTCGTAGCGGCTTTGTGCCCGGCGGGCCTTCGCGATGGCGATCAGCCGAAGCAGCTCCGCATTTTCTTCCACGCGGTCGCTGGCCTGGTAGTTCAGCTCCCAGAAACCGCTGAAATCGACGGGCATCGGAGGGTCGCTCTTGAGGGTGGGCTTGACCGGCTCACGGGCACACCCCGCCAGCGCTGTCAGCAGCAAAAGCCCGAGCCAGAACGCCTGTCGAACCATTGTGGACGAAGTGCCCCTCATGGCAGATGAGACTACAGGAAAACCCTAAAAGTTGCGTGAATCCCTATGTTAAGAAGAGTGAGGTAAGATCGCGCTGTGTCTCCGGCCTGCAAGACAACTTGAGCGTCATTCCAGACAATCCCGACACCCAAGCACAGGCGGCTCGTGAGCTCAGCCAACAGTGCTATACGCGCTTGCCGGGGTTCCTGGAACCCGAATTTGCTGAGCGGCTGCGCCGCTGCCTGCTGGAGGAGGTCCCCTGGACCCTGGCCTGCCGCACGGAGGAAGGCTCTCAGACGATCCCCAACGATCGCTACACCGCGATGGGTGAGGGTGCCGCTCAGACGCTTTATGCGTCGATTCAGGCGGCTGCGAGCACGGATTTTGGCTTCGCCTACGAGTCCTACATGATGGTGCCGGCTTATCTGGAAAAGCGCGACCCCGGGCTGCTGCTGCACAAGCTGCTCGAATTCCTTAATCATCCGCAAACGCTGGCGCGGCTGGCCGCGGTAACCGGTGACAGCACGGTCGCTCGACTCGACGCCCAGGCGACCTGCTACCGGTCGGGCCATTTTCTTCGCTACCACAATGATCTGGCTGAGGGGGAGTCTCGGCGTTTTGCCTTTGTGCTCAACCTGAGCCAGAACTGGCAGGCCGACTGGGGTGGACTACTTCAGATTCTCGATGGACGTCACGAGGTTGTGGCGACGCTAATGCCGTCTTACAACAGCCTGACGTTGTTCCGCGTACCTTTGGAGCACTGCGTGTCGATGGTCACGCCGTTTGCGACTGAACCCCGGCTGGCGATTACCGGCTGGCTCCGGCAGTGACGGCTGATCCGCTGGCCGCTGCCGAGCGAGCCTATCGTCAGGGGGACTCCCAGGCGGCTGACCGGCTGGCTGCTGACTCGAGCCGACCCGAGGCCCTGCAGTTCCGAGCGATGCTGGCCATGCAGGCCGGTTCGCTCGAGGCCGCGTCAGGGTTTCTGGCGACCTACCTCGAGGCACGCCCGCAGGACGCCAACGGCTGGCACAATCTCGCTCTGGTGGCCAGCCAGCAGGGTTCTTTGGAGAAAGCGGCTGACGCCTGGCAGCAGGCCCTCAAGCTGAAGCCGGATCACCCACCCTCGCGGGCTGGGCTTGACCAGCTGCTGGTGTCGAGGGTGAGCGCGCTGCTGCAACAGGGCACTCCAGCGCAGGCGCTGGCACTGCTGGATCAGCATGCGGCATCACCCAGCGCGCTGCTGTTGGACGCCCGCGCGGCGGTCCAGCACCGCCTGGGGCAGGGCGACGACGCCATCGCCCTCAGCCGCCGGGCGGTTGCCCTGGCGCCGGGCAACGGCCGATTGCGCGCCAACCTGGCGGCTTTGCTGTGTGGACAGACCGATCCGGAAATGATTTCCGAGGCTGAAGGTCTTGCGTCCGAGCTGCTCCAGCAGCGTCCGGATCATCCGGGGGCAAACCACTGCCTGGCGGTCGTTTGTCGCAAGACCGGTCGGCTCGCGGACGCGGCGCGGTATGCCGCCGCCGCAGTGCAAAGTGAGCCAACGGTTGAACACTGGCTCACGCTGGGAGACGTATTGGCGGAGCTCGAACCCCGGCGGGGTATCGGGGCCCTGAAGCAGGCTGTTACCGCCCACCCACAGGCGTCCGAGCTCTACCGCCAGCTGGGGATTGCGCAGCTGCGGGCAGGCCAGGCGAACGAGGGGCTCACCGCGCTTGATCAGGCGCTGTCGCTGGATCCCGCCGACC
>JBCDKA010000348.1:0-2161 GCA_038747195.1 Pseudomonadota bacterium
ACCGCCTTGAACGAAATGGCGCAGCAGTCCGGCGTCGGCATGATGCTCGACGAGGACGCGATGCCGGTCAAACCGGCGGTCCACGCGGCCTGCGAGCTTCTGGGCCTGGATCCGCTTTATGTCGCCAACGAAGGCAAGCTGGTGTGCATCTGTGCTCAAGACGATGCCGGGCGTCTGCTCGACGTGATGCGTGCCCATCCGCTGGGCCGTGATGCGGCCATCATCGGCAAAGTGATCGAGGACCAGCACGGTTTTGTGCAGATGGAAACCAGCTTCGGCGGTAGCCGCGTCCTGGACTGGCTGACCGGCGAACAGCTGCCCCGGATTTGCTGAGCGAACCGGATTCCCATGCGCATACTGTTTATCACCCACAGCTTCAACAGCCTCGCGCAGCGGCTCTTTGTGGCCTTGCGGGAAGCCGGGCACCGGGTCTCGATCGAGTTTGATATCAACGACCCGACGTCCATCGAAGCGGTTGACCTGTTTCGCCCGGACCTGGTGGTTGCGCCCTTTCTCAAGCGCGCGATCCCCGGGCGCATATGGCGGAGCACTCCTTGTCTGATTGTCCACCCAGGCGTCATTGGCGATCGTGGTCCCTCCGCGCTTGACTGGGCGATTTTGAATCAGGAGTCGACCTGGGGAGTCACCGTCTTGCAGGCCAATGAGGTGATGGATGGCGGCGCTATCTGGGCCAGCGAGACCTTTACGACGCGTGGCGCCAGTAAGAGCAGTTTGTACCGGACTGAAGTCACCAGCGCGGCGGTGACCGCGGTGACTCAGGCGGTGGCGCGTTTCGAGGGTCAGCGTTTTCAGCCGCAGCCGCTCGAAACAGTCACGCCATCGGTCAGCGGTCGCTCGCGGCCGCTGGCCAGGCAAGCTGACCGTGCGATCGACTGGTCGAATGACGAAACCTCAGCGGTGCTGCGCAAGATTCGCAGCGCTGACGGTTTTCCCGGGCTTCGCGACGCGGCTCTGGGCGCAGCAACCGGTAAAGATTTGTACCTTTATGACGCGCACCCAGCGCCGACGCTAGCAGGCACGCCGGGAACGTTGGTTGCGCGCAGCGGGGAGGCGGTTGGCGTGGCCACGGTCGATGGCGGTATCTGGCTTGGCCGCCTGCGAGACAGGCAAAGTGACCACAACTTCAAGCTGCCCGCCGTGCAGGTGCTGGGTCCTCGGGCTGCCGGGCTGGAGGATCGGAGTCAGGACGAGGCAGACGCCTACCGGGACATCCGTTACGTTGAGCGCGAAGGCGTCGGCTTTCTGCATTTTCCCTTCTATAACGGCGCCATGAGCACCGATCGATGCGAGCGGCTGTTGAGTGCCTACCGCGAAGCGGTCGCCTCGGGTCCACGCGTTATCGTGCTGTGCGGCGGGTCGGAGTTCTGGTCCAACGGGATGGATCTCAATCAGATCGAAGCGGCCGACAGCGCGGCTGACGAATCGTGGCGCAACATCAACGCCATCGACGACATCAGCGAGGCCATCATTCGGACGACAGACTGTCTCACCGTGGCGGCGCTCAGGGGCAACGCGGGCGCCGGCGGCGTGTTTCTGGCACGAGCCGCTGACGAAGTGTGGTCCCATGACGAGGTGACCCTGAATCCGCATTACAAGGACATGGGCAATCTCTTTGGCTCGGAATACTGGACCTATCTGCTGCCGCGCTGCTGTGGCGAAAAACAATCGTCGCAAATCATGGCCGCGCGCCTGCCGGTCGGTATCGCTGAAGCGCAGTCGCTGGGGTTGGTCGATCGCTCGCTAACGCCTTGTCGAACCGGCTTTATGTCGGCGGTTGAGCATGAGGCTGCCGCCATGACGCAGGCGGGTGATCTCGACGCCAGGCTGCACGCCAAACGCGAGCGTCGAGAGCACGACGAAGCGCAGAAACCCCTGAATGAATATCGCGCCGAAGAGCTGGCCCGAATGCGGACCAACTTCTACGGCTTTGACCCGAGTTATCACATCGCCCGCTATAACTTTGTCCACAAGATTCCGCGGTCACGCACCCCGCTGACGATCGCCGAGCACCGGCGGCGGAATCCCGACCTCCCCGTACGAGACGTATCATGAGCAACCAAGCGACCGAACTGCCCACCGTACTGATTGTCGATGACGAGCTTCGCAGCCTTGAGTCATTGGAGCGAACGCTGATCGACGA
>JBCDKA010000349.1:0-2142 GCA_038747195.1 Pseudomonadota bacterium
ATCTCATGACCGACGCCGCCGGCGATAAATGCTGGACTCGAGCGGCTGCCGATACGGTTGAGCGAATAGCTGAAGCTGTTGCAGTAGGCCCCAACATACGCCACCCCGCTGAACGACCGGGACGAGATGTTTCGGCCCGAAAACAGTGCCGTAAAGCTCCGTGCCCGACCGTTCTCGTTGTTCTGGAAATAGCTGCGAAACTGGGACAGACCGGTGTTGAAGTCTTCGGGATCAGCGTTGTAGTCCGGGTCGTTGGCCGGCGTGTTGTCGATGCGGAGAATCAGATCACCCAGCAGCAGCCGCAGCCCCAGGTCGGGCTCATAAAAGGCATTCATGGCAACAAAAACATCTTCAACCCAGTCCTGGGCGTTGCCGGTGTTGTTGGCAAACTTATCAAAGAGAAACTCGTTGTCCGTGTCTACAGCAATCACCGCCTGATACAGCACCTGACCGCTGCCCTTGAGGCCCAGCCGCATGCTCGGAGCCATCGGCGTTACGCCGGGCGTTCGGCCAGCCGCCAGGGCTCGACCGATCGCGGGCGCTCGATACTCGGCCTTATGTGAGTGGTTCTGGCCGCACGAGAAGCCTGCCCGGCTGCGTCCTTCGCGCAGGCTCTTGAGATTCATCGTCAGGCCGCCGCTGCCGTCAGCGCCCCCGTCGATCTGATAGCTGTGGCCGCCATCCACCAGCAGGCCGTGAACCCGGCCGCTCTCAGGATCCAGCGAGAAACTCGCCCCGCCGGTTGCGCTGTGGGCGAGAAAAAACCGGCGCCGCGTCGGCGGAAGCTCCCGGGTGCTGACGCCATCATCCACCACAACCCTGGCGCCGGGAGCGCGGATCGCAATCCGCTTGAACTCCATGGCGGCGCCTTTGGCAAGTCCGAGGTTGAGCGCAGCGACGGACACCGGATCGCCGATCACCGCGGACGTCAGCTTCGCAACGTCTGCGCGGCTCAGCGAGACCGTTTGCGAGATGGTCGGACTTTCCGGGGCCTGCAACGCCTCCAGAAACTTTGGCTGATGGCCAAACGCCTGGTCCTGGCCGAACGCCGGCAATGACGACAGAGTAAGGAGCAGCACGAAGCCCGCGAAGACCCCCCGCCCTCGCCTAAAACGGTATTTCCCTGTTGGTTTCCCCATGGGGCGCTTCCTGCGTCCGACAAAGGGGTGAAGCTGCTATAGAAAACCTGTAGAAACCGTGACTTACGCCTCAGCTTCGCACTGCCTTACAAATCGATGACGAGAAGTGAGTACCCCGTCACACTCGAAGCGACTTATCGGTGACGAGCCCTGAGTCTCAGGGCCCGCCTTCAAAGCCCGACGCAAAAACCAGATCCGCTGCCGGGACCGAAACGGTATAGCCCAGATCCCGAAACAGCAGGGGCGTCAGGTCGGTTGCGCCTGGGGTCAGGTCCGGCGTCAGAAACGGCTCCATCAGGAGGTTTGGCGTCACGTCGGTGCTGAAGTGAGATATTGACGACCCTCCCTCGAATGGCGCTGGCGCATACATGCGCAGTCGCCCGCCGTTGATGCCGCCGGTGATCTGTCCGGCCAACGCGCCGTTCACGTTGGCGCCGTCCCAGACCAGGTTGGGATCATCGAGAACCGAAGCCGCGCGATCGACCACGCTCAGGTCGACCAGCAGCGTGCCGTTTGGTCCGTCGTTGGCGTCGAAAAGAAACAGGTCAAAGACTCCAGGGAATTCCGTTGCCCCGGACATCGGGAGCGACCCGTCCGATCCGATGAGCGAGCTGAAGCCAAGACCGTGGGCAATTTCATGCAGCACCGTGGAAAAGAGCGCCGACTCGCCGGGCCCGGCGTTGTTGTCCAGGCCGTAATAGAACCCGCCAAAGCCAGGGCAGTTACCGTCGTCGAGGTTTTCGTTGAACCGCGCCTGGATATCCGCCTGGCCCGGGTCCTGATCCGAGCCGAGCAGCGCGTTCTCCAGCGCAGGCGGATACAGCACCAGGCCGCCCATCAGACTGGAATTGCTGGAAAAGCCGCTCCCCGCTGAGCCGAGGACCGCGCCACCCGGACCACACTGTAGGTCCGCAAACTCCGCCTCAACAACGATGGTCACCTGGCTGCTGATGATGCCGCCCCACACCTGTCCAGCCGCTTCAAAGAGGTTGCGGCGCTGCTC
>JBCDKA010000350.1:0-2053 GCA_038747195.1 Pseudomonadota bacterium
ATCGGCGAATCGGTTACCGGGCTGGTGGTTCTGACCTCGTCGGAAGCGGACGTGGCGGCGCAGAACATTGTCTTCCAGCTGACGGCTGCCGCTGGCGATCTGCCCGAGGTATTTCGAATCAGCACGCCATCCAATCGCGGCTCGGAGCAGGTCGACCTGGCGGGGCTGATCGCGTTGCCTGAGGCCCGCTTCGACACACTTGCGCTGGACCGAGCCAACGTCTTGAATCGATCCCTTGCGGCTGACAACACCAACAGCGACCCCTACGACAACGTCGTGCAAGGGGCCTTCTTTGTGACTCGAACGGTGAACGAAGCGGGCACGCTGCTGTACGCGCAGACCGGCGCGGAAAACCCCGCCACCGATCTCGACCTGTTTGTGGGTCGGGATCTCAACGGCAACACGCGACCCGACGCGGACGAGGAGATCTGTCGCAGCACCTCACCAACCGCCGTCGAAGTCTGCCTGACGATGATCGATGAGCCCGGCCGCTACTGGATTTTGCTGCAGAACTGGCGGGCCAGCGAAACCGGCGCGATCGATGCAGTTTCGCTGACCGTGGCCGCACCGACGCCCTCGTCTGACCGCTCGCTGGTCGCCACCGGCCCGGGTAACGTCGAGTTCCAACAGTCGTTTCCCGTGCGCCTGACGTGGGACCAGGGTCAGATGGTACCCGGCGAACTCTGGGTCGGCGCTTTGCTGCCCCGCGCCGCAGACAATCTGCCCCCGCTGGGCGTGATACCCGTCGCGCTGAGCCGGCTTAGCGACGGCAGCGGCGGCTCCTCGGGCAGTCCTGATCTGCTGACCCGGGAGCCTCTGCTGCTGCAACCGGATCGATCGACGGAGCTAACGCTGGCACCCCACCAGGGGCACGCCCGCCTGTTTATCGACGTGCCGGCCAGCGCCACCGAGCTGACGCTCGATCTTGAAGCGCCGGGTGATATTCAGTGGGAACTGCGAAGCCAGGCGAGAGCGTTTGATCCGCCGTCGGTGGTTCCGGCTGACAGCGCCGCCCAGGTGGTGGCGAGCGGCAGCGGCGGCGGCCGAACGGTGGTGCCCGTCACCAGCGGTCGGTACTACCTCGTGCCCATCAACCAAAGTGACAGCCATCAGCGCATGACCGTCAGCATGGCGATGGAGCGGCAGCCGCCCCAGCAGCTCGAGGGTACCGGCGGTGAGGCCGCCAACGGCCCGCTGCCGGGTTTGTGGTTCAACCCAGCTCGCGACGGTGCCGGATTCAATCTGAATCAGGTGGATAACCAGCTGATCCTCGAGTGGTACACCTACCTCGAAGACGGCACGCCCACCTGGTACCTGGCTCAAGCGCCCTACACGCCGGGTGACGATTTCTGGGAGGCTGACCTCAATCAATTCAGCTGGGATGGCGCGGCCGCGCGGCCGACTGTTGTGGGCGCCGTTTCCCTCACGTTCGAATCGGCCCGCAACGCCACCTTTAATTTCCAGCTGCACGGGCTTAGCGGCAGCGAGCCCTACCAAGTCATCATCAGCGACTTGAGCTGCGCGTCGAACGGCGCGACCGTGGCTCGTACCGGCCTGTGGTTTGTCCCCGAGCTACCGGGTTTTGGATACTCCATTCTGAGCGCCGCGGGAGACCAGGTGCACGTCAACTATCTCTATGGACCCACCGGCCTGCCTCGCTGGGTGCTGGGACAAGGCTCAGCGCAGGATGAGGCGCTCTCGCTGGCGCAGTTCAGCGGTTTTTGTCCCAGCTGTGCCGCGGTGCCGGTTAGCTCGCAGCCCGTCGGTGAAAACCGCCTGATTTATGACTCAAGCGCCAACGGAAGCGTCGACACCGAGCTGGAATTTTCCCCGCCGTTGGCCGGGGTTTGGCAGCAGGCGGGCACGCTCAGCAACCTGACGCCACTGCCGGAATGCAACTGAAACATTAATTTAAGATTTGTTTCAAACAATTAAACGCTTCGCTAACAGAAGTTTATAGCGTTTTTCTAGATCTCTTCTGAAGAAAAGCGCCACGGGGCGTGCCTACGTCACAAACTGACCTTGCGGGTCAGATTAGTTTGCGCTCATGAGA
>JBCDKA010000351.1:0-2009 GCA_038747195.1 Pseudomonadota bacterium
CGTGAAGTCCTCGGTCTGAGCGCGCAGCCCCTCAAAAACCTCTCGCGCCGCCGCCATCTCCTGCTGTTTGAGCAGCGCATGGGCGCGAAACAGCGACAGCCGAAGATGGGCGTCGATATCCGCCGGCGCAACCAGGTCCGCGGCCAGCTCCATGAGGTCCAGATGCCCTTTGAGATACAGCAGCCAGCCGCCGCGCGCCTCGAGCTCAGCGGCCACGGCACTTGTATCTCCGGCGGCATGGGCGTGACGCACCGCCTCGGTGAGATCGCCATGGGTCAGGTGCCAGTCGGCCGCCTGTCCGTGCAGCGCCTCGACCTCATTGGGGCAAGTCCGCTTGAGGTTTCCGACTAAAAATTCCCGGAAAAGGTTGTGGTACCGATACCAGCGGCGCTCCCGGTCAACCGCCTCGATCAGCAGATCCTGCTTCTGCAGCCGCTCAAGGACAGACCAACCGTCGGTGCGATCACAAAGGGCGTTGGCAAGGTCGCCGTTGATTCGTCTGGGCAGTGCGGTGACCAGCAGGAAACGCTGATCCTGCTCAGGGCGGCTAGCGAAGATCTGCTCCGTCATATAGTCGGCGAGCTCTGCCACCCGGCCCGAGAACGAGGCGATTTGAGCGGTTGAATCCTGCTGGCTGGAGATCCACAGATTGGCCAGCCGCAGCGCGATTACCCAACCCTCGGTTCGCTCCACCAGCATGGTGATATCGTCGATGGAAAGGTGCGCTGCGTCGCTGGAGAACAGCTCGACCGTCTCCTTAAGATCCATCTTGAGGTCCGCGGCGGTGAGGGTGGTTACTTCGTTGCGAACCACCAGATCTGCCAGCGCCAGCGGCGGCGCCGTGCGGCCCGCGATCGTGAACTTGAGCTCGTCGCAGGCTCGAGTCAGCAGGAAATCCATCATCTCGTGGATGTCCGGATTGCTGATATTTTCATAGTCGTCTAGCAACAGATGCACCGGACGTTCACCGCGAGCGACTTCGTTGATCAGTACAATGGCTAGCGACTTGAGCGCCGTGTTGCGCAGGCTGTTGCCGACGAGCGCCTGGCTGGAAGGCAGCTCCACGCCCGCCTGTTCAAAAGCTTTCAGCAGGTACGACACGAACGTCGACGGCCGGTTGTCATCCTGGTCGACGCTGAGCCAGGCGGTCGCAACCCCGTCCTCGGTCAGCATGTTGTGCCATTGGCTCAGGAGGCTGGTTTTGCCGTAGCCCGCTGATGCGTGGATCACCCGCAGCCGCTGCCCGGCGCTGCTCGCCAACGACTGAGTCAGCCGCGGTCTGGCGACAAAGTCCTGACTGGTTGCCGATGGCGACAGTTTGGTCGTCAGCAGATACTGATCCATAACCGCAGTTTGACGAAATCTGCCGGGGAGGCAAAGCGCCACCGTAAACCTTCGGCCCCAGCAGGCAGCATCGTGACCTAACCCGCAGGGTGTAGCAGCAAAGAATGGTTGCAGAACGGACAGCAGCTAGGGGTCTTCGAAACCGTCCCTGAGTAAAACCTGGTCGTAGCGAACGATGAGTCTGGGCTGAAGTGAGGGGTCAGAAGCCTCGCGAGCATGAAACCGTCGGGCGTGCGCCAGCGGAGCCGTCAGGCGATCGAGCACAATCCAGCCGTGATTGGCCGCCGGTTCTGCCCGCCAGAGCGCAAGATCACTCAGCGTGCGTTCGGTCGCCGGCCACTCGTAGTCACCCACATCGTCAACCAGCAAACTGGTGCTGCTGTCCGCTTCGTAGTCACCGCCGTTTTCGACCCACAGGTCGTCCGGAAAAAATCGATGAGACCAGGTGGCGTCACCCTCATCCGCAGCGATGCCCATCCCACCTGGCACACCGGCGTCCGAGGTGGCCTCCCCCCAGGTAGCCAGCACACGGTGCAGAAAAAACGTCACCGGCCCGGCCTCTTCTCGTTTCCGCGACAGGGAAAGGCGGAGCGTTACCTCCTGGATAATGGCGTCGTCCGGAATTGCGGACAGGTCGTCGAAGCGCAGCAAGGCGCGGCGGCGCA
>JBCDKA010000352.1:0-1985 GCA_038747195.1 Pseudomonadota bacterium
AAACGACCGCGGAAGCTGGCTGGACATGCTGACGCTCGCCGTTGCTGGCAAGAAAGGCCACAGCAGTGGTCACCAGCGCCGCAACAAGCGTCATAAACACGAACTGAGGTTTCTCGAATCCCAAAGACCTGATAAACGACGGCAATCGCGGCAAGAGGGTTTGCGACTGAGGTATGAACAACTCCGGGGAGAGGTTGTCACGGGAAATGGCCCCAAACGCTTCCCAGATTTCCGCGGCATGCTGGTAGGCAGTCTGGTGTCGGGGGTCTCCGGCAAGCCAAGCGTCAAACGCACGCTGCTCCTCTGGGCCCAACTTGCCATCCAGCACCAGCAGCCGCCACTCGACGGCCTCGGCCTTGATCCGTTCGGCGTGATTTTTAGCCAGCGTGTCCATCAATCGCTGGTGTCGCGCTGCCGAATCAGAGCGGCTTCGATATCCACCACGGCTCGCATCACGTGCTTGACAGCCGCCCGACGGGTGATGCCCAGCTGTCGGCCCACGGCGGCCAGATTCAGGTTTTCGATACGGTGCAGCAGAAAAGCCTGGCGGCGGCGTTCAGGCATGTTCTTCAGGGCCTCCGAGATTACAGCCAGCTGTTCTTGCCCTTCTAAGACTCTTTCAGGGTCAGTTTCAGTACTCTCAGCCGCAAAATAGAGATGTTTCACCTCAAAATTGTATTTCGAACGCGTTCGCGAGTTGCGTTTTTCAGTCAGCGTGAGATTTCGAGCAATACGCCAGAGATAGGCCTTAAGATTCTGGATTGAGGACGGGTTCGGGACCTTTGCGAGCTGCAGAAAGGCCTGCTGGGCAATGTCCTCCGGATCAGGGGGGCCATCGCCATAAGTCTTTCTCAAATACCCCGACAACTCTGCCGAGTGGGCAGCAAAGAGCGCTGCCAGTGGTTTGGGTTCTACGAGACCTTCATTTGAAGCGGTGAAGGCCTGATCCGCCGTCGCGCCGCTGCGACGCTGCGGTGACTCGGGGGCCGTCGACTTGGTCATGACGGCTTACCGCGGATCAAGCCGGCGCACCCGGGGCTGACATGGACCGGACCGTTGACAGCCGTTGCCAGGTGCTTCTAAACCGTCGAAACCGGTAACCGCCGCCCATAATTGAAAATCGTATCGTGGCCCCAGATGCACTTCAACAGCGCTCCTAGCCCGACAGCCTGATGATCAAAGACCGGCTGGCGTCAGTTCCGGGTGCTGGCGGTTCAGAAGAGTTAGTTTCGATGAACTCAAGGCGACCCGATCGCGCAGTACCGGACATGATTGTCTTCTAACGGTTGCTCAGGCGATCTACACTTCAGCGTCTGTTTCTTCGCGGAGCGTGCAATGTGATGTCGCAATTCGCTATAGGTTTGCTGTCGATCTTCGCAACCCTAGTGACGACTCTGGTATCCCCCGTGCGGGCGGAGTCGTCCCTCGCTCTGGACAGCGTTGTGCATTTCAAGGACTTCCAAAATCGCGAGCCGATGCTGCTAGAGCTCGGCAATGGTGATCTGCTCGTCTCCGGCTTTCCGCGCCGCCCGCATGAGCCCGCGCGTGCGCCCAGCCTCTGGCGCAGCAGCGATGGCGGCAAGTCTTGGTCCCGCGTGAACGTGGGCACGCCGGCTGACGGGGCTATCGGCAACTCGGACGTGGACCTGGCCATAGCGCCTGACGGCACCGTTTACTTTGTCACCATGGGTTTCAACCGTACGACGAATCAAGGCACCCACGTAGCCGTGGGCGTCAGCGAAGACCACGCTGCGAGCTGGGTGTGGACTCAGCTGACCGACCGCGAGCTGGCGGACCGACCCTGGGTCGCCGTAGCGCCCGACGGCACGGCGCACGTCGTCTGGAACGACGGTGAGGGGGTGCATCACAAGCTGAGCCGCGATGGTGGCGGATCCTGGCAGTCTATGCCGCAGGTTCACCCCGCTGGCGGTTCGAGCCATTTTGCGGTCGGACCTGAAGGCGAACTTGCGGTGCGCATCACGCCG
>JBCDKA010000353.1:0-1942 GCA_038747195.1 Pseudomonadota bacterium
CCGGCAGCGCCCCGCTGACCAAAGGACTCTGCAGCACCACGGTAGAACGGGCAAAGCTGAGCGTCGTCGAAGACGCAATGGTCGACTCGCTGACCCAAAATCATCCGATGGTCAGTCAGGATCCGCATGTCCGGTTCTACGCGGGCGTCCCGCTGATCACCGAGAGCGGACACGCCGTCGGCACGCTGTGCATCATGCACACCGAGTCTCGCTCGCTGGACGACATCGAGCTACACACCCTGGAGGAGCTGGGTCAGCTTGTCGTCGACCAGCTGGAACATCGTCGCCAGCAGCGCCTGTCGGAGACCCAGCAGCGGGCAGCGCAGCGATCGCAAAAGCTGGAGAGTCTGGCGCAACTCACCGGCGGTATCGCGCATGATTTCAATAACTGCCTGATGGCCGTTTTGGGCAACCTAAGCCTGCTTCAGGAGACCGTCGGCCAGAATCCGGGGGCGACCCAGCTTCTCGGCAATATCCAGTCGGCGGCTGGCCGTGCTACGGAGATGGCGCACGAGCTGCTCACTTTTGCCGGTGAGCGAACCCCCTCGCTGGAAACGGTCATGCTGGGGCCGCTGTTGAAGACCACAACCGACCTGGTCAAAAGCGGACTGCCGCGCTCAGCCAGCCTGCAGCTTCGCGGCGCTGACGCGGACATCGCGGTTCGGGCAGACGCCACACAGCTGCGGCAGGTCCTCCTCGGGTTGATCATCAACGCAGCTGAGAGTTACGACGAACCCTCCGGGCTGGTCGAACTTCAGCTCGGCCGAGTCGGAGACCTGGCCACGATCAGCGTTACCGACCACGGCTGCGGCATGGACCCAAAGACGCGGGCCCGCGTCTTCGACCCGTTCTTCTCGACCAAAACACCGCGCCGAGGCCTTGGTCTGGCGATCGCTCAGCGGGTGATCAGCGACCACGGGGGAAGCATCGAGCTCGACTCCTCGATCGGCTCTGGAACTCGCTGCACCATCACGCTGCCCTGCAGCGCCATACCCGAAGACGTCAACGCGGACCCGGATGTACCAGAGCCCGAGTTGGGTCAGGTGCCGGCCGGAAGGGTGCTCATCGTCGACGATGAGCCGGACGTACGGCGTTTCCTGGTGGCCGCCATCACCCACCTCGGGTATGAAGTGGTCGAAGCAGGCGACGGTCACGAAGCGCTGGCGATGCTCTCGTCAGACGCGCCGAAGCCCGACCTGGTACTGCTCGACACCAGCATGCCGGCCATCAGCGGCGAGCAGACGCTGACGCTACTCCACGAACAACTGCCCGAGCTCCCGGCGGTGGTCATGAGCGGCCATGATCTGCCTCAGGTCAGAGAACGATTCAAAGGCCAGCATGTCAGGCAGTTTCTCCAAAAGCCTTTCGGGATCAAACAACTTCGGCGATGCCTCGCCGGCATCTCCTCAACCAAGTAGCCGTCAGCATCCGGACTGGCCGGCGCACCGGCTTGCTACCTTTACCTCCCACCTAGCCTAGGCCGGCTTCAAGGCCGTTTGGATTCTCCGAAAAGCGTTTGGCACGCATACCTGGTGCTCGCCACGAAAGTCATCGCCAAATCCGCTGATCGGATCTAGCGGAGATTTGCGCGTTGTTGCATAGGGAAGGATTCCCTGTTCACTCAAGAAGGAGATTGACCGTGTATACATTGAACGAACAACAGCTCGATGCGGTTGCCGGCGGCGAGACGCCTAACAATCCAATCTGGGATGCGCCGATTGGCGCGATTTTTCAGAATTTCCGGAACGCCGGCGCGAGCGTCAGCTCAGCCACCTATCAGACGTTTCGTGTCCTGCGTGCGCCCCTCACCGTTTCGGGCGCCACGGGCGCATTCGTCGGCACGCAAATTTACGACTCGATGTCCTACGACACCCAGATGACAATCGGCGGCACCATCAGCACCGCCCTGGACAATATCCAGGACTTCTTCGGTCTACACATC
>JBCDKA010000354.1:0-1926 GCA_038747195.1 Pseudomonadota bacterium
GAACTGATCCTGGGTGCCCGCCAGCGATCGATCGATTTCCTTGAGCCGGGAGGTCAAGCGATGCAAAAACCCCTTGAGCTCGCGAACCTCACGCGACTGCCGGGCGGCCGCTTCGGTGATGAGCTCAGCGATCTGCCGGACAGTGGCGGGCCAGCGGCTGTCAGGTACCGACTCCTTCAGGGCAGCGCGGGTCGCTTCGAGCGCCTGCGGATCAAGAATCTCGTGGTCTACTGCGTCTAGCATGGCCAGAAAACGTGATTCCGGCGACGGCCGAGCCGACGGACCCGAGCCGCTCGACTGAAGTGCTTCGTCCAGCTGTGACGTGTTGCGGTCCAGGGCCGATACGCTGCTGGAGATGTCGTCGAGCAGCGCTTCAACCGATGCCGAAACCGGCGACGTGCGCACGCCGGCCAGCAGCTGGTCGAGCTGCTGATCAAGCTGCGGATCGAGGCCGGCGGCCGGGGCCGCCAGGCGGCTTGCCGTGAGTCGCAGCAGGACCGCCATTCGCTGGAGCTCCTGCTCGTCGCGCTCAGCGTCAGCCAGCGCAGCAAAATATTTCTGTTTCCAGTCGTCGGCCATCAGGTTCATCCCGCGGATCGAGCCTAATATCGGCCGAACGCAGAAAACCTGTGGCCTGGGGAGCTAGCCGGCGCAAGCCCAGGCAGGAACATCGTTCGCCGTCGGGAGCAGTTCTTCCGGGTCTGACGACAAACGTTCCAGGAGGGCTGGCAGCGATGATCGAGTGAGTTCGACCTGAAATTCGTTGCTGAGGGCCTCGAGCGCCGCAACCTCGTCTTTGCCGATGGCGCTGCTCTGCGGAAAAACGGTTGCGGTAGCAATCAGGCGATATAAACGAAGCTCATCCAGCGGATCGAACAGCGGATGAGTGTGGGTATTCACGGCCTGTTCAGCCGCCGGCCCGGTGGGTGCGTTCAGGACAAAATACCAGCGGCGGAGCGCCACCGTAAAAGCATCGGGATAAGGCGCCGGAGACGGCCCGCACTCGAACTCTTCCCATGTCGGCAACGGCTGGCCGGACAGCACGCGAGTTCGAAGCAGCACGCGCCGCTGCCTGGCGGTTTTCGCCGGTTCGAGCTGATTCAAAGCCCACCGGGCCGTCGCCGGCTTGGCGTCGTCCAGCGCGATGTCCGCCAGTTCCACGAGCAGATCGCGGGACGGCTGCTCCCGTTTCGCTACGGGCAGCAGCAAACGCAGACCCTCACTATGCAGCTCGGCAAAGGACAACAGCCTGGCCAGCTGCAGCCGCATCCGCTGGCTGATCTCGGCTTCGCCGCCGTAGCGCTCCAGCGCCAGCGTCATGCCGGCCACCGCGGCCTCTACGCTGGTGGCACTTTGGCGGGCAAGAAACGCCGCGCGGGCCAGGTTCACCAAAACGACGTAGCGGGTGTAATGCTCGCTGGTGGGCTCAACGATTCGCCGGGCATGCTGGAGGCGATCCACCGCCTCAGAGTACCGACCGGTGCGGATGAGCAGGCCTGAATAGGTTCGCAGGACGCTGGCGTGGGTTGGATCGCTTGGCGAATGGCGCCGGAAGATACCGAGGGACTCCTGAAACGCCGCGTCCGACTCATCGATGCGCCCTCCCTGGCCCAGAAAAATCCCCTGATTGCTGAGCATGACCGCCAGCGGAAATGGGTTTTCGGTTTCCCGCATGTGGGCCACGGCCTGACGCCAGTGTCCGTCT
The DNA here is from genome assembly GCA_038747195.1 of Pseudomonadota bacterium. Taxonomy (GTDB): domain Bacteria; phylum Pseudomonadota; class Gammaproteobacteria; order Xanthomonadales; family SZUA-38; genus JANQOZ01. The sequence continues at coordinate 1,706 of JBCDKA010000354.1, forward strand.
GCTCCTTCACGATCACCGGCCCGAAGGGCAACGCCGGCCAGCAGCTGGCTGAGCTGCCCTCGACCGCGTGCGCTTTCTTCACCGTATCGCTCAGCCACTTCGGCCATCGAACGCACCGTATCGTCAGCCCGGTCCATCTGCCGTAGCCGGAGGTAGGCGTTGGCCAGGGCGTAGCTGGCCTTAAGCCACGTCTGACTCTCCCGCTTGTTTAGAGGCCGATC
>JBCDKA010000355.1:0-1888 GCA_038747195.1 Pseudomonadota bacterium
CCGCCAGCTCCGCTCGGCCGCAAGCTGTTCTTCAATGGCGTCCGCGAGCTGGCCGGCGAGCGCCGGACTCTCAATGATGAGAGCCATCTCCGTGTTTAGCGCCGCTGACCGGGGGTCGAGGTTGAACGTCCCGACAAAGGCGATGCGCCGATCGAAGACCGCCACTTTACTGTGGATGCCCCAGGTGCCGGGTCGTTCCGGCTGGGAAGGTTTCAGCTCATAAAGGTCAAGGCCCTGGCGGAGCAGCGGCTTGCGGTATTTGCCGTAGCCCGAGTGGGCAATCGCATGGTTGTTCGAGGCGAGCGAGTTGGTTGAAATCGTGACCTTCGTGCCGCTTTCGACCAGCTGTCCGAGCCCCTCGACGCCCGCCTTACCGGGAATGAAATAGGCGGACTGGAGAATCACGCTGTCATTGGTGTCCCGAATCAGATCGCGCAGGGCCGGCAGCACGTTGGACTGGTAGCGCTTGGGATCGTCCACCTTGCCCGGGTCATCGACCACCAACCTGGCCGGCGCCCAGTGAAACAGCGGCAGCGACTCGGCTAGTATTTCTCTCGGGTCATCTTCGGTGACGGCGGCGAAATAGCCCTGGCTGAGCAGATCCGCGTAGCTGGTGACGGCCCTGGACCCCGCCAGCGCGGCGACGGGATAGGCCGAGGAGCTGTTCCAGTAGGCGTCGAAGCTGGCTGACACCTCGGGGACGATGGGGCCTACCGCCACAACCTCGCTGTCGTAGAAGTTGAAGTCCTCACCCTGATCAAAGTATTCGTCGCCGATGTTACGCCCGCCCAGAATGGCCATCTGATTGTCGACCGCAAAAATCTTGTTGTGCATGCGGCGGTTGATCTGCCCGAAGCGAAACGCCAGCTCGGTCAGCTGGCGCAGCGGCGCAAACCGCTTTCGGGTTTTCTTCGGATTGAAATAGCGCACCTCGATCTTGGGGTGGGACGAGAAGCGCGCGACCTCAATATCGCGGCCCGCCTCAAAGATGTCGTCGAGCAGGATGCGCACCCGCACCCCGCGATCGGCGGCGCGAACCAGCTCGGCCGCCAGTTCTCGCCCGGCACGGTCCCGGTTCCACAGGTAATACTGCAGGTCAATCGACTGCTCAGCGACGCGGCAGAGCTGCACCCGGGCGTCCAGCGCCTTGCCACCGTCGAGCAGCAGCAAAAACCCGGACAGCCCGGGATTGACCGAGCGCTGCGGTGCGAGTATCTCCGCCAGGGCGGTGTTTTGGGTATCGACGGGCGCGTAGCTGACCGGTCGCTGCGAGGGGTCGATGCGAAGTGACGCGCAGCTCGCCAGCAGCAGCGTCAGGAAAGCCAGCCCAAGTGGCCGAAGCCGCCCCTGTCGGCTGCCGCGGACCGGTTGGGAAAATGTCGAAGCGTCGATCACATCGGGAGTGTCTCACGCCCCTTGGTCGACCTGAAGACCACGTCAGTGGAGCCGCATTGGATTGGGCCGCGAGATCTCGTCCACAACATCCGACGACGAGTCTTTTGCGGCATAATGCGGCGATGGTCCTGCCCCTGCGCGACACTGCGCTGTTTCTCGACGTTGACGGCACGCTGCTGGAAATCCAGGATCAGCCCGATGCCGTGATCAGCAACCCCCAGCTGACCGACCTGCTGACCGCTCTGGCGCAACGTCTCGGCGGCGCACTCGCGTTGGTGAGCGGTCGCCCCATCGACGAGATCGATCGGATTTTTGCACCGGAGGTTTTCTGCGCGGCCGGCGGTCACGGTGTGCAGCTAAGACTTCCCGATGGATCGCTAGAGACCCATCCAACCCGTATGCCGGCTTCGACGGTCCAGCTTCTGCAGGATGGGCTAATGGGGCATGCCGGTACGTTCCTGGAGCGCAAGAGCCACGGGCTGGCGCTGCATTA
>JBCDKA010000356.1:0-1812 GCA_038747195.1 Pseudomonadota bacterium
GAGACGCTTTACCGCGGCCAAGACTGAGGAGCAGTTCCTTGAGGATTACCTTCGATTTAAGTGATAAAGACCTGAGCCACTTTCGTGGGGTAATGCGCCGCGCCATCAAGGCACACAAGGATACCGACGAGGCGACCATCGTGGCCGCCGCTACCAAGCTTCTCGCTGAGGTCAACGCCAAGAAAGCGCCCAATTTCATCACCGATCGTCTGTCCCGGCTGCGCGGCCTGATCGCCATGGTCGAGGACAAAGGCTGGGCCATGCCGCCCGATGAGCATAAGCGCGTGATGAGTGCGCTGGCCTATTTCAGCGATCCGGAAGACCTCATTCCGGATGAAATTCCCGGCCTGGGTTTCCTCGATGACGCGATCATGATCGAACTTGCAGTCCGCGAGCTCAAACACGAAATCGAAGCCTATCGAGACTTCTGCGTGTTTCGCACCGCCGCTGCAGCGAAACGTGGCATTCCGGAGCACGAGCTGGACCGGGAGGACTTCGTGGTCGAACGGCAGAAGCGTCTTCACCGGCGCGTCAAAACGCGCCGCTCCAGCCGCAGCCGCAAATCCGGGACGGTGGGCAACTTCCGACTGTTCTAAGCCGCTGGCTGCACCAGGACAGAAGCCTCGGAAGGCTGCCAACAAGCTCACGCAAGCGTCTCTAAAGGCTGGATATTTTCTTTCCAGCCGACTAGTATTTCCGTCCCCGGGTATTTTCAGGCAACGCCATGGATGCGCAGGACCCTGCCGCCTTGGGGGGAAGAATCACAACCTGGCTTATCTTGGCGCTGATCCTAGTGATCACGGCTGCCGGCTCGCCGGCGCTCGCATTTCAGACCTTTAACCGCATCAAAACCGGCGGCGAGCTGCGCATTGGCCAGCTTGCGCCCGCCAGCGTGACGGCCGACCAGGAACGTGTCCTGGCCATGAATCTCGCGGCCCGCCTCGGTGCTCGACCCTACTTTATTGATTTTGTCGGGGTGGACGAGCTGCTGAAGGGCCTGGCAGACGGGGACGTCGACGTCGCGATTGAACCGCTGTCGCAGGCCAGACCCCTTCCTGCCGGGCTGGCGTCCACCCTGCCGGTTCGCCACGCCGACCTCTGGCGCGTGACCAGCCCCTACGTCGCAGAGTCTCGAAGCACCAACGCGCCGCTGACGGTTCATTTCGCCTCGGATGCGTGGCACCAGGCGCTGGCCCTTAAGAAAGGTAATGAGCACATCCGGCTGTCGGTGGCACCGGTGCGAGCGAGCCGGCACGCGCTCCTGACCCAGGTGGGTCGGGGCGAAGTGACGGCATCGCTAGCCTATGAGCATGAGTTTACCGACCGCGCGATCACCGGGCTCCGACCGCGTCAGCGTCTCCGGGATCAGGTTGCGCTCAGCTGGGTCCTGCGGGCGGCCGACCGGGTACTGGAAAAGAAGGTCAACGATTTTCTCCGCGAACAGACGCTGACCCGCAGCGCTCTCTACGTCGACCGCGGAGACTGGGAGGCCATCCAGAAGCGTGGCCGTATCCGTCTTGTCACGCTCTACCGGCCCGAAACCTATTTTGCCTGGTCGGGACAGTTCATGGGCTTCGAGTACGATCTGGCGCGGGCCTTTGTGCGGCATCATGACCTGGGACTCGAGGTGGTGATCGCCCGTTCGAGGCAAGAGATGCTGGAGCGGCTGACCCGAGGTGAAGCGGATATCGCGGCCGGCCTGCTCGCGCCAGAAACGCTTCCGGCCGGCCTCGCCGGCAGTGAGCCCTATTTCACGACCTCCGGCCGCGTGGTCAGCCGCCGCGGACGTTTTCATCGGCTGGGGCCGCTGGA
>JBCDKA010000357.1:0-1789 GCA_038747195.1 Pseudomonadota bacterium
CACACACGTGATCCCCGCCTGAGACGTGGGGTCGGCCACATCATCGAAGTCCGGATCGTTGAACGCGCCCGAGAAAAACGGCACCGGATCGTGGCAGCCCGCGCAAAATCGAGCGCCCTGAACCGATCCGTCGCGGGCCAGCATCTTCTGTCGGGTCTGGCGAACGGAAAAAAGATAGGCCGGATTGTTGAAGGAGGCCAGGTGATGGGCCGAGAACTCCCACTGTGCGTGGGTGTCCTCGTGACATTCGGCGCAGTATTGATCGGTCATCAGCAGCTCAGCCGGGATGAGCTCCGCGTTCGCCGTTCGCGCCAGCGAAGGCGAAAAATATTGCTCGCTCGCCTGCGGCAGCGAAGTCGACTGGCTTTGCCAGATGACGCCGACACCTACCAGCGCCAGCAGCGACGCCAGCCCCGCGACCGCCCCACCCCGGCGCCACCGAATGGCTTTGCCCGCCAGCCGATGGAGCACAAACAGCCACACCACCAGCAGCGGCGCCGCCACGTGCAGCCAGTAGGCTGTCGACCGCAGCTGCCCGTCGGTCAGCGCAACGCCCGGCAGCCCGCGCGTCAGCACCAGGCCGGACAACAGCAGCACCACCCCGGCAAACAGGATGCCCTGGCCTGCCCTGACCGCCCGTCGGTTGGGCCGTCGATGGGCTCGGCGGTAGTGACCCGCCGCATAAATGAGCGCGGGCACCACAAACAGCAGCCCGAGCACCACGTGGGCCAAAAACATGTACTGGAAAAACGTGTCCTGAAGCGCGCGGCCCGTAAAGAACTCCAGCAGAGAAACCGCGGACAGGTAGATCGCGTTGATGCTCAGCAGCGCAAAAAGCGTCAGCACGGCGGTCAACACCGGCTTCAGGCGCGGACCGATGACGTCTTTGTACATCTTGCCCCGGCCCGGTCGGCTTTGCGGGGTGTCAGCCGGCGTCTCGCTCATCAGCGACCCGACCGAAAGCGCGTGTTGTAGCGGGCGTGGAGCACCGCGGAACGGTCCCGCTCCACGTCCGCCGCGGCCGGCAGCGGCCCTACCGTTTCTCCGTGCTGGGTAAAGAGATCCATATCTTTCGCCCATCCGTGAAAGGTCACCAGCAGCATTCGGCTCATGCCGGACGCCGGCGGTGGCAGCGTGTAATCAAAGACGAGTTCCAGTGCATCCCCGGGCCCGATAATCGCCAACCCGTTGTCGCGCTCGGCCACCAGTTCGGTCGCCGGCCCGAGTGCCGTGTAGTGGCCTCGTTGATAGCGGGTGTCCCAGAACGTGTCACGGCGACTGAAATCGTAGGCTGGCTGCATCTGTGGCCCGTTGCTGCGTCGCGCAAAGCCAACATGGCTGACGCGCGCCTCGGCGAGTGGCAGCCTCCGATGCTGGACCCCGGTCGGCAGATCGGTCTCCATGACCGCCAGCCGATCGAAATAAATCTGCTGCTGGGTTTGCAGGCGAAGGCGCGAGACGCCGGCCGGCAGACCGGTGAGCGGCAGCGTCGCCGCCCGAGGCATACCCGCCGGATAGCCAAACGACGGGCGCCAGGCGACCCACTGCCCGTCTTGCTCCAGCTCCAGCGATACCGCGTCGTAGACCCGGTCTGCCTGCCAGGCCGCAAAAAGCGTCTGCGAATATCCGTATTCCACCCAACCGTCGAACACCAGCGCCGGCGCGTTCAGCGCGGCGAGGTCTTGCTCAAAATCCAGCGTAATGACCTGTGAAGTCTTCAGCAGCCCGGTCAGCTGGGGGTCGAGCGCCGGCAATGGTGCCGCCTTTTGGTCAGCCGCCAGGATTTCTG
>JBCDKA010000358.1:0-1781 GCA_038747195.1 Pseudomonadota bacterium
GGCGGAGCACCCGATCTGATCGAGCAGGCGCGAAACCAGGCTGTGGCCCAGATCCAGGAGCTTGATCGCCAGCACGTGGCGCAGGCGAAGATGATTCATCAGGAGTTCGTCGACGAGCTCACGGACATTGAGTCAGCAGCCCTCGCTGAGCAGGTTGCCGAAGTCGAAAGGCAGCTGTCACGCTGTGAGGCGCTTCTGATCACCGGCGGGAATGTGGCGGTGCTGGCAAACCGGCTACGACTGTTCGGGGATGCACCCTGGCTACATGATCGCCCCGTGCTGGCCTGGTCGGCCGGGGCGATGGCGTTAAGCGACAGCATCGTGCTGTTCAACGACCACACACCGCAGGGACGCCGCGAGCCCGAAGTGCTGATGGCGGGTGCCAGCGCCCTGCCGGGACTGGTGTTTTTTCCAGGGGCCAGCCGCCGCCTCAACCTCGACGATCAGGGCCAGCTGTCGCTCCTGGCTCGGCGGTTTGCGCCGGCGCGCTGCGTGACGCTCGACAGCGGCGCTTCCCTGGTCTTTGATGACACCCATCTGACTGCCGCCAGCGGGGCGCGGCTGATTGGGCCCGACGGCGACTTAACGCCCCTGAGGGCAGCATGACCCTCCCGCTCAAGACTTTTCTCGCGATTCCGGAACTGACGGCCGCTGACGTCGACCGTTTTCTCGCTGGCAATCGCTTTCCCGTGGTGGAGGGGCGAAAGGTGACGTTCGTGTACCGCGGTGTGGCGGATGCGGTGAATCTCCGATGCTGGGTTGCTGGCTTTGCGGCCGCTCAGCCGTTTCAGCGGCTGGGCGCAACGGACCTCTGGACCGTCGCCATCGATCTCGCGCCGGGTTCCCGCATCGAGTATAAGTTTGAGGTCATCGCCGGCGGCCAGACAAACCTGATTGTTGACCCGCTCAATCCGGTGCTGGCCGATGATCCATTCGGCGCTAACTCGGTTTGCCAGGCCGAGGGCTACGAGCGTCCCGCCTGGACCGAAGAGCGGGACGACGTCAGACGCGGCAGCTGGGAGAGGGTGACGATCGACAGCAGCGCTTTTGGTGATCAGCGAGCGCTCAACGTCTACCTGCCGTCGCGCTTCCGCCGAAGCCGAAGCTACTCCCTGCTGGTGGTCCACGATGGGAACGACTACCTTCGCTACGCCCAGCTTGGCGTGGTGCTGGACAACCTGATTCATGATCTGGAGATTCCGCCCCTGATCGTGGCTCTGAGTGATTCGCCGGACCGGCTTACCGAATACGCTGGCGACCGCCGCCATGCGCAGTTCATTTGTAACGAGGTTCTGAGCGTGATGAGCGAACGATACCCGCTCATCGACGACTCCCGGTCACGCTGCCTCATGGGCGCCAGTTTTGGCGCGGTGGCATCGTTGCATGCCGCCTGGCTGAATCCTGGGTTGTTCGATCGGCTGCTGCTCCAATCGGGATCGTTTGCGTTCAGCGATATCGGCCGACACAAGCGTGGCCCGGCCTTCGATCCGGTGGTGGCCTTTGTCAATCGGTTTCGCGAGTCGCCCGGGCACCCGGCGAAAAAGGTGTTTCTCAGCTGTGGTCTCTATGAGTCGCTGATCTTTGAAAACCGTTCGATGGTGCTGACGCTGCAGCAGCAGTCGATCGACGTGCTTTTGGAAGAAGCTCGAGACGCGCACAACTGGGAGAACTGGCGTGACCGCCTGCGCAGTGGCCTGACCTGGCTGTTTCCCGGGCCGGCATGGATGGTGTATGAATAGCGTCTTGTTGAGCGCTCGGAGCCCGGGTGGTCTGGCAGGCAC
>JBCDKA010000359.1:0-1760 GCA_038747195.1 Pseudomonadota bacterium
CGTCAGCGGAGAAATGCGGCTGATTGTCGTAGCCGGGCACATCGGTGATTCGCAGGATCACCGTCCGGCCATCCTCCAGCGCCGCCAGATCGAGCAGATAGATGTCGGTCGCCGTCTGGCTGAGAGCCGGCGCCGAAGCGAGCGCCGCGAGGACCATCACCAGGAAAGCCTTTACGCGAGCTGGCGTCATGTCGGCAGATGCTCCGCCACCAGCGGGCGCACCAAGTCGAAGCGCCAGCCCGACAGCTTCGCCGTCGGCTGACCGACCTGCAGCAGGTGCAACAGATCGCGCTTGCCGCACAGCACCTCCGGTGCAATCCCCAGCTTCTCAGCCTGCTCGGCGATGGCGGCACGCAGCTGGCTGACCAGGGTTCGCGCGCTGCGGTCGAGGGGTTCGGGCTGTTTGGGTGGATGATCCTGTTCGCCGCTGGCGGTCCGCAGCACGTCCAGCAGGACTTTCGAGCGGCGCCCGACGCTGCGGCTGCGCTCCAGCGTCAGGGCCATCATGGCCTCGCGGTCGGTGGGTAAATCCCGCACGAGCGCTAGCAGGTCGTTGTCCGTCAGGATGTGGCTGCGAGGACGATCGAGGTCTCGGGCGGTGACCTCTCGCCAGCGCAGCAGGCCCGCAAGCGCAGAGCGTTGCGGGCCATTCAGCCGCCAAACCTGCTTGAAGCGCTGAAACTGCAGTTTCAGCACGTCGTCGAGACCCACTCGCGTGATCAGCTGGTCGCAGTCCGCTTCAAGCCAGGGGGTCCGGCCGAGACCCGCAAGTCGGCCGCTGAGCTGGTCGTAGAGGTTGTCGAGGTGCGCAACATCCAGCGCCGCGTAACGAATCTGGGCGGGACTCAAAGGCCTTGCCAGCCAGTCTGAGCGCGTCACGTCCTTTTCGATCTCTTTGCCACAGAGCTCACCCACCAACGCCTGGTAGCTCAGGCTCGGGCCGAGGCCGCACAACGCGGCAGCGATCTGGGTGTCGAAGAAGCCCGCCAGCGGCGTTTCGCTGAGGCGCTGAAAGATCTCGAAGTCTTCTGAGCCGCTATGAATCAGTTTCCGCGTTTGGCGACTGCCGAGCACCTGGGCCAGCGGCGACCAGTCGTCGATGGGCAGCGGGTCGATCAGCCAGCACCGCCCCGCGGAACCGATCTGTATCAGGCCAAGTCGGGCGTAATAGGTCCGGGTTCGAACAAACTCGGTGTCCACGCCGATAGCCGTGAGGGTCAGCCAATGCTCGCACGCTGCCTTGAGCGCCGCATTGTCGCGAATCCATTCCACCTCGGGGGAGTCGGTCTGGCGGGCGGCGCCCGTGTTAGCTGGTGCGGAAGGAGTTGCGTCAGTCATCGAGCTGTCAGAAAAAACCAGGGCGCATGATAGCGGATTCGCTCAGCCCGCGTGACGAAAGGGACGGAGGGACGTGGTTGGGGTCTGGCGCACGGTCCCGGTTCGGTACGCAATGTTGGCAACCGGATGAGTCGTTAACGCTTTCTTAACTAAACGCCATTAACCCATTGTTTTAGTTGTTCTTGTGCCCCGATAGCGCGATCGAAACAATGCAAAACAAATGCCGGTGGCCACTTGCGCCACAGGAGTCCATGGCCTAACTTTGATCGCTGAAAAGGGCCTTTTCGGCCCGCGAGCACCCACGGCGCTCTCTTAAACGATGTCCGAAAGTGAACTCCAACCATCGCTGTCCGTAAAAAAGCTCCGGCTGGGCCTCCTGGTCGTCGGCCTGGTGCTGTTCGCCGCCGTGGTGTGGATCTTTC
>JBCDKA010000360.1:0-1733 GCA_038747195.1 Pseudomonadota bacterium
AACGCCTGGAATCATGCCCAGCAGCCGCGCAAACCAGCCGGGCTCCAGGTCGACTTTCCCCGGATCGAGTTCCTCGACCTGCAGCTTTAGATCCACCAGCGCATTGGCCACCTCACCGCCGTCGTCGGCCCGTGCCGTCAGCTTGCGAATGGGCTCCTGCAGCATGGCGCTGCGGTTGGATGCCTGCTCCTGGAGATCCATGCCCATGTTCTCGATGGCATTTTTGGCGTTGGTGGCCGCATCGCTGGCGGGATCCATGGCCAGAATCTTTTCGACCAGAGCGTCCGCCTGTTTTTCGAGTTCAGGGTCGGCCCCGGTTTCCGCCTGCACTGACTCCGGGGGCGTCATCGCCAGTTCTTTCTTGACCTCTTCCGGGTCTGCAAATACCAGAATGTCTTCGCTCATTGCTTGCCTCGAGTGTTGTGGGTGGCGCCCCGGACGGCGGTGTTCGCGTTAGCCCGCTAGTGTATCGCACCGCACGAGGTTGCGACGGTTCGGGTCAATCTTTGGCCTGGTCTACCAGCTGGTAGAGCAGCTCCAGGGCCTGCCGTGGGGTGAGCTGATCGGGATCGGTGTCCTGGAGCGTTTCTCGCAGCGGATCGACGGCTGGCTCCGCCGGCGCTGGCGGTTCCGCGGCCTGCATGGGCGGCGGGGCAAATAGCGACAGCTGCTGAGAGCGGCCTTGGGCCGCGTCCATCGCGCCAGATTCCAGCTCGGACAGCAGGGTCCGGGCCCGGGCTACCACCGCGGCGTTGATGCCGGCGAGCGCCGCAACCTGCAGTCCGTAGCTGCGGTTGGCTGGCCCCTGCTTGACGGTGTGCAGGAACACGATGCTGTCGCCATGTTCAGCGGCGTCGAGGTGGACGTTGACCACACCCTCAAGCAGTTCGGGCAGGCTGGTTAGCTCAAAATAATGGGTGGCAAACAGGGTCAGCGCTCGGGTTTGCGCTAGCGACTCGGCGACAGCTCGGGCCAGCGCCAGTCCGTCGTAGGTGCTGGTGCCCCGGCCGATCTCATCCATCAGCACCAGGCTGCGATCGGTGGCGTGATGCAGGATGTTGGCGGTTTCGGTCATCTCCACCATAAACGTTGAATGACCGCGCGTGAGGTCGTCACCCGCGCCGATGCGGGTGAAGATGCGATCCACAGGGCCTAGCTCCGCCCGGGCCGCGGGAACAAAACTACCGACGTGGGCGAGCAGAACAATCAGGGCCGTTTGCCGCATATAGGTCGATTTACCGCCCATATTGGGTCCGGTCACAATCTGCATGTGGCGGCCGGGCTCAAGAATCGAATCGTTGGGCTGGAACGGCTTGTCCGAGACCACCTCCACCACCGGATGGCGGCCTTCAACGATGTGCAGGCCGGGTTCGTCGACCAGCGTCGGCGCGGCGTAGTTGAGGGTTTCAGCGCGCTCCGCAAAGCTGCACAGCACGTCGAGCTCAGCGACGGCTTCCGCACAGCCCGCCAGCGCGTGGAGCGCCTCGTTGAGCTGGTCCAGCAGGTTTTCGTAAAGGGCTTTCTCCCGGGCGAGCGCCCGCTCGCGGCTTGACAGCACCTTGTCTTCGAACGATTTCAGCTCCTCGGTGATATAGCGCTCCGCGGCCTTCAGCGTCTGGCGCCGGGTGTAGTGCGCCGGAATCTGATCGGCATATTGCCGACCGGCCTCCAGGTAATAGCCGTGAACCCGGTTGTAGCCGACCTTCAGCGTGGCGATGCCGGAGGCCTCTCGC
>JBCDKA010000361.1:0-1717 GCA_038747195.1 Pseudomonadota bacterium
CGGCCGCTCCGCCTGTGAACTGATTCCCGAGCTGCAGCCGGATGTGGTGCTGCTGGATATGCGTATGCCCGAGATGTCGGGCCTTGATGTGCTGGATCACTTGGGTAAAGCGGGCAAGCTGCCGCCCACGATTATTCTGACGACCTTCGATGACGACACCCTCGTGCTTGCCGGCATTAAGGCGGGCGCCAAAGGCTACCTGCTGAAGGACGTGTCGCTGGACGAGCTGGTCGGCGCGGTGCGCACCGTGGCGGAAGGCGGAACGCTGGTCCGCCCGGCAGTGACCGAACGCTTGCTGAAGGGGCTTGACGGGATTCGCACCGAGTTTTCGAGCCTCGATCGGCCTGACCCGCTGACCGACCGGGAGACGGAGATCCTGCGCCTGATGGCCGGTGGCTACAGCAACAAAGAAATCGCCAACTCGCTGGGTGTGGCAGAGGGTACGGTCAAAAACCACGTATCCAACATATTGTCCAAGCTGGGCGTGCGTGACCGGACGCGCGCTGTGCTGAAAGCGTTTGAGCTGGGTATTGTCTAGACAGGGAAGGGGCTTGGGCCCGCTGGACCTGGTCGGCCAAAGTGACCTGCAAGGCTCAGGGAAGTGACCCGGAACGGCAGTTTTTTCCGACGCGGTCTGCCGGTTGAGATTCGTAACCTTCTGTCAATAATTGTAAACGGGAATTGGAAATCAACCGCTTACGTCAACATTTTGACGCCTGCGGGCCAAGTGTGACGGAGTTCACAGATTTGGCCTGTGGCCGGCGTTAAATGGACGGTCCCTAGCAACCATTTTGATCACAACCGGGGGGTGTGTTCAGTGAGGAAATCTGCCTTGGCCGCGGCCGTTGTACTGGCTTTCGGCTTCTGCTCCAGCGTTTATGCCCAAACGGCGCCGTCTTGGCGCTCTGCTTCCGAACGACCCGAGCGAATCGAAGCACCACCCGAGGTCGAAACGCCGGATATTTCCTTCGAAATCGATCGCGAGGCTTTGTTTGGGCGGCCGATGGGTTTTGCGCCCGAGCCGGAGACCACTGAGACCGAGCCCCCCACCCCGGAGCTCAGCCTGAGCACCGAGCTCGAGCTGGAATCCGTGCCTTTGGCGCCAGAAACCCCGCTCCTGGAGGTACCGATCGCCGAGCCACTGGCCCCTGAGGCGCAGTCCGAACTGGCCGAGAGTCCCGCTACGGAGCCTGAGATCGAAACGCTGGTGACCTTCGGTAATGCCGACGAGCTGCCGACGCCTGATTTGTTGTCGACTCCTGAACCACAAAGTGTTGCAACCGCCACTGCCGAAGACCCGGTCAGCAAAGACGAGCAGGCGGCTATGGTGCGCGAGACTTTGGTGGATCCAACAACATCGATGGTGTCGATCGATCGGCCGGAGCCGGTCAGCAGCATTGCGGCACCCGTGGCGCCAGCCGCGAGCTTCAAGCTGGTTCGCACGCGGACCGTCCAGCCTGAGTATCCCCGCGAAGCCGCCAGGCTGCAGCAGGAAGGCTGGGTTGATCTACGCCTGACCGTCGGACCAAACGGCCGGGTCAGCGACGTTGATGTCCTGGATGCCAAGCCGCGCCAGCTGTTTGATGCGGCCGCTCGGCGGGCAGCGCGGCAGTGGCGCTTTGAGCCGCCGGCAAAGTCGGGCGTCGTCGAGCCGCAAACCGCGATGATCCGCCTCACGTTTGTCATGGACTGACGCGCCGCAGGGCTAGCTTTCCCC
>JBCDKA010000362.1:0-1711 GCA_038747195.1 Pseudomonadota bacterium
CGATGGACGGGCCGGCGGTCAGCTTTATGCGCGAGCAGTCGCGCCTGACCGGGGCAGCGATCACCGGCTCGCTGGCGATTGCGGATCGCGGGCACTACTTCAACCGAATGCTGTTCGTTGCTGACGGCGAGGTGCTGGGTAGCTACGACAAAAAACATCTGTTTACGCTCGCCGGCGAGCACAAGCGCTACGCCGCCGGCAGCGAGCGGGTGATCGTGGACTACCTGGGTTGGCGCATCTGTCTGCAGGTCTGCTACGACCTGCGCTTTCCGGTGTTTTCCCGCTGCCGGAATGACTACGACCTGCTGCTGTACGTGGCCAACTGGCCCATGCCGCGGGCCCATGCCTGGAGCACACTCCTGCGGGGCCGCGCGATCGAAAACCTGTGCTACACGGTTGGCGTCAACCGCACAGGCCTCGACGGCAACAACTGGGAATATGCCGGCGGGTCAGCGGCGGTGGACTATCTCGGTCATGACCTTGTCGATCTGGGAACCGAGCCCGGCTCCGCCACCGTGACAATCAGTCTCGCCGATCAGAACGCGTTTCGAGACAAGTTCCGCTTCCTGGACGACGCCGACGACTTTGTCTTGCTCGACGGAGAGCGGCAGGAGAAGACGGCCCTGCGGGGCGCCGGGTAACCCTCCACCGTCAGGTCCGGGTCCGCCGGGTCTAGAAAGGTTTCCAGGGAATCAAAGGTCATCCAGCGCGTGCTGCGCTGCTCCTCGACCGACGTTACGGTGACGTCGAGCAGCTCGACATCAACAAACCCGCAGCGCCGCAGCCAGCGCGCCAGCAGCGGTGGGCTGGGAATAAACCAGACGTTGCGCATTTTCGCGTAGCGGCCCTCCGGAACCAGCACCCGACTGTCGTCACCCTCAACCACCAGCGTTTCAACGATGGCCTGACCGCCTGGCCTCAGTAACGATCGAATCAGCTCCAGGTGTTCCAGCGGCGAGCGGCGGTGATAAAGGATGCCCATGGAAAAGACGGTGTCGAAGCCGGTCAGATCGGGCGGGAGCTCTTCCAGGCCGATCGGCAGCAGCGCTGCGGTCAGGTCCGGCAGGAAATGACGCAGCGCGGCGAACTGCAGGCCAAAAAGGGCGGTGGGGTCGATCCCCAGCGCCGCGCGCGCGCCGGCGCCCAGCATGCGCCAGAGGTGATAGCCGCTGCCGCAGCCGATGTCTAAGACGATGCGGCCGTCCAGGCTGTCCAGGCCGGGCGCCACACGATCCCATTTCCAGTCGGAGCGCCATTCGGTGTCGAGCTCGAGGCCAAAGAGGGAGAACGGGCCTTTACGCCACGGGCGCAGCACCGTCAGCGCCGCTTCGAGTTCCGCCAGATCCGAGCGAGAGATCTCGCCGGCTGCGGTGACGGCGGACGCGTTGAGATCGACGTGATCGACCCGTGGCCGGGGCAGCGAATCCAGGGCCTGCAGCCAGCGCGGAAGGTCACCATGTTGCTGCAGCCTGCTGAGACGCTCAGTGTCATAAAACCACTCCAGCCAGGGGCTGAGTCGAGAGTTCTGAAGCGCTTCGCGGAACTCGCCGCCAGGTGTGAACCGCTCGGCGTTCAACTACTTGAAGGCGACCAGCGAGGCGAAGTTGAAGCACTGAAACCACTGCTCAACCTGGCGGAAGCCGGCGTTTTCCAGCCGCGTCCGATGGTCGGCGAGCGATTCACGCACAAGCACGTTCTCCAGCGCGCTGCG
>JBCDKA010000363.1:0-1708 GCA_038747195.1 Pseudomonadota bacterium
CTGTTTGAGACCCGCTGCGTGATCGGTGCAGCCCAGCTGTAGTGGGCGTTTTCGGTTCGCACCAATCCGCCGCCGGGGCCAGCGGGGAAACCCGAATCTTTGGCCCGCAGCAGCAAATAGATCCCTGCCCAGCCGAGTCCTGGATGCGGTTCGGGCTGCAGCCCCTCAACGGCCGGCGAAAAAATGCGGACCCACTCGGCGCCGTCGAGGCGTCCGCGTAGATCCAGGGCCGCAGACGCCATGATGCCGCTGCTGCCATCCTCGGCGGCCAGCAGCGCCTGCTCCGACTCTGCCGCGAGCAGAATCTGTGACTCCTTTTCCCGGAAATCCCTGACCATGGCCGCACGGATCTCCGTGGCCTGGCTCTTGAGGTTCTCAGTTTGCCGGTCAAACCACAGGTGGCTGGCGGCCTGGTAAAGCCACCAGAGCGTCGCCGCGGCAAGCAGCGTAAGGATCGCCGGAAACATGAGCAACCGCCAGTCCAGCGTCGGCTTAGCGCTGCGCTCACGCTCGCGCTGCGCCCGCTCTAGAGCGGTCATCTTACCCGCCATGACGCCCCCCCAATGGGTGCCGTTTCAGCAAAAAAGTCTCCCACAGCTCATCCACGACCCGAGTGGCCAAAACCTCCCGCGCCTCTTGAGCTCTCTTCAAAATCTGTCACCAGCTCAAACTGAGCCTGCACGACCGGCACGATCACCAGCTGTGCGATCCGTTCTCCCGGGTTAACGGTAAAGGTTTCCGCCGAACGATTCCAGCAGGAAATCATCAACGGCCCCTGATAATCGGCGTCGATCAGACCCACCAGATTGCCCAGCACGATACCGTGCTTGTGCCCGAGGCCCGATCGCGGAAGAAGCACCGCCGCCAGCGTCGGATCACCCAAATGAATCGCGATGCCGGTATTCAGCAGATGCGTTGCGCCCGGCTCGATCTCCAGGGGCTCGTCCAGCACCACGCGCAGATCCATCCCGGCTGAACCGTCGGTGGCGTATTCGGGTAGCGCGATGCTGTCCCCGATCCGTGGATCCAGCACCTTCAGCTGGATGGTTCGTAACCCTTCTCTCAACGCTGGTTGCTCTCCGTCGACCCACCCATTGCGTCCGCTATGAGCCCCAGCAGCCGGTGGGCCAGGCTGACTTTTGACTGCTGCTCTAAGGTGGTCTGCCCGCTCTGGCTAAACACCGTCAGCGCGTTGCTGTCGGCGTCGAAGCCACATCCCGGTCGCCCCACCCGGTTGGCCGCCAGCAGGTCGACTTTCTTGCGCTCGAGCTTGCTCTGCGCATGTTTTTCGAGGGCTTCGGTCTCAGCGGCGAAACCAACCGTAAACGGGCCGTCATTCAGCGCCGCCACACTGGCAAGTATGTCTGGATTTTGCGCCAACGCCAGCGCCATGCCTTCGTCGCCGGATTTCTTCAGCTTGTTGAGCGCATATTCAGACGGCCGATAGTCAGCGACCGCGGCGGCCCCGACATACAGATCACAGCCCCTCGCCACCGCGTCATGCACCGCGTCGTGCATCTGCGTTGCGCTGCGAACGTCGACGCGATCAACGCCCGCAGGTGTGCTGAGCGTCACCGGCCCGGCCACCAGCGTGACCGAAGCACCGTGGGTGACGGTCGATCGGACTGTTCGATCCCGTTCCGCCCCGACCATGGCCAAGACATTCTGGACGACCTGAAGCGCCGCGCGCAGCCGGGCTATCCGTCCA
>JBCDKA010000364.1:0-1705 GCA_038747195.1 Pseudomonadota bacterium
GGTGCTAAGCACCCAGGGGATGGGACACCTGTTTACCCAGGGCACGGCCGATTCCAACCAGATCTGGCTGGAGGTGTCCGTGCTGCACAACGGCGAGCCGATTGCGGTTTCGGGCGGCATGAACAGCCAGGGTGAGGTCGACCCGGCGGCTCATTTTGTGAATGCCTTTGTCCTGGACCGCGACGGTTACCGGATCGCTGAACGCAACGCGGAAGACATCTTTACGACGCTGTACAACCATCAAATACCGCCAGGCGCCTCGGACGTGGTTTTTTACCGCTTCAATATTCCGCCGAGCCTGCTGGGCGAAGTCTCCTTCGAGGCCCGGCTGCGGTACCGGAAATTTGACACGCATTACTACCGGCGCTTCACCGACTCGCCGGGTGCAGCCAATCCACTCCCGATCATCGATGTTGCGGCGGCGAGCGCGAAGCCCGGCGTAGGTGACCCATCAACCTGGCGTCGCTGGAACAATTACGGCATCGGCCTGCTGCGGAAACCGGAAAGTGGCGCTTTGCGCCAGGCGGAGGCGGCCTTTCAAGAGGTGGCAACGCTCCCCGGTGAGACCGCTACCGGCCACGGCCTGCTGAACCTGGCTCGAGTGTACCTTCGAGAAGGTCGGCTGGCCGAGGCGGAAAGGACGCTCCAGCAGGCGGCGTCGGAGAACCTGGCTTTCCCGTGGGTGCACGGCTGGCTGACGGCTGAACTCAATTTACAAAACGGTTTCATCGAGGAAGCGATCGACACGCTCGAGCAGCTCGCGACCACGCCGTTTGCAGCGGCACGGACTGCCGGCATGGACTTCTCTCGGGACTATCGCCTCTGGGAGAAGCTCGGCGGGGCCTACTACACCCTAAGCCGTGCGCTGGCGGCCGGACCCGACCGGGAAGCAGCGCTGGCCTCCGCGCGCGATGCGTACCGCCGTGTCCTGGACGCCGACCCGGAGCGAGCCGGCAGTCATTACGGCCTATCGCGCGTCCTGCTGGCGCTGGGCAACCAAAGCGAAGCTGAGCATCATGCGCAGATGCACGATCGCTACCGGGTTGACGACAATGCTGCTGATCGCGCGATTGCGGCGGCGCGGGCCCGCTATCCGGCCGCGGCGGTGGCGGCTGAACCGGTGGCGGTCTATCCCCTGGAAATCGCCCTTGAGCTGATTGCCACCGATGACTGAAGCGCAAGACGACACGATCATCAGCGTCTGGTTCCGC
Organism: Pseudomonadota bacterium; assembly: GCA_038747195.1. Lineage (GTDB taxonomy): Bacteria > Pseudomonadota > Gammaproteobacteria > Xanthomonadales > SZUA-38 > JANQOZ01. Next base: position 1,212 of record JBCDKA010000364.1, read on the forward strand.
CGCTCCCTTTTGGCACTCGGAGGCGTAGCGCTGTTCGCCGCAGCAGGCTGGTGGTTCACGAGAGAGTCTGTCGAGGAGGTCATGCCCGAGGAGAGCACGCCCGAGGCGCCGCTGGCCAACACGCAGGAAACGCCCGCGGTGCCGCTGCCGGGTTTTTACTTTGTGGAGCGTGCTGCGGTGGCCGGTCTGGACTTTGAGTTTGAAAACGGCGCTTTCGGCGAGCGCTACCTGCCCGAAACGATGATCGGCGGTGTGGCGTTTCTGGATTTTGATCTCGACGGTGACGCCGACGTTCTGCTGACGGGCGGCAACCGCTGGCCTTTCGAGGAGGGGGCGGAGCCGCTCGAGCAGACGGTCGGCCTGTTCCGCAATGATGGTCAGGGGGGCTTTCTTCGCGTCGACCGGGCGGTGGGTCTCTCGACCGATGCCTACGTCATGGGAATGGCCATCGGCGACCCTGATGCTGACGGTGACCCGGACATCTTCCTGACCAC
>JBCDKA010000365.1:0-1704 GCA_038747195.1 Pseudomonadota bacterium
CGAGCTGTGGACAGCTTGGCGGTGGCTCCCGACTACAGACGGTGTCCGGCGCCGAGTTCCTCGCCAGCCGGCGCGACACCGACGTGGCGCTGCTCGAGCTCAGCGCCGCGCCGCCACTGTCGTTCAACCCCTACTGGGCCGGCTGGGACCGATCAGAGGACATCCCGCAGGGGAGCGTGGCGATTCATCACCCGGGTGTCGACGAGAAGGCGATCAGTTTCAACACCGACCCGCTCAGCTACGGCAATAACTGTATCGCCAACGGCGACAACACCCACTGGGTTGTCGACAACTGGGAAGATGGCACCACGGAACGGGGCTCGTCGGGCTCGGCACTGTTTCATCCAGACAATCAAGGTGTCATCGGGTTCTTGTCGGGTGGCACGGCGTCCTGTTCGTCTATCACCTTTGACTGCTACGGACGTTTTGGGGCGAGCTGGCTTGGGGGGAGCGGGGACAATCAGCGCCTGCAGCCCTGGCTGGATCCGAACAACAGGGGACCGCTTCGCGTTGCTGGCGGAGATCCGGCGCGCGACGTATTTCGCGATGGATTCGAAAACTGACCCGCCTCAGGTGGCGTTGACGAGCGCCTCCCAGCGCTTGCGCATTTCCTTCAGCACTTCCTCAAACGCGGGCCTCCCCCGAAGGGGCGCAAAAAACGGATCAAACGAAGAAAGGTAGGGGTAGTTAGTAAAGCCCCGCTCCATGGCCGTCCGCAGCCATCGTTCAGCGCCGTCATAGTCTCCGGCCACGGCCAGTCCCTGGGCCAGGGTTCGCGCCAGCATTTCGTTTTCCGCGGCCGCAGCCTCCGTGTGGGGCGCCACCGGGCCTTTGCTTTTGCCGGCGAATAACGCAGCAACCTGCACCGCGGGATGTCCCATCGCTTCCTCGGGGAACTCCGCAAAGGCCTCCGCCACCTGCTCATGCCTTTCGTTTAGCACGTAGGCCCAGATGCAAAAGAGCCGGGCAAACGGATTGGCAGGATCCATCGTCAGCATTTTCTCGTAGGGCTGGATGGCGGCGGAGAAACGCCCCTGCAGTACCGCTTTCCACCCCGGCATGCAGCTGGTGAGCGGCGTCAGCGGGTCGATCAACAGCAAACGCTCAACATGCGCCTCGCTTTCGTCCAGCAGTCCTGCGATCAGCAGGCAGTTGACCAGCAGCGACAGCGAATCGACGTCGTCAGGCTCCGCGGCAATCGCCATGCGCAAGCAGTCGATTGCCTGGGCAACATTTCCGCGTGTGTAGGCCAGCCATCCTTTGAGCTGCAGACCCTCAACGGCAGCAGGGTCCTGATCGAGGATTCGACGGGCACAGGTCTCAGCTTCCGCCAGCGGTTTTTCGCTGAGATCGATGCCCGCCTCCCGGTACTGAAGCCAGGTTCGGCCGAGGGAGCCGAGCAGCTGCGGGTTATATCCGGCAATGTCGATCGCCCGGTGCAGCAACTCCACCGCTCGGTCGATCGCTTCGCGCCGCCAGCGGAAAGCCTCCTGTCGGGCCTGAAACATGAGTCGCCAAGCCACCGTGTTGTCCACAGAGCGAGTGGACAGCGAGCGCTTCTGTTCCGGCGTCAGATGGAGTTCCAGCGCATCGACAATTCTTCGCGCGACCTTTTCCTGGATCGAGAAAACGTCTTCCAGCGTGCCGTCGAATGTGGCTGTCCATAGCTGCTCATCGCGGCGAGGCTCGATGAGCCGGGCGGAC
>JBCDKA010000366.1:0-1676 GCA_038747195.1 Pseudomonadota bacterium
CTGCTGGCCGCCATTGCTGGCTGCGCTTCCACCAGCGAACGGAATATGAACGCGGGTGAACGGACGCTGGTCAGCGACGAGGTCGCTGAACTGGTTGAGGAGCTAGGGGAAGTGGACGTGCGCTTCGCCGAAAACGTTTACTGCGAGCGGATTCGTCGGGTGGGCACCCACCTGGTCACGAGGGTTTGTTGGGACAGCCGCGAGGCGGCCCGCCAAAGCCGGCAAGCCAGTGATCGCTACCATCGCAGCATGGGGAACGGCACCGGTTGCACGCTTGGCACCTGCGCCGGAGAAGCCCGAGGTCCGTTCGGCGGCGCAGAAGGCAGCGTTAGGCTCCCCGCGTTACCTAACTGAACCGACTTAGCGATTCGCCATCTGGGGTGGCAGCGTCACCAGATCGCGCGCTACCCGAAAGCCGATCGCGGCCCCACGCGTTTCCGCTTTGTAACCCTGGCGGCTGCTGGCCCGCGCCGTATCCGGGGCGCCGCCCCAAAACGTGCCTCGCACCACTCGTAGATCGCAACCGCGGTTGACCCAAGCTGAACCGTCGCCGGGCGCCCGCACGTAGCTGTCGTGCCAGCAGTCGGCCACCCACTCCTGCACGTTGCCGGCAATGTCGTAGAGTCCAAAGGGATTGGCGCTGAGCTGCGCCACCGGCGCCGGGCCCCAGAAGCCGTCGGTGTAATCCTCAAAGGCGATGGTCCAGCTCAGACGCCGCGGCGACTCGTCACCTTCACCGGTCAGATTTTCCACCGCCAGTGTCGGCGTGCCGTCACCCCACCAGTAGCGCGTCTGTCGCCCGCCGCGCAGCGCGTATTCAAATTCCGCCTCAGACGGCAGGCGGTAGGCGTACCCGGTTTCTTCCGCCAGCCAGCGTGCGTAAGCCTGCGCGTCGGTGAAGCTCACGTGCACCACCGGCAGATCGGGTTCAGCGTCGCGACCGTTATAGGCATGCCGCCAGCTGGTCTTCCGACGTCGCCCCACGCGGCCGCTGGCTTCGCTGTAGGCGTAAGAGTGACCGTCACGCTCGGCGTCCGTCTCATAGCCCGTCGCCTCGATAAACTGCGCGAACTGGCCGACCGTGACTTCGTGCTGGGCCAGCGCAAACCCCCGACCGAAGACCACCGTGTGGGCGGGACGCTCGAAGCGATTCTGCACCGGATCCACCGGTGACGCGCCCATCCGGAATGCCCCGTGAGGAAGCACCACCATGGTTGGGCCCTCGCCGCCGCTGGTGAGGTCGTCAGAAAACAGCTGCCCCGGCCGAAATACGTTGTAAAGCCGGCTCAGCCGCAGCTCTTCGTCGAGGGTCGCCAAGAGCTCACCGCCCGCTCCCAGGCTGCGAACCGATTCAATCGCCTCCTCAGCGTCCGGGAAACGGCTATCGCGCATGGCGAGCCGCGCCACGTTGGAGGTTTCTTCGATACGAAGGCGGCGGAACTCCTGAATCTGCTCACCCGCGTAGTCAACGCCCGATGAACCGCCCCGCGCTCGCCGGGCACCGGCCAGCAGCCGGTTGGCCCGTCGAAAGTCCATCTCGCGGGCCGCCGCCAGCGCCTGGTCGATCAGGCGCCGCTCGAGTCCAACCAGCCGATCGGCCAGCGCAACGCTGCCCGGATCAAGCTGGGTAGCTCGACGCAGCCGGTCGAGGGCGCTGCGTCCGGCAGGCTCGATCA
>JBCDKA010000367.1:0-1655 GCA_038747195.1 Pseudomonadota bacterium
CAGCCTCGAACGCAGGCCAGAACACAGACCAGGTCTCAGCCCAGGACGTCCCAGCGAAATTCATCGAATCGTCGCAGCACGGTGCCGGTCAACCGTACGCCGGTGGTGCGCTCTTCCGCCGGACGAGTGCCCACCCGGTCGACCCGTCGATCGACCAATCGCAGCAGCGGCGCCCGGAAGCCGGGCGTGGTGAACCGGCCAGCCGCAAGGTCCCCCGCCCGGTCGGCCCCACAGAGCCGCAGCTACCGGCAGTCGACGCCACGTCAGCCCGTGCGTCAGCCGGCACCTCGCAGGCAGCAGCGTGCACCGGCTCCGCGTCAGTCAGCGCGTTCCGCGCCGCCCCGTCGCAGCTCCGGTGGCCGCAGTCGCTCAGGCAGCCGAGGCGGCCGCAACTAGGACCCTGCTGGGGAATCTACCGAAAGCGCGTCAAGAATTACGGCTGTAAGGACAATCCCTCCACCCGGCCAGAGGCCGGGCGGAGGGCGCCTTTGAGGGAGGAAGAATCGCAGTCTCAGCGGGACAGCTGAGCCAGTTCGCAGCGCAGCTCCGACCTTCTTGTCTTGAGCGCATCCACATCTGGCTTGCCGCTGGGCATCCGTTCCAGCTCAAGCTCAATCTTTCCCAGTTCGACCATCAGGTCGTGTAGCGTGGCGACGCGCTGGGTCCGATTGCCTGCTTGAGTCACGGCTAACATCCTGTGTAGCTACCCATCCGATCCTGCGGTGATAACAAAGCAATTGCTGTGCCAATTTGAATAAATGCCGACAGGCGCGCGAGTCTAGGCGCTCAGCGCGCGCGTTGGGGTGGGTTGCCGCCCAAATAGTGACGCGTCACGTCAGTTTTTGCCCCACTCAAACGGGCAACCGCACCTTCGGGGCAGTAGCTAACAGCCTTGCCGGGCGTCAGGGTGTCGGCAGCTTTTGCAGCCGCTGGCCGCTGCGGGGTTTCCGAAGCGCCTTGCCGCCGTTGCCAAATCGAAAGGGCAGGGACCGGGTTCGACCCCAGGTATCGGCCCGATAGACCGCAAAGTGAAGATGGGGCATCGTGCTGTGGCCGGTGTTGCCCGACAGGGCGATGGGCTGACCGGCGCTGATCCGGTCCCCGACATCCACCAGCGCCCCGTCTTTTTTCAGGTGGTAATACTCACCGGTAGTGCCGTCGTCATGCAGGATCACCACAAAATTGGCGTAGCGGCCGCAGCCTTTCTCCCAGCAGGCCTTGTTGTGGCGCTCGCGGACCCTCACCACCACGCCCTCGCGCGCCGCGTTGATCTGACTGCCGACGGGCATATCAAAATCCACCGCATAGTGCTCCCGGCCGGTATGGGAAAAGCGCGATCCAAAACCCTGAACAATCCGCCAGCGCTCGCCTACGGGAAACGGCAGCTGGTAAAGGTATTGGTCGTCGTGATCGACGGTTTGCAGGCCCACCGTCCAATCGAACCAATACTGGTAGCGGTAACGTTTTCCTTCCTGCTGGCGGCTGTAGGCGGCGAGCTCGATGCGCTCCTCACCCTGTAGCGACACCGTGACGCTGCCGTTCGGCCCGTTCAGGTTGGTGGTTTCAGCGCGGAAGCTCAGGGTCAAAGGCAAGGGCTTTAAGTTTCGCGCAAAGAAGTTGATGCCGTCAGCGTGTTCCTCCGGCTCGACGCAAAC
>JBCDKA010000368.1:0-1652 GCA_038747195.1 Pseudomonadota bacterium
CCCGGCACCTATCTCATCGATTTGGTGGGCAACGACACGCTGGAAACGGGCGATCTGGATATCTCAACGGATATGACGATCACGGGTCCAGCAACGCTGGATGGGCAAATGCTCGGGCGAATCATGGACATTCGAGACGGAGCACAGGTGACGCTGAGCCAGCTACGCATTCAGAACGCCGACACGTCGCTGGCTACCAACGGTACGCTCAACGCCGGCGCCGTGCAGATAGACGACGGCAGCCTGACGCTGCGCGACGTGGTATTTGTCGGCAATTCGAGTCAGGGTCTGGGCGGCGCGCTTTACGCTCGCGGCACGGCTACGCTCGACATTGCCGACTGCGCGTTTGTCGACAACCGCGCTGACAACGGCGCGGGGAGTTTTGCCAATGCCAACGTCAGCGTCCGAAACACGCTGTTCAGCGGCAATACGGCATTGCTGCGCGGCGCAGCGCTCTACCTGAGCGGGTCGGATGCCGACACCGTGCTGGAGCAGGTGAGCCTTATCGACAACACGGGCGAGGGTTCCGGCGGCGGCGCGATCCTATTCCTGGCTCGTAGCCTGATGCTGGACGGGGTGGAGGCTACAGACAACCGAACGCTGGGCGGCGCGGGTGGGGTTATCGGCGTGACCGGCACCGGGCACAGCAAGACGGTCACGATTCACAACAGCTGGTTCAACAACAACGCCGCTTCGGACGGAGGCATGATCTCGTTTGTCGACGATGATGACCTGCTCGAAATCGCTCACAGCACCATCTCGAACAACACGGCTGAGGACGACGGCGGCGGAATCTATCTCACCGGCGGAACGATCAACATCACCAACACGACCTTCAGCGGGAACGAAGCGATCGATGACGGCGGCGCCATCTATAACTTCAGCGCGGCGGCCAGCCTGGAACACGTGACCCTGACAGGCAACCTCGCGGATCGTGGCAACAGCATTCGAGTCACCGGTTCGAGCGACGATCTGCAGGCAACGTTCGCCAACACGCTGATCAACGGCGAGTGCAGCATTAACAGCGCGGACAATGTAACCAGTTTGGGTGGAAATCTCGAAGGTCCTGGAAGCACCTGTGAGCTCAACCAGCCGTCCGACCAGGCGAGCATGACACCCTCAGAGCTGGGCATTACGCCCCTTCGAAGCAATCCCGGCGCCGCCCCCACGCATGAGCTAACCGCCGCCAGCCTGGCACGGGAGGCCGGTCTCGGACCAACCTGCGATGCGGTTGCCGTCGATCAACGATTTCAGCCCAGACAGAACCCGTGCAGCGCGGGCGCCGTTGAGTCCAACGACCTCTTTCGCGATGGATTTGAATCGGTCAGACCGCTGGGCAGCACCGTGACGGTGAATCTCTAAGAGCAGGTCCGGCTGGTCGCCTTGCCGGGAACACTGTGTCATTCTCCAGGGCCTGCATGTGGGACCCGAGAGGTTGGAATGGCGGAAACCATCGGCAAGCCGTTTGTCGTTCCCTGCGCTGATCTCACCAGCGAGGCTCCTTGGCGCTGGCTCCGCCTCGGCTGGGACGACTGGCGAAGGGCTCCAGGCCTTTCGTTGCTGTTTGGTGTGGTTATCCTCTTGGTCAGCGTCGCGGTATCGGTGCTCGCCTGGTACCTGGGCAGCTTCGCGCTGCTGGCGGTCCTGCTGTC
>JBCDKA010000369.1:0-1651 GCA_038747195.1 Pseudomonadota bacterium
ATATAGTGTGAACACGGAAACCCAGACACAAGATCGTGGGCGCAACTCCGCCTACGATCATGGTTCCACGGCGCGAGACGGCGTGTTGCTGCTCAACCTCGGTACTCCAGACGAGCCGAACGCCGGTGCCGTGCGCCGCTACCTCGCCCAATTCCTGTCAGATCGCCGGGTGGTCGATGCGCCACGCTGGCTCTGGAAAATCATTCTTAACCTGGTGATTCTGCGAGTCCGGCCAGGCCCCGTGGCCCGCAAATACGCGAGCATCTGGCACGAAGACGGTTCGCCGCTGCTGGTTTACAGCAAACGCCTCGCCGAGGCGGTCGCTGCCAAGCTCGGCAGCGGGCCACGCGATGCGAACGATCAGTCCGGCGGCCCAGCCGTCGAGCTGGCGATGACCTACGGCAATCCGTCGATCCCGGCGGCGCTCGACGCCCTGGAAGCCCAAAACGTCCGACGGCTGCTGGTGTTACCGCTGTTTCCTCAGTATTCGTCCAGCACCACGGCGGCGGCCTTCGACGGTGTCGCCGCCTCGCTAGCCCGGCGCCGCTGGATACCGGAGCTGCGTTTCGTGAACACCTATCACGACCACCCTGCCTACATTGAGGCGCTGGCTGAAAGCGTGCGCGCGCACCAGGCTGATCACGGCCAGCCGCAGAAACTCCTGATGTCGTTCCATGGAATTCCGCAGCGCTACTTTATGACCGGCGATCCCTACCACTGCCTTTGCCAAATGACCGCGCGACTGCTGGCTGAGGCGCTCGGGCTTCGCGATGACCAGTGGGAGCTGGCGTTCCAGTCTCGCTTCGGCCGGGAGACGTGGCTGCAGCCCTACCTGGATCAGCGGCTCGAAGAGCTGGCGGCGGAGGGCGTTCACGACGTGCAGGTCATTTGTCCGGGGTTCGCCGCGGACTGCCTGGAAACGCTCGAAGAGATTGCCATGGAAAACCGTGAACTCTTCGAGGAAGCGGGCGGGAAGCGTTACAGCTACATCCCCGCCCTCAATGAACAGGCCGACCATGCGGCTATGGTGGCGAAGCTCGTCGAGCAGCATGTCTGCGGCTGGCCCGGCTGGCAGCAGGTGCAGGAGACACCCTCCGAGCTGGCGGCCCGGGTCGAACGGGCTCGGGCGCTCGGCGCCAGCGGCTGACGGTTCGTGGCTGAGCAGACAGCGGCGCCCGCTCAGGGGGGCGGCCCGGGCGAGCGGCTGGTTCAGCTCAGCGCCGTCAGCAAGACCTACCCACCTGACCCGAGGCCGGTGCTGGACCGGCTCGATCTCAGCCTGTCCGCCGGCGAAAGTCTGGCGCTCGTCGGGCGCAGCGGCTCGGGCAAGACCACGCTGCTCAATCTGATCGCCGGCCTGCTGAAGCCCGATGCCGGTCGCGTTTGCGTTGCCGGCCACGAGCTAGCCACCCTGGACGAAAACGCCCTGGCGCAATTTCGGCGGCAGCAGCTCGGCATCGTGTTTCAGTCGTTCAACCTGCTGCCCACCCTGACCGTCCGGGAAAACCTCTCGTTCCCGCTCGCCCTGAGTAGCCTGCCCGACGACGGGCGCAGCAGCGAATTACTCGACGCCCTGGGCATTGCGGCGCTGCGTGACAAGCTGCCCGAAGATTTGTCGGGCGGTGAGCAGCAGCGTGTGGCGGTGGCTCGC
>JBCDKA010000370.1:0-1617 GCA_038747195.1 Pseudomonadota bacterium
CACTGGCGTTGCCGGCACACGAATGCCCTGATAGTCCGGCCAGGCGCCGCCATTTTCCGGAAAGCTGCCAGAGGCCCGCGTCACAGTGTGGACCGGCCGCCACCGATCAACGCTTCCTGGCGGATTTTCGGAGTAGAGCGCCAGGGTGACATCACCGCCCGGTTTGCAGTCCATGGCGACGTCGATCTGGACCAGGTCTCCGCTCAGCCCCACCGTAAAAGATTGTCCGACGTTGTATCCCTCAGCCAAAGGTGCGTCGCTCATCGGCCGTGGATTGAAATGCTGGTCGCGAAGCTCTGCTGCCTGCACGACGGCGGCCGACAGGCAGCTTAGTACAACAAGTGCTTTGAGTAGTGTCATGTCCTTTCCTCCCTTCCCATGAGCGCGGGCGCGATCACCGGCGCTTCCGCAATCAGTCTTCAAAGCTGTCTGCGAACAGAAACGTGTCCAAAATGGTGAACGTCACGGTGACCGGTTGTGAGGTGTCCTGACCGCCGTTGGTTGTGCCGCCGGAATCCTGCACGACAAACTGCACCTCGGACGTGCCGCCGCTGCCCGCGTTGGGGGTATAGGTGAGGTCGCCGTTGCTATCGATGCTGGGCAGGTCCAGAAAAAGCTGCGGATTGGTCAGCGACACAAACCGATAGGTACCGGTCTGAGCCGTCTCCCCGCCGCCCGGATTAAATGACGCAAAGCCGGGCAGAAGCTGAGGGCCGGCGCCGGCCAGAACGCGGGGTGGGTCGGACACCAGCAGCGTCGGCCGGTCGTTGACGGGCGTGACGATGATTTCGACACTGACCACGTCGCCGAAGCCGCCGAGGGCGTTGATCGCATCGCGAATATCGCGATTGTCCCCGCCCATGCCCCAGTTTCCGTCCCAGAGCCTGAGCTGCAGGCGGATTGGACCGCCGGCAAAGTCGGGCACGGGCACGTAGCGGAGCCGGGTGGTCGCCGTGAGAACGGTTGCACTGCTTTCGGATTGACCGGTCGACAGCGGAAACCACGGGCCGCCGTTGTTGAACTGCCAGCTGCCCTGGAACGGACTAAACGGATTGTCGATCACCGCAACGCCGGCCAGCGGTTCTGCGTCCACGTAAACCGGGCCCAGCAGATCGGCAAGCAAGACCTCGTCCGACGTGGAATCCTCGAGCGTGGGCGCCAGGGCCAGCGCGGGCTCGAGGCTGCGCGGCGCGGAATTGCCGAGCAGCACATACCCCCGACCGCCGCCGTCCTCCGGCGCGCCGATCACCAGATCATCCAGCCCGTCGTTATCGAAGTCCCCGGCACCAGCTAGCGCGGCGCCAAGCCGCTGGTTTCCCGCCGGCCCTTCGACCACAAAACCGTTACTCCCGCCGAGGTCGGAGAGCTCCAGCTCCGCTGGGAAAGTGGCTGCCCCGAAGACGACATAGACCACCCCCGGAATGGACAGGTCACCAGGACCCCGGTTTGGGTCACCAATTGCGAGATCGTCGAACCCATCACCGTTGATGTCCCCAATGGCGCTGACTGCTTCACCCAGCTGCCCGAGGATGGCGATATCATTAATGCGAAAGCCGTTGCTGCCGTCCAGGCTGGCGAGATCCAGCGCCGGCGGGTAGTCCGCCGCCTGGCCAAACA
>JBCDKA010000371.1:0-1599 GCA_038747195.1 Pseudomonadota bacterium
CAGCGGCTCGAGGGCTTTGATCATGCGGACGAGTGATCGAAGCAACAATCTGGCGTGTGGCGACCGATGCACGACAACCGCCGTTCTGGCGATGGTGCTGCTCGCCTGGACCTACGGCGTTGCGGCCGTGGAGACCGAGGTTTCGATCGATGTCGCGGGCGGAACGCTCGAAGGTTCGCTGCTGGTGCCGGATCTCAAACCCACCGCCGCTTGCGGCCTGATTGTTGCCGGCTCGGGTCCCACGGATCGAAACGGCAACTCAGCGCTGCTTCCCGGCCGCAACAACAGTCTCAAATACCTGGCGCAGGGGCTTCAGGCTCAGGGTGTTGAAACCCTCCGCTACGACAAGCGCATGGTCGCCGCCAGCACGTCAGCAAATCAGTCGGAGTCAACGCTACGTTATGAGCACTATGTGGACGACGCTGTCGCGCTCTACCGATGGCTGGATCAGCGTTGCTCAGCGCCGGTGTTTCTCCTGGGCCACAGTGAAGGAGGGCAGATTGTGCTGTCGGCGGCAGCGAAAGTTCGGCCGGCGGGACTGGTGGTGCTGGCAGGCCCAGGGACCCATCCGGCTGACCTGATTGCCACGCAGCTCAGCGCGCAGCTCTCCGGGGACACACTCGCCGAAGCCATCGCGGCGCTCGAAACGCTGCGCAACGGGGAGACGGTAGAATCGGTGCCCGTCGGACTCGAGTCGCTGCTGCGCCCCTCCGTGCAGCCCTATCTGATCTCCTGGTTTGCCCATGACCCGGCGCAGCAGATCGAAGGTCTCTCGCTGCCGATACTGCTGCTCTACGGCGACACCGACCTGCAGGTCCCGGTGTCGGAAGGTGAGCTGCTCGCCTCGCGCGCTTCGCAGGCTCGTCTCCAGGTGATCAAGGGGATGAATCACGTGCTCAAAACGGCTGACGGCGGCATGGCGGAACAGATGGCAAGCTACAGCGATCCGTCGCTGCCTTTGGCATCCGGGCTACTGTCCGCCATCACCGATTTCATGGGGCTGACCCCATAAGTTGAGCCCGTCCATTTGACAGGCTTTGCGCGACCCTCGACACTGGAATTCACGCGATTTTGGTCAGCCGGCTGCGGAGTCGAACATGTCCAGCCAAAGCCCCGTTTCGCCGGGAGAGGTCACCCAGCTACTAAGAGCCCAGGCCGAAGGCGGGGAGGCGGCGCTCAACCACGTTGTGTCTTTGCTCTACGAAGAGCTCAAGACCCTCGCTCAGTCGCAGCTCCGGCGTTCGAGCGTTCGCAACGAACTGCAGACCACGTCGCTGGTCCACGAAGCTTTCGAAAAACTGTCGGCAGCCAACAGCGCGGAGTTTCGCAACCGCGGACACTTTTTTGCCGTCGCCTGTCGGGTGATGCGTCAGATTGTCATCGACACGTGGCGGGCCCGGATGGCGTCCAAACGCGGCGGTGGGCTGCAGGTGGAATCGCTCCACAGCAACCTGCTGGCTGACCTGAATGATCCGCACCGCGTTCTGCGCCTGGATGAGGCGCTGACCCAGCTTGAGCAGGACAACGAGGAGCTGGCCGAAGTCATCGATCTTTCCTGTTTTGGCGGCTTCAGCAGCGCTGAGATTGCCGAGCTACGGG
>JBCDKA010000372.1:0-1507 GCA_038747195.1 Pseudomonadota bacterium
CGCAGCGTGCCGTTGGCGTGGGTTTGCGCCAGCTTGTCCATCGCCAGCCACTGAGCGGGCGTGCAGATGCCACCCGGTACGCGAGCGCGGATCATAAAGGAGAAGGCTGGCTCCAGCTTTTGACGGCGGCGAGCCGCCCGGCTGTCGCGGTCATCCTGCTGGTAGATGCCGTGAAATTTGCTGAGCTGCGTGTCGTCGTCCGCGATAGCCCCGGTCACGTCATCCAGCAGGCTTTCGGTCAACGTACCCCGCAGGTTTTGACTCGCCGACTTGATGCGCTCGACGTCGCTCAGCGCAGCTTTTTTGGCGTCGTCAGACATTAGTACACGTCCCTGCGATAGCGACCGCTGCGCTTGAGCTCGGCCATGTAGGCCGCGGTCTGCTCATCGCTCAGCGCGCCATGGGTCTGGACCAGCCGGGTCAACGCCGCGTCCACGTCGGGCGCCATGTGCTCAGCGTCACCGCAAACGTACACGCAGGCACCCGCTTCCAGCCAGGCAAAAAACGTCTCACCCTGCTCCTCCATCAGATGCTGCACGTAGCGCTTCTCCGCCTGGTCGCGAGAGAAAGCGGCGCTGAGTCGACTCAGCAAGCCGCTCTTGCGCCAGCGCAGCCATTCGATCTGGTAGAGAAAGTCCGTTTCAAAATGACGGTCACCGAAAAACAGCCAGTTGTCGCCGACCTTGCCCAGCCTGTCGCGCTGCTGCTCGCGTTCCTGAAGAAAGGCGCGGAATGGGGCAACACCGGTGCCGGGGCCAATCATGATGATGGGCGTCTCCGGGTTTTCCGGCAGACGGAACCGCGGATTGGGATCCAGGAATACCCGCAGCTCGTCGCCGGGGCTTAGCTCGGCCAGCGCGCTGGACGCGGCGCCGATGTGGGGCTCGTCGAACGCCTCAAACGTCAGGCGGGCGACCGTTAGGTGGACGGACGCTTCGTCGATCGCCGGGGAGGAGGCGATCGAGTAGGCCCGGTGCGCCAGGGGTGCCAACAGGTCAACGAGGGCCTGCGGCTCGAGGGCCACAGGATACTGGGTCAGCAGGTCTACCACCTGGTGGTCGAAGAGAAACTGGCGCAGGTTGCCGTCGGGGCTGAGCGCGAGACGCAACGCCTCCGCGTCGCTGACGGCGGCATGGCGCTCCAGCACCGGTCGGGTCAGCCGGGTCAGCTCGCGTTCTGATCGGAGTGCGTCCGCCAGCGCCAGCGTCTGGTTGTCCAGCTGAACGGGAGCATCGTCCGCAAGGCCCGTGGCGGCCAGCACTCGAGAAACGAGCTCCGGCGGGTTGTCGGCCAGAACAGCCAGCGAGTCACCGGGCTGATATTGAATGCCCGAGTCTTCCAGCGATAGCTCCAGATGACGGACGTCTTTGCCGGAGTCATCGCCGGTAATTTTTTGATTGACCTCAACGCTCGCCAGAAACGGGTTTTTTCGACTGAAGGTCACGGGCGCCGGATCGGGAACCGCGTGCAGGACAGGCGCCTGAACCGGCTCGGGGCGCAGCTGCTC
>JBCDKA010000373.1:0-1504 GCA_038747195.1 Pseudomonadota bacterium
AACGGCGACCTGACACGCTCTCTTCTGGTCAACCTGGAGGTCGACGGAACCGCCACTCAAAACGTCGACTACCGCATTGAAGACGTCTTCGGCTCCTCACCCGCAACAACCACCATACCGGCCAACGAGCTGGAGGCGCGAATTGTTCTCACGCCCATCGCCGACCAGCCAGACAACGAGCCGGATGAAAGCATCGAGCTGCGGCTGCTGGAGAGCACCAGCTATAGCGTGGGGACCACCGCGCCGCTGACCTTTACGCTGTTCGATCTGATCGACTTCCTGTTTGCCGATGGGTTTGAGCTCGCGCCGGTTCCCAAATCCTGCAGCCTCGGCGAACTCTCGAAGTTAGTGCCGGAGCGTTTTGTCGACCAGGGCAGCAGCTTGCTGGACCTGGATACCGGGCTGAGCTGGTCGCGCTGCGGCCTGACCGGCCGCCAGGACCCGCTTGGCTCGGGCTGCCTGCCGGACAACCTAGCCGCCTGGCCGGCGCTGACCGACGGATTCTGGCTCCAGCGATTCAACGAAGGTTGGGTCGGCGACAATGAGGGCTTCAGCGACTGGCGCCAGGCGAGCGAGGGCGAGCTCAAGTCTCTGCCCATGGCATGCGGCAACGCCCTGGTGCGCTGAGGTGGTTTCCGAAACCCGCTAGATCGGAGTTATGCCCGGGCGCCGAAGCCGTCGGCGTCCGGGCGGCGACCCAATCACCAATCCGCTGGGTAGCTGGAAAGCTTGGCTGGTAAAGTCTCCCCTTACGAGGTGAGAGACCCACGCTACGCATCATGACACCAGCGATCCTGCCCCTTCGTCTTTGGCTGTCCGCTGGCGCGACGCTGATGCTGGCCGCGTGCGCCAGCCAGGTGCCCCCCCTTACCGAGACCGCCATTGACGACCTGGTCGTCTACAGCGAACAGCGTGAACCCTGTACGCGGCGATCACCAACCAAACGGGCGCTGTTCGGCGACCTGCACATCCACACGGCGTTTTCCTACGACGCCCGCCCACGCGGGACCGAGACCACGCCGGCGGACGCCTATCGATTCGCCAGAGGCGAGCCGCTGGGCATTCCGCCCTATGACGAGAACGGCAGGCCTGCAGCAACCCAGCAGCTTGAGTATCCGCTGGACTTCGCCGCGGTCACCGACCACTCCGAGTTCTTTGGCGAAATGACGCGCTGCTACGATGCCGAGAGTGTCGTTTACGACCTGCCGACCTGCCGCCTGATTCGGCAGAACGAAAACGAGGGCATGTTTGCCATGTTTCGTGTCGTTGGCGCGACCGATCCGAAACACCTGCCGGACGTTTGCGGCGAGGACGGCGAGGCGTGCATCGAGCCGGCGAACGACCTTTGGCGACAGATTCAGGAGATGGCGGAAGCCGCCTATGATCGGACCTCAGCCTGCACCTTCACCACCTTTGTCGGCTACGAGCACACCGGCACACCCAACTCCAACAACATTCATCGAAACGTGCTGTTTCGAAACGCCGTAGTCCCGGCCCGCGCGAT
>JBCDKA010000374.1:0-1502 GCA_038747195.1 Pseudomonadota bacterium
AAACTCGGCCAGCGTCGCCTTGAGCGGTGCTTTGGCTTCCGCGCCGGTGACGCCGTAGCGGTTGGTGCCAATCCCCATGGCCACCAGCTGCTCGCCGCTGGCCGGGATCGTTCGTCGAATCAGTCCATCTGCCGCGAAGCTGGACGGGCTGAGGCTCAGGCTTGCGGCGGCGCCGCCCGCTGCCAGGAGCTGTCTACGGGTGAGCATGTTGAATCTCCTCTAACGTTTTTTCTTGAGGAACAGCACATTATATCCCCATGAGCCAGCGCAGAAAGGCAGCCAACGCGCTGAGCACCAGCACGCCGGCGAGCCAGAGTCCGGCAAACCAGGCCAGCCGGGTACCCCGCCCGCTCATCAGTGATAGCCCTCGCCGGCTTTCAGTTTGCCTCGGAACACCCAGTAGGCGTAGCCCGTGTAGGCGAGGATCATCGGCAGCAGGATCACGGTCCCGATCAGCAGAAACCGCAGCGACGAGTCGGGTGCAGCCGCGTCCCAGATCGTCAGCGAGCGGGGCACCACGTAAGGAAAGAGGCTAACTGCCAGGCCCGCGTAGCTGGCGAGAAACAGTCCCAGCGTTGCGCTGAACGGCCACCAATCGCGCTGCTTGCGCAAGCCTTCGAGCAGCAGGATCGCCAGGACCGCCACGAGGAGCGGGATCGGCCATAGACGCAGCAGGTTTTCCGAGCTGAACCACCGATCGGCGATTTCCTGGCTGAGCATCGGAGTCCACAGGCTCACCGTGCCGATCAACGCCAGCATGCCCACCGCCAGCGGCAGCGCCACCTGGTATGCGCGCTGGCGCAGCGCTCCATCAGATTTCATGATCAGCCAGCCCGACCCGAGCAATGCATACCCGACGCTGACGGCTACCCCGGTCATCACGCTGAAAGGGGTCAGCCAGTCAAACCAGCCGCCCCCGTAAGATCGGTTGTCCACCTCGATACCCTGCACAAAAGCGCCCAGGATCAGCCCCTGACAAAAGGCCGCCAGCAGGGACCCCGCGGTAAAGCTGAAGTCCCACAGCGCCCGGTGGTCGGGGTCGCGCCAGCGAAACTCAAAAGCCACACCGCGGAAGACAAGGCCCAGCAGCATCGCCGTCAGCGGCGCGTAGAAAGCGGTCATCAGCACGCCGTAGGCCAGCGGGAACGCAGCAAACAGGCCGCCACCGCCCAGCACCAGCCAGGTTTCGTTGCCGTCCCAAACCGGAGCGATGGAGTTCATCGCGCGATCGCGGTCGTCCCCGACCTCCAGCATCGGAAACACAATACCGATACCCAGGTCGAACCCGTCCATGATCACATACAGCAGGACGGCGAGCGTCAGCACACCGGCCCAGATCAGCGCCAGATCGGTCACTGCGCGACCGCCCCGCCGTCGAATTCCCGTGCGGTGGCCGCCGCCGGCGCAACGCGGGTGGGCTCGTGGGACGCCACCGGCTCCTCGCCCGGCAGCGGCGGGCGGCGCAGCATACGGAGGACGTACCAGGTCCCCATCCCGAACAC